>JAVJNT010000002.1:1346024-1682531 GCA_040217175.1 Phycisphaerales bacterium | reverse complement strand
CAGGCGCGTGCCATCCACCGACATCGACGTCCCGAACCCGTCGCCGAACGCGGCTTCCGGCGGCACGATGGTCTGGGTGCCCTCCCAAAGGCCCGTGGCTTCATTCCATAGGTAGACGTACACCGCACCAGTCGCACACCCGAACGGCTCGGTGCAGAGCGTGGGCGCTTGGAAGTCCGCGATGATCGCCTGCTGGCCTGCGAGGGCCACGGCGTTGCCAAAGCTGCTGATCGTGTCGTGCGGTGGTGGCACCAACACCTGAGGATCGCACTGGGCAAGGGCGTGCTGCGTCACTCCGCCCAACACGCACGCCAAGGCCATGGCTCGATTCGTCCTCATGCCCAAATTGTGACCGATTCCAGGCCTCGATGCAAGACGATCTCGGCGCACGGCGCAAGCCGTTTGCCAGAGCCCTCACGTGGTCTCGATTGCCGTCTCAGCCGAACCGACCCGTCACGTACTCCTCCGTCTCGGTCAAGATCGGCCGGCGGAAGATGCCGCTCGTGGGGCCGTACTCGACCAGGCGGCCCAGGTACATGAAGGCCGTGTAGTCGCTCACGCGCATGGCCTGCTGCATGTTGTGGGTCACGATGAGCACCGTGTAGCGCTCGGCGATCTCCTGGATCAGCTCTTCGATGCGCAGCGTGGCGATGGGGTCGAGGGCACTACACGGCTCGTCGAGCAGCAGGACCTCGGGGTCGGCGACCACGGCGCGGGCGATGCACAGGCGCTGCTGCTGGCCGCCCGAGAGGCCCAGGGCGCTCTGCTTGAGGCGGTCCTTGGCCTCGTCCCAGATGGCCGCCGAGCGGAGGGCCCGCTCGCACGCCTCATCGAGCACGCTGCGGCGGTTCTCGCCGTCGATGCGCAGCGGGTAGACCACGTTCTCGTAGATCGACATGGGGAAGGGGTTGGGCTTCTGGAAGACCATGCCCAGGCGCTTGCGCAGGCCGATGACGTCGACGTGCGGCGCGTAGATGGGCGAGCCGCTCAGGCTCATCTCGCCCTCGACCCGCACCCCGGCGATGAGGTCGTTCATGCGGTTGATCGAGCGGAGCAGCGTGCTCTTGCCGCAGCCCGAGGGACCGATGAGGGCGGTCACCTTGCCCTTGGGGATGGCCATCGAGATGTCGAAGAGGGCGCGGGTGGGGCCGTAGTAGAGGTTGAACGTGTCGATGTCGATCACGCCCTCCATGCCGTCCATCTCGGCGTGCAGGGCCGGGTCGACCGATTCGCCGCGGCGGATGGCCTCGATGACGCGGTACACGCCGGTCGATTCGGCCTGGGACTGGTCCCGGTCGGCCACCGACGGCATGCCATCGCCCCTCGCGGGAGATTGCTGCCTGGGATCATCGGCCGGGCTGGTCATCGGGGTGGTAGCGTAGGACATGGGTTCACCGTTTATCCGGTCAGGCGGGCCCGTAGGCGAGCCCGGATGATGATGGCAACGAGGTTCAGGCTGACGACGATGACCAGCAAGAGCAGCGTGGTCGTCCACACCAGCGGCCGGGCGGCCTGGCTGTCGGGGCTCTGGAAGCCCAGGTCGTAGATGTGGAAGCCCAGGTGCATGAAGCTGCGGTCGAGGTGCAGGAACGGGGCGTTGGTGCTGATGGGCAGGTCTTCGTTGAGCTTCACCGCGCCCACGAGCATCAAGGGCGCCACCTCGCCCGCCCCGCGCGCCATCGCCAGGATGGCACCGGTCAGGATGCCGGGCATGGCCCCGGGCAGCACGATCCGCCGCATCGTCTGCCACTTGCTGGCCCCGCAGCCGTAGCTGCCCTCGCGCATCGAATTGGGCACGGCGGCGATGGCTTCTTCGGTCGACACGATGACGACGGGCAGGGTGAGCAGCGCCAGCGTCAGGGCGGCCCAGAGCATGCCGCGCGAGCCGAACGTGGGCGATCCGTCCGCGGCACGGGCCTCGAAGAAGCCGGTGAAGTACGGCGTGCGCACCACGAGCACCGCGGCCGAGATGAAGACCGACAGCCACAAGATCCGTGAGACCCACTTCAACGCAATGTTGCGTGTCGACTCTTCCTTGCCCGGAATCGGCTTCGACCACACCGATGATGCGTACGCGGCGACGAGCGCGAGCACCGTGCCGCCCAGCACCACCCACCACCACGGCGCGGGCAGGCGCAGCGAGGGATCGCTGCCGACGTCCACGTACTTGCCCACCGTATAGCAGAAGAAGCCAAGCCCGAACACGCCGTACACGATGCTCGGCACGCCGGCGAGGTTATTCACCGCGATGCGGATGGTGCTCGTCACGACGCCCTGGGGCGCATACTCGCGAAGGTACAGCGCGGCGATCACCCCCAGCGGCGTCACCGTGATGGTCAGCAGCAGCGTGAGCATGACCGTGCCCACGATGACCGGGAACACGCCGCCCTCAGTGTTGGCCTCGCGCGGCGGATGGGCCAGGAACTCCCACCAGCGCGACAGGAAGACGCCGACCTTGTCACCCAGGCCCATGTCGTTGGCGTCGACGACCCGGACGATCTGCGAGAGCCGCATGGGATTGTCTGGCTCGATCTGCCGCGCCGGGGCGAACCGGCCCGTCCGCGGATCGACGACCTCGAGCCGCAGCCGCTCGTCCTCGACCTCGAGATCGGCGATGCGAGCCAGTACGTCGTCGTAGCGGGCCTGCAGCTCGGCCTCGCGCTCGGTCGCGGCGGTGAGGATCTCTGCCAGCCGCTCGTCGGTGATCACGCGGTTCTGCCACGGCGCGTGCAGCCACGCGGCCAGCAGCAGCGTGACGCCGACCGCGACCGCGGCCATGCGGGCAAGACGCACGGGCTTGCTCGGGCCGCCGAGCCGCGGGGTGTCGCTCGGTCCGTGGTCTCTGCCGACCCACCACGCGAAGCCGAAGGCGCCCAGGCCCAGCACCACGACGCCCGCGAACACCGGCATGCCGAACGAGTCGGCCGGCCGATCAGTCCTCGTCGCGGCGATCTCGGCCTCGCGGACGCTCAGGCGGAGCGCCTCGATGCGCTGGTTGATGCCGCCCAGGCCGTGCTTCTTGAGGCCCTCGATCTCCTTGTACCGCTCGCGGGCCTCGCCGTGGTTCTCCTCGATGAAGGCCATGACGGCCTCGGGCCCCTCGGCGACGACCGTTGGCTCGCCGTCCTCGGCGATCTCGATCGCCTTCTCGGGCACGCCCATCCAGACGCTCCACGCCTCGCGTTCGAGCATGACGGCGTACTGCGGGCGCTCGACCTCGACAACGTCGCTCTCGGGTACCCAGCGGAATGGCTCGGTGCCAATGTCGCGGTTGCCGGTGCGGTAGAGCGTCTTGGCGGGGTCGGCCTCGGTATCGGTGGGCACGCCCAGGAAGACGGTGCCGTCGTTGAGCGTGACGCGCTCGATGGGGCGCGGCCAGAACGTCGTCAGGCCCTGGGTCACGATCATCGCCACCAGGCCCACGATCATGACCAGCGAGACCACGAGCGCGGCGCCCGTGAGCCAGATCATCGGCTCGCCCAGCGCGCTCGGCGGCGTCGACCGCCGCTCGATGGTGGCGGGCTTGTTCGTCGGAACTGCGCCACCCCCGGGCATCGGCCTCGCTGGGACGCCGGCGAAGTCCTGCGGCTGATCGACGTTGTCCGGACGATCGTCGCTCATAGCCCGGCCGTCCTTCCACGCACGATCTGGCGGACGACCTCGGCGGCCGTGTTCACCGCGAAGGTCATCAGGAACAGCACGAAGCCGCACAGGAACAGCACCCGGTAGTGCGTGCTGCCCATCGGAGCTTCGGGCAGCTCGACGGCGATGTTGGCCGACAGCGTGCGGAAGCCGCCGAAGACGTTCCAGCTCATCTCGGGCGTGTTGCCGGTGGCCATCAGGACGATCATGGTCTCGCCCGCGGCGCGCCCGAAGCCGATCATGCACGCCGAGAAGATGCCCGAGCCCGCGACTGGGATGACGATGCGCATCGCCGTCTGCCAGGGCGTCGCGCCCGCGCCGAGCGAGGCGGTCCGCAGCGAATCGGGGACGGCCTGGAGCGAGTCTTCCGAGATCGTGTAGATGATCGGGATGACCGCGAAGCCCATGATCATCGAGACGACCAGCGTGTTGCGCGGCGAGAACGGCCCGAAGATGCTGTCGCGCGGATCGAAGCCGAGCGCCTGCAGCAGGTGCGCCAGGCCCAGGGCCAGCACGATCGTCAGGCCCAGCATCGCGAAAAAGCGGCCGAGCATGATGTTCGCGATGCTCAGATCAGACTTGCCCGCCACGGCCCGATCGAGCCGCCGGCCTAGGAACATCGACTGCAGCACGGCCAGCGTGATGGCGACGGGCGCGATCATCACGACGAACCAGCCGGGCCAGGCCTGGCCGTACTCGCTCGAAAGCCAGCGGCGGATGTCGACCGGCACGCCCTGCGCGACGCCCTCGGGCGGTGCGAACAGGAGGCGTTCCATCGTCGGCCCGATGCCGAACGCGACGAGCGCGCCGACGCCGCACGTGAGCAGGATGAGCACCATGTGCTGCCAGGCGCTCAGGCGCTTGCGCCAGTACGTCGGCAGCATCTGCCACAGGTGGGCCATGAGCAGCACGGCGATCGGCACCGTGGCGAAGCCCACCAGCACGCTGGGCAGCACGTCTCGCACGTACGGCGCCACCACGATCGCCGCGACGAAGCCCAGCACCACCGACGGAAGCGAGGCCATCATCTCGACGCCGGGCTTGACGACCTTCCGCACGTTCGGGCTGAGGAACTCGCTCGTATACACCGCCGCCAGCACGCCCATCGGCACGGCGAACAGCATCGCGAAGATGGTTGCCTTGAGCGAACCGAAGATCAGCGGCATGATGCTGAGCTTGATCTCCGCGGCATCGTCGCCCGAAGACGACTGGTAGACGAACTCCGGCTCGTACTGGCCCTCGTAGTGCACCTTGCCAAACAGGGCCTTGAAGGAGAACTCCGGGTAGCCCGGCTCGAGGGCCCGCATGACGCCCAGCCCCGACGCGTCGAGCACGAAGACGCCATCGTTCTTGGGCGCGAGCCGCGCGTGGATCGGGTTCTCGAGGCCCGTCTCGAAGTCGGCGACGATCTTCTCGCTCGTCACGTGGCGGACGCGGACGTTGCCGTTGCTGCCCAGGATCACGATCGAGCGGTCACGCTGGCTCGGGGCGATGTCGACGATGGGCGCGTCCGAACCGGCGAACTCGTGCGCCATGACGAGTTGCTGCACGCCGGCGACGCCGGCGAGCTCGCCCGTCGCGACGTGCCACGCGTAGATCGTGCCGGCGTCGTCGCCCAGCAAGAGCGTCCGGCCGCCCAGGATCATCGTGGCCGCGGTCACGCGCTGGCCGTCGTTGACCGCGACGATCGTCTCGGCGAGCTCGAACCCATCGTCCGTTCTGCTGAATCGGCGGACCTCGCCGTCCTCGCCGACGCACAGCGCGTGGTCGGCATCGGACGTCACGAACAGCCATCGCTCGAACGAGTCGGGATCCATCTCGAACGACGTCGAGCGCAGCCGCGTGCGGGGCGGGCCGCCGCCGAGGGGCCGGATGGTCCGCACGGTGTTGACCAGCACGGTGCCGTCGGCCCGGGCGACGAGTAGCACCGTGCGGCCCGTGGGGTCGACGTTGTAGTCGATGCGAACGACGCCGCCCTCGCCCTCGCTCAGCTCGACGGGGTCCCCCAGCTCGATCTGCACCTGTGACCGCCGCGCCCGCTCGGGCGTGACCATCTCGTAGAGCGCGCCGTCGGCGGCCCAGAAGGTCTGGTCGGGGCTTGGCGGCTGGGTGACGAGGATCTGCTCGTCGAAGGTAATGCTTCCCAGTCGGACCGTGCCGTCGGCGTAGCCCGCGGCGACGAGCTCGCCGTTGCGCACGACCGAGAGCGCCGAGGGCGTCTGATCGGGCGAGAGCGAGAGCGGCTCGGCCAGCGGCTCGCCGGTCGCGAGCGCAAAGGGCTGGATGCCGCCCTCCTTCGACACGAACGCGGCGCCCCGGCCGTAGGGATCGATCACGGGCACGCCGGCCTTCATGGGCGTGTCGCTGCTGAGCCGCTCGCCGATCTCGCCGCGTGAGAACAGCGGGATGACGACGTAGGCGAGGTAGACGCAGATGCCCAGGACCGCAACGAGCACCAACGCGCCACCCGTGTGGATGACGTAGCCCGAGATCTGGTCCATCAAGACCACGCGGCGGCGGACCGGGCGGTTGCCCGAATGCGCGCTTCTCTTGGGCCTTGGGCTCTTGCTCGCTGGCATTCGGTGCTCGGCGGACGGCGACAGCGGACGGATTCAGAAAAGAGAAAGATGCCTCGCAAACCCGCGAAGGCTTGGGGCATCGGGTTCTCGGATCAACCGGTAGGGGTCAATCGTCGATCAGAAGTTGGGGTTGAGCTTGCAGGCCTTGAGGTCCGCGCGGGCCACGTTGGCCGACACGGGGAAGTAGCCGTCCTTGAGGACGACTTCCTGGCCCTGCTTGCTGAAGATGAGCTTGATGAACTCGGCGCGGATCGGGTCATCGATGCCCTTCACCGGGTCGGCGTTCACGTAGAGGTACAGGAAGCGGGCCAGCGGGTACTCGCCCGAGTTGGCGAACTCGGCGACCGGGGCAAAGGCCTCGCCGCCGTCGAGCGAGACTTCGAGCATCTTGACGCCCGCAGTGGCGTAGCCCACGCCCGAGTAGCCCATGGCAAAGCGATCCGTGGCAATGCCCTGGACCACGGCCGACGAGCCGGGCTGCTCCTTGACGGTGTTCTTGTAGTCGTTGCCCTGCAGGGCGACCTTCTTGAAGTAGCCGTAGGTGCCCGAGGCCGAGTTGCGGCCGTACAGGCTGATCGGGCGGTTGGCCCAACTGCGGTCGGTCACGCCCAGGTCGCCCCAGGTCATGTTCTCACCCGAGACCGAGAAGACGTCAGTGAGCTGCTGGATCGAGATCTCGTCCAGCGGGCAGTCCTTGTGCACGAACACGGCCAGGGCGTCGATGGCGGTGCGGAGCGCGACGGGCTTGTAGCCGAAGCGCTTCTCGAACTCGTCGACCTCGGACGACTTCATGGCGCGGCTCATCGGGCCGAACTGGGCTTGGCCCTCCATGAGCGCGGGGGGCGCGGTCGAGCTGCCCTTGCCCTCGACCTCGATCTGCACGGCCGGGTAGAACGCCTTGAATTCCTCGCCCCAGAGGGTCATGAGGTTGTTCATGGTGTCCGAACCGATGCTCTTGATGTTGCCCGACACGCCGCTCACGGGGCGATAGGTGGGCAGCTGGCTGTCGATCTCGGGGCCGGCGGCCATGAGCACCGAAGCGCCAGCCACGGCGGTCAAGCCCACGGTCCATTTGCGAAACGTCGTTGCCATGCTGGAATCTCCTTCGCCCGCAGCGTTCGGGGCGGCTTGTGTTTCGAGCCAAATGGAAGCAGGGCCCCCAGATCGGGGCATTCACGGCAACCGAAGAACACGTGAAGATTGCGCTAAGGGCTTAAGCTCGCCGAGGCTCGACGATCGGAAAGCACCTCGGCTAGAACATGGGGCCCAAGCGGACCTGTGTCGAGCCGAACGCTTTTTGTTCGGGTGCGGCCGAGGGCGTGAACTCGAAGTCCATCCGGGCCGCCATCCGATCTCGCACGTCGTCGTAGCCACGGGGGCCGAACATGATCTGAAGCGCGTACCCCGGGCCCAGCAGGGCATCCGATTCGGATCGCGCCATGACCGCAGGCGAGAACTCGCCCTCGCAGAACAGCGTGCCGTCGGCGTCGAACAGCCTGAACTTCAGGGTTCCGTCGCGCAGGAATGGCTGGTCGGCACCCTCACCCGTGCGGTCGTTGTTGAGGAGGTAGGCCTCAACCAGGACGCCGTCGATGTAGCTGTCCAGGTCCTGATCGAACTCGCCGCGCTTCATGACGATGATGCGACGGGGCATCACGTCGTCGGGCGGCGGGGCGAACTTCTTGATCGGCGGGCCGTCGCTCACGCAGCCCGAACCAGCGCCCGCTGCCAGCACGATCGTCGCAACGATGCACGAAACGAGGGCAACGCGGGCGACTCTGCTCACTTGGGCTGCTCCGGATCAGTCGGCTCGTCGGGATCGGTAGGACGCAGCGCAGGATACGTCGAGTACGGCTCGGTGTGCGGTCCCATCGTGCCCTCGTCGATCAGGATTTCTTCGGGAAAGTACTTGGGATCGAACTGCTCGAACGACAGGCCCGAGACGTCCGATCGCTCGATCATCTTGCTCGATGCACCGGTGTGGCGGAACATCTCGCTGCCCGTCACGCGCCGGGCTTCGACGACGCCGACACGCCCGCCGGGAATGATCCGCGGCGTGAGTACCACGAGCAATTCGGTCCGCCGATTCGTCCGTTCCCGGGTGCGGAAGAGCCAGCCGACGCCCGGCAGATCGCCGAAGAGCGGCACGCTGGTGTTGCGGTTGTCGTTGAATGCCTGGATCAATCCGCCGATGACCACGGTCTCGCCGTTGCGCACGGTGACGGTGGTCTGAACCTCGCGGGTGTTGATGATCGGAGCGGCGAAGTTCTCGCTGATCTGCGTCTGCTGGCTCGAGAGCGAAGATATTTCCGGTTGGATCTCCATCCGGACGAATCCATCGGAGCTGATCGACGGACGGACGAGCATCTCGATGCCGACGTTGCGGCGGGTGACGTTGGCCTGCGTCCGGCCGTTCTCGAACGTGTCGACGCTCTCGATGATAGCGATGTCTTCACCTACCAGGATGTTGCCCGACTCGTTGTTGTTGATCTGGATGACCGGCCTCGACAGGACCTCGAGCCGGCCCTGGCCCTCGAGTGCTCGCACGGCCAGCCCGAAGTCGGACGACGTGAGCGAGAGGTTCGGCAAGCCGACGGCCGTGGCAACGCCCGTGCCCGCAGCGCTCATGCCAAAGTCGAACATGTCGCCGCCGAAGTCGAACACGTCGAAGTCCAGGCCCCAACTGGCGTTCTCGTCGAGCGTCACCTCGGCGATCAGCGCCTGCACCAGCACCTGCGGCGGCGCGGCGTCGAGCTCGCTGACGATGTCGTTTACCGTGCTAATGTACCGCGGCGAGGCCGACACGATGACCTTGTTGCTCGTCGGGTCCCCCACCACGATGACCTCGCGGTCGAGCACGCGGCTGAGCGACTCGCTGCCCTCGTCGCTGATGAGCTGACGCAGCCGGTCGGCCTGCGTCTGGAAGTAGCCCTGCAGCACCTGCTCGACCTCGTTGGCCTGGGCGTTCTGCAACGAGTAGACGACCTCCTCCCGCTCGGTTGCCTGGATGGAGTCGAGGCGGTCGATGACGTCTGTCACCAGGTCGACATATTCCTTAGTCGCCGAGACGATGAGCGTGTTGGTGCGATAGTCGATCGTGATCGCCAGCCGCTCGCGCTCGGTCGAGACGGGCGTGAGCTGCGGCTCGAACGGTTGGTCGGGATTCTCGTTCAGGCGGCGCGAGGGCACGAGGATGAGCTGGTCGCCCTGCCGCTGCAGGCTGAAGAGCTCCTGCAGCACGACGGCCATCTGCTCCGCATCGGCGTTCTGCAGCCGGAAGTACTTGAGGATGCGGTCGTCGACCTCGCTGCGGTCGACCTCGTCGATGAACCCGAGGATCAGGTCCATGACCTCGGGCGGGCTGATGATGGTGACGGCGTTGGTGCGCTCGTCGGCCTCGATGGTGATCTGCCGTCGCACCGACTCGTCGATGGTGGCGCGGGTGATGGCGTACTCGCCCTGCCCGTTGCCCATCTCGTCGCGGATCTGGCGGCGGAACTCGATGATCGAGGCCGACTCGCCCGGCTGCCCGCCGACGCTCCGGCCCGAGAGCAGGTTCTCGAGCAACTGGACCACTTCGCGAGCATCGGCGCTGTCCAGCTCGACCCGCTGCAGCAGCCGCTGGCGGAAGACCTCGGCAACGTCGAGGCGCTGCACGAGGTCGCGCACCTTCGTGATGTCGTTGGCCGTGCCGCTGACGACGATCGAGTTCGTGCGATCCTCGGCCACGACGCTCACGGCGTTGTCGCCGCGCTTGTCGTTCTCGGGGTCGACGTAGAGCGTGCGGATCGACTCGACGATGCTCGAGGCCGTACCGCGCTCGAGACCGATGAGCGCGATCTCGGCCGCGTCGCTGAGCCGCTGCTCTTCCTTCGAGAGGCTCTCGACCAGGCCGCGCACGACCTCCAGGTTCTCCTCGCTCGAGACGACGAGCAGCTGGTTGGTCGATCGGCTGGGCTCGATGGAGAAGACGTCCTGGGCCGACTCGGAGCGTCCGCCGCGCGTCGCTGCTTCGATGCGGTCACGCATCAGGCGCTCGATCCGCGGGGCGAGCTGCTCGGCATCCGCGCCGACGACGTCGATGGTGTGCAGGCCGACCGTTACGCGGCCCTCGTCGCGGTCGAGACGTTGCACCAGGTCTTCCAGCACGGCGAAGCTGCGCGGGCTGGTCGACACGACGAGCGTGTTGGTGCGAAGGTCGGGCTGGACGAGGACGGCGTCCTCTTCGCGATCGATGCCGACGCGGCGACGATCGTCGAAGATCTCCTCGACCAGGTCGGCCACGCGATCGGCCGACGCGCGCTCGAGCGCGAAGAAGCGGACCTGGTTGCTGGCCGCCGCCGACTCGACGTCGAGCATCTTGACGAGCTCCTGCACGATGCGCAGGTTGGCCGGGCTTGCAACCACGATCAGCCGGTTGCCCGTTGGCTCGGGTAGGATGGTCAAGCCGCTAAGCGTGCCGAAGAGGTCGCTGTCGAGCCGGGCTCCCGCTTCGAGCGGGTCCTTCCCGTGCTGGACGAGCCGGAGGCGCCCGACCTGCTCGCGCAGGCCCGCGGCCTGGGGCGCATCGGACACGCCGTCGACGAGCGTCTCGCGGATGAGGTCGGCCACGTCGGTCGCGTCCGCGTGCTCGAGGGTGATGAGCGTCGGCTCGATCCAGCCGACGGACTCCTCGCTATCGAGGTCCGCCAGCAAGACTTCAACGAAGGCAACGCCGTCCTCGCGTCCGACGACGATGAGCGAGTTCGTGCGTGCGTCGACTTCGATGGCGACGTCGCCGGCCAGCGCCTGGCCCGTCGCCGTCGTGGGCACGCCCTGGCGCTGCGTACCGGGCACGCGGCGGATGGCCTCGCCCTCGCGGAACAGGCCGTCGATGATCGTGCGGATGCGGCCGGCATCGGCGTTGCTCAGCGCGAAGATGCGGGCAACCACGGCCTCGCCCACCGGCAGCGTGTCGAGCGTGGCGACGAGTTGCTCGATCGCCGCAACGTTCGCCGGCGACGAGGCGATCAACAACGAGTTCGATCCCGCGTCAACGCCGAGTTGGACGGGGACTTCCAGGTCGAATTCGGGGCCACCCTCGCCCGTGCCGAGGCGACGCCGGCGCACCTGTTCGGCGAGGGCCCGCGCCGTCGCCGACTGGTTCTGCTCGGCTTGTGGCGCCAGCATCTCGCGGACGACGCGCGCGACCTGGTCCGCCGAGGCTGTCTTCAGGCGGATCATCGCGACCGACTGTGGATCAACGACGTCACCCTGATCGATCGCGCGGACGAGCTGCTCGACGCGGTCCGCATCGGCGGAACCAGCGACGACCGCCACCGCGCTGCGCGTCGGCAGGGGCACGATGCTGACCGGCTCGCTGACCAGGCCCGGGCGGTCGGCTTGGGTCGGCCTGGTGAGCCCGAGCTGGTCGGCGAGCTGCACCACCTGCGCGGGCGTCTGCGAGGCGAGCTCGATGATGCGGATGGACTGGCCCAGGCCCATCGGGCCGGCCGGGTCGAGGCCCTCGAGGACTCCTTCATCGCCGAGCAACTCGGCCTGGAGCGTGTCGACGACCTCCTTCATCTCCTCGAACAAGCGCTCGCTGGCGGCGATGACCAGGGCATTGCTGTCGCGGTCGACCTCGATGCCCAGACCCTCGTTGAGCTGCTGCGCCCGAACGCGGAAGGCGTTGAGCAGCGTCTCGCGCATGCGGACCGCCGGAATGCCCTTAACCACGAGCGTCCGCACCCGGACGTCGGCCGACGAGCCCTCGGCTTCGAGCGTCTGCACGAGCGCTCGGACCTGGGTGAACTCGGCTTCGGAGCCACGGAACACCACCATGTTGCTCGCGTCGTCGCCGTAGACCACCGGCGTGCGTGGGCCGCGGCGGCCGAGCGGATCGATGAAGATACGCTGCACGGCCTGGGCGATGCGCGAGGCCCGGCCCGACTGGAGCGCGATGACCCGCGCGTCGGGCAGCCGGCTGGCGCCCTCGCCGTCGAGCGACTTGGCGATGGTCTCGATGCGCTCCAGGTCCTGCACGTTGGCGAACACGATGAGCGAATTGGTCTCGACCTCGGCCGACACCACGGGCGTCTCGCCCGGATCGATCAGCACGGTGGGCAGGTCGGGCGAAGTCTGGCGGCGGTCGCCCTGCTGGTTGCCCTGGCGTCGCGCCTGCTCTCGCTGGATCTGCTGCTCGAGCGGGGCCCGGAAGCCCTCGTTGAGCGCGTCGGCCACGCTACGGGCGTCGGCGTTGTTCAGTGGAATCACCCGGAGCTGGCGGCCGGTCGAATATGCCTCGGTGTCGAACTGGTCGAGCAGGTTGCCGATGCCCTCCCACTGCTCTTCGCCCGCGGCGATGATGAGCGTGTTGGTGACCGCGTCGCTCAGGATGCTCACGTCGCGGGCCGCTTGGTTCTTGGCCTCGATCGCGCGCGGGCCATAAAAGAGCTTGAGCGCCTCTGCCACGAGGTTCGCTTCGGCGAATCGCAGCTTGATGAACTGCGTCTGCCGCTCGCCGCCGGTCTCGACGTCGAGCTCCTCGATGATCTGCAGGAGCTGCCGCATCTCGTCGGGCTCGGCGGTGAGCGTCACGACGTTCTGGCTGTCGACGTAGTCGACCCCGGGCACCGACTCGCCCTGCTGGCGCGGCTGGGCGCGCACGGCCTCGCGGAGCGTGAGCCAGACGTCGACCGCACGGGCGTGTTCGAGCTGCACGCGGCGGAACTCGGTGGCCGGCGGGGCGCTGGCGACGTCGAACTGGGCAATCTGCTCGCGCACCCAGGCGACCGACTCCTCGTTGCCGCCCGAGATGATGACCGTGTTCGTGCGATCGACGGCGGTCAGCTCGACGTTCATGCCGTCGGGCAGGGCGCTGCGGAGGTCCTGGGCGACCTGCGTCGCGCGGGCCTCGGTGAGCTGCACGCTCACGAACGGCAGCGCGGCGTCGGTGTCGAGCTTCTCGAGCAAGGCCTCGATCAGCGGGAACTGCTCGTCCTGGGCCGACACGATGATCGCGTTGCGGCTGGGCTGGGCCGTCACGCGGATCGCGTCCTCGCGGCCGCTGCTGGGGATCATGCTGCGGATGGCCTCGCTGGCCTCGCGCGGATCCATCGAACGCAGCGAGAACACCTCGATGCTGCGTCCCTCGGGCAGGTCTGGCTGGTCGATCTGGGCGACCATGTCCTGCAGCAGCGACATGTCCTCCTCACCCGCCGTCGTGATGAGCACGTTGCCGTCGGTCGAGCCGATGACGGTCACGTCGCTCTGCCGCTGGCCGCGGGCACGGGCTCGCTGGGCGAAGAACTGCTGCAACGTCCGCTGCACGCGATCGGCGCTCGCGTGGCGCAGCTCGATGACCTCGATCGGCCGGTCCTCGATGCCGGGCGTAGCCGCCAGCGTCTCGGCGAACTCGACGGCCTGATCGACCTTGGCCTTCTCGCCGACCATGATCAGCAGCCCGCGGACACGATCGACCGAGACCGTTACGCCCTCCTGGCCGAAGCTGAACCACCAGCGGCCGCGGTCGTTCTCCTGGAACGCCTGCCGGATGACCTGCGCGATCGCGTCCGGATCGCCGTCCTTGATCGGCACGGTCCGCACGATCTTGCGCGTCACGTCGCTGCCCTCGGCGTCGAGGTCGCTGATGAGCCCGAGGACCAGGTCCATCGTGTTGCCCTGGCCAACGACGATGATGCTGTTGCTCGGCTCGTGCACCGTGGTATACAGCTTGTCCTCGGGCGCGTCTGCGGGCGAGCGGTTCCATCCGCCCCAGACGCGCTCGTCGTACAGCTGGATGCTCAGGTCCTCGACGGCATCGTTCAGGTCGTCGGCGCTGCCATTCTTGATCCGCACGATCTCGACCCGGAGGTCCCGAGCGGCCGCCGGCATGTCCAGCGCGTCGGCCAGCTCCTGGACCTGCGCGAAGTCCTCGTCCGACGCCGCCACGATGAGCGTGCCGCTGCGGCGCTCGCCGACGACGTTCACCCGCGTCTGCCCTCGGCGACCGCGGCCGGCCGACTGCGCCCGGTCGCTCATGAAGCTCTGGATCGCCTGGGCGACGGTCGGGGCGTCGGCGGTCTCGAGCTTGATCGTGCGGATCGGGGCGCCTTCAACGCTCGCCGAGTCGAGGTCTTCGGCCAGCAGTCGGACCTCGGCCAGCAATTCGGGCTCGGCCCGAACGACGAGCATGCCCGCGTCGTCGTCGGACGAGACGTTGAGCTTGTCCCGCCGGCCCGGGTCGTTGCCGATGAGCACCTGGTTGATGACCTGCGCGACCGTGCGTGGTGCGGCGTTCTGCAGCGGCAGGATCGCCAACTCCAGGCCTTCGTCGCGCGATGGCGCATCAGCGTCGACCAGCAGTCGCTCGATCTCCTGGTGCTGATCGCTCGACGCGGTGATCAGGAGCGCATTGGTGCGATCGTCGGCCACGAAGCTCGGCTCGGGCATCGAGTTGCCACCCGGGCCACGCCGCTGGGCGCGAAAGAGGTCTCGAAAGGCTTGCGAGAGCTGCGCGGCCTCGGCGTTGTCGAGCTCGTAGCGGCGGATCGACAAGCGATCGGCCAGCGGGCTCTGATCGATCAGGCTCACGAACGAGTCGATGAGCGGCAGGACGTCGCTAGGCGCCGTCACGACCAGCCGCGTGCCGCTCGGGTCGGCCAGCACGCGGACCGTATCGGGATCGATCGACGCCTGGACGCGCTGACCGTCGGGGCCGAGCAGCGTCAGTTCGCTCGCCCGCGATGGCGTCTGCTGCCAGCGAAACCGGCGCGCCTGCTGGCCCGTGGGCTGTGCGCTCACGAGGTCGTTGACCGAGTCGGCCGCGTCGTCGGCATCGATGTTGACCAGCGGGTAGACCTTGAGCGTCAGCGACTCGCTCGCCTCGAGCCGCGAGACCGCGCCGATGAGCTCGCCGAGCACCTCGAAGTCGGTGTCGTTGGCCCACACGATGAGCGACGAGCCTATCGGGTCTGGGACGACGTCAGGGCGCCCGGTAAAACCCGACGGATTCTCCGTGCTGGCGCGGCCGACGCGCTGCACCGTCTGGCGGACGATCTGCGCGATCGCGTTGGCGTTGGCCGAACTGGGAAGCCGGATCACGCGCGTCCGCGTCGCTTCCTGCGGGAGCTGCTGCTGGATCTGCTCGGCCAGCGACGCCAGCCGATCCGTCACGCGGGGCGAGCCAACGACGACCAGCGTGTTGGTCGCGGGATCGACGGCGATGGTGATCGTCGGCTGGTCATCGGCTTGCGATTCGGTCGACTCCTCATCAGCGGCTTGGTCCTGCTGCACGCCCGCGAGCACGGCCGCCATCACGGCCTCGCGGAGCGGATCGCGGCGCGGCGGGAGCGCACTGCCCGGACCGATGGGCTCGCCCGCGTCCTTCATGAGCTCGTCGACGCCGATGACCTGCACGCGCACGCCGCCCTGTTGCTCGAGGAGTTGTCGCAGCGTCTGGGCCACGACGGCCGCGTCGCCGCGCGAGCGATCGATCGGGATCAGACGCATCTGCCGGCTCGTGCTGAGCGTGGCCGAGTCGATCTGCTGGGCCAGGCTCTCGATCTCGGCCATCTGCGACTGGGTCGCGCGCACGATCAGCGTGTTGCTGCCCTGGTCGACGCGGATGGTCGGGGGCTCGACGCCGCCCTCGTCGCTCAAGACGCCGGCGAGGTTCTGCGACATCTCGGTCGCATCGGCGTTGCGCAGCGGGATGAGCCGGACGATCCGGCGATCGGCGTCGCCCGCCGAGTCTGCGGAGTCGAGCTCGGCGACGACCTGCTCGGCGAGCTCCAGCAGCGGCCGGGGCGCGGCGACGACGACCGTGTTGCTCCCCGGCTCCGGAATCACGCGGATCGTGGGCTTGACGGCCTGGTCTGGGTTCTGGGCGGCGAACCCGCCGATGGCCCACCAAGGCAGGAGATCGACGATCGACTCTTGCTGCAGGATGGTCTCGAGGATGGGCGCGACCGTCTCGGCCCGCGTGTGCGTGAGGCGCAGCGTCAGCACCCCCACGGCCTCGGGCTCGACCTGCACGTCCATCTCGCTGATGAGCTGGACCGCTTCCTCGATCTGCGACTGCGAGGCCGCAATGACGATGCTGTTGCTACGCGTCTCGGCGCGCACCGTCGGCTGCGGCTGGCCCGGACGCACGCCGGCGCGCAAGGCGTCTTGCACGGCATTCGCGACCGAGTCGGCGTCTCCCTGCGACAAACGAACGAGGCGCACGCCGCGCTCGCCCTGGCCGCTGGGAGCCGCGTCCATGGCCTCGATGAGCTTGCCGGCCATGGGCATCATCGCGCTGGGCACGCTCATCACGATGCGGTTGGCCTGCTCGTCGGCCCGCAGCGTCGGGCGCGGCACGGCTAGCCCGGCTCGCTCGGCGCGGACCAGCTCCGCCGGCCAGCGGCCGCGATCGTTCAGGAGCGACTCGACCGTCTGCGCGACGTTCGCCGCCGACGCGTTGGCGAGCGTCACGACCGTGACGTCCGCGATCGGCGTCGCAGGGGCCCGATCATCGAAGCGCTGCAAGAGCTCGACGGCCTGCACGGCCGCGGCCTCGCCGCCGACGACGAGCACGGTGCCCGTGTTGGGGTCGGCCGAGATCTCCAGGCCCTGGCGGTCACGCTCGATCGTTTGCTCGGCCACGGGCGAGACGGCATCGACCAGCGCCTGCGGCTGGGCACGAGCAGGCGTGTAGGTGAGCAGCGTGCGGCCGCTC
This sequence comes from Phycisphaerales bacterium, assembly GCA_040217175.1. Taxonomy (NCBI): domain Bacteria; kingdom Pseudomonadati; phylum Planctomycetota; class Phycisphaerae; order Phycisphaerales; species Phycisphaerales bacterium. Next base: position 1,665,608 of record JAVJNT010000002.1, on the reverse strand, counting down.
TCAACGGTCGGTCGATCCAGTCGTTCGATCAGCTCGCTCGCGAGTTCGACCATCTTCGACGGCCCACTGACGAGCAGCGCGTTCGTGGCGCTGTCCACCTCGACGCGCACGGGCGTGACCTGCGCGACCGAGGGATCCCGTCGCATCAGCTCGCGCAGGATGAACGGGTTGCTCTCGCGCTGCTGCTCCAGCAGGCGCTCGATGACCGGGCCCACGCGCTCGGCATCGGCGTGCTGCAGTTCGAACGTCTGCACCCCCACCGCCTCGGGATCGAACGGCGGCGTGTCGAGATCGTCGACGAGCGTGCCGACGAGCTCGAGGTCGTTCTGCGAGCCCGTGAGCAGCAGCGCGTTGGCGCCACCCACCGAGCTCACGCGAACCTCGCCGCCGCTGGGCAATACCAGCGCTTCGATCGCGCGCTCGAGCTGCGGGGCGATCTGGTCCGACCGGCCGTAGCTCAGCGGCACCACCCGAACGACCGGCGCCGCGGCGCCGACCTCGTCGGTGTCCAGCGCGTCGACGAGGCTCTGCGCGAGCTCCTGGGCGATCGGCGGTGCCGAGATAATCAGCGTGTTCGTCGCGGGCTCGGCGCTGACGGTCAGCAGCGACGCCACGTCGGCGACGCCCAGCCCGCCCGACACCTGCTGCTGCTCGCGGAGGCGCGTCGTCAGCAGGTCGCGTAGCAGGGGCTCGAGGCGGTCGGCCCGCGCGTGCTGCAGCTTGTAGAGCTTCACGGTCGACTCGGGGCGCGCGGGCGAGCCGTCGAGGTCCTCGAGCAGCGCCTCGACCTGCACGAACGCCTCACCCGGGCCGCTCACGATGATCGTGCGCGTGTTGGGCTCGACCGACACCGTCAGCGGCGTACGCGGACTGCCGCCGAGGGCGCCGCTACCCGCGAGCTCGCGGATCGCGCTCGCGAGTGCCTGCGGCTCGGCCCGTTGCGGGCGATACGTGCGCACGACCACGTCGCCCGCCAGTTCGGACTTATCCAGCGAATTCACGATCTGCTCGAAGCCCGCCAGCCGCCGCGAGGGCGCATCGACAATCAGCGCGTTCGTCGAGCGATTGGCCCGGACGACGACCTCCTTGGGCTGCTGCAGGTCGGGCCGCGGCCGGCCGCGCGAGTCCCGCGGCATCGGAGGCTCGGGATACATCTCGTCGATGGTCTGCGCGAGCTCCTCGGCCCGTGCGTGCTGCAGCGGGAAGATGCGGATCTCGCGGTCCTCGTCGTCGACCGTTCGCGCGTCGTTGAGCTGCGAGACGACCGCTTCGATCTCGGGCATCATCTCCGGATGCGCCGACACGAGCAGCGTGTTCGTTGCCGCGTCGGCCCGGATGTCCACCGGCTGGCGCGACCGCTCCTCGGGCGTGCGGCGCTGGTAGCTGTCCTGCAGCATCCGCGCGATGTTGCTCGCCTCGGTCGTCCGGAGCCGCAGGATGCGCAGCGGCTGGCGTCCGGCCGACTGCTGTCGATCGAGATCAGCGACCAGTTGTTCGATGATCCCAAACTGCGCCGGCACCGCCGCGGCCAGGATGGCGTTCGTGCTCTCGATGGCCTCGAACACGGGCTCGGGCCCGCCCTGCTGGCGCAGCGAGCTGCTCGACCCGACGAGGTCCCGCAAGAACTCGATGACGTCGGCGGCGCGTGCCTGCTGGAGCTGGATGAGCCGGGCTTCGCGCGGCGGGCCGGCCTGGTCTTGCAGCAGATCGATGACGCCCAGGAAGCGCTCCATCGCCTGCGCATCGGCCACGATCTCGAGCGCGTTGGTGGTCTCGTTGATGGACAGCTCGACCTCGCCCGCGCCGGGCACGCCGGCCACCTGGGCCTGGTAGATCGATAGCGCCCGGTCGCCGATGTCCTTCGCGTCGGCGTTGGCGATGGGCACGATGGCCGTCTCGCGCTCGACCGGCACGGCGGACAGATCCTCCAGCATCGCCTCGACGCGCTGGAACGTCGTGTCGTCGCCGGCCACGATCAGCGTTCCGCTGCGCGGCTCGGCCTCGATCGTGACACGCACGCTCTGCCGCCCGGGCTGGGCCGGCGCGCTCAGGTTGCCCTGGCGGTCCATGCCTTCCAGCACGCGCTTGATGGTCGCCACGTCGGCATTCACCACGCGATACGTCCGCAACTGAGCGCTCGGCGGAACCTCGACCTGGTCGAGCTGGGACGCCAGCTCTCGCAGCGACTCGTGCATCTCGACGGGCGCGTCGATGATCAGCGAGTTGCTCGATTCGTCGGCCGACACCACGACCTCGCGCGGCTGCTGCAGCCACGGCATGGGCTGGCCGCGGCGATCACGCGGGATGGCCGGCTCGGGATACAACCGGTTCATCGCGTCGGCAACGTCCGTCGCCTTGGCGACCGACAGCCGGAAGAGCAGCGGCGCTCGCTCGGGCCCCTGCTGGCTCTCTTCGTTGATCTCGTCGACGAACGACTTGATGTCGGCCAGCAATTCCTCGTGTGCCGACACGATCAGCGTGTTGGTTGCCTCGTCGGCCCGCACGTCGACGGGCCGCGCGATGCGGTCGGCCTGCGGACGCTGGCGGTACTGGTCGTTGAGCATCCGAGCGATGTTGCCGGCGTTGGCCGTGCGGAGCTGCAGCAGCTTGAGCGGCGGCAGGTCCATCGGCTCGGGCGTGTCGAGCCGGGCGACGAGCTCGGCCACCATCGCGTGCTGGGCGGGCTCGGCCTTCACGACCAACGTGTTCGTGCGCTCGAGCACGGAGATCTCGGGCGACGGCGCCTCGCGCGACGGATCGACCGGCTCACGCTGCTCGATCAGCGACTGCAGCACGGGCAGGACCTGGTCGGCGCCGGCGAATTCCAGGTCGAGCATCCGCGTCGTGCGTGCCGGGGGTACGAGCTGCTGCACCTGGCGCAGCACGTCCTGGAAGAGCGCGACCGCCGACGCCGAGCCGCGCGCGATGATCGCGCCGGCCGCCGCGTCGGGCGTCAACTCGATGTCGCCCAGCGACGGATCATCCCTGCGGGCCGTCTCGGCGTCGTACACGGGCCGCACGCGATCGAGGAGCTGCTGCGGCGTCGCGTTGCGCACGGGCACGGTCACGAAGCGCGAACCGCCCGCCGGCCTGTCGAGCTGGGCGATGACCGCCTCGATGACCGAGAACTGGCCCTCGCCCGCCCGCACGATGAGCTGGTTGACCTCGTCGATCGCCTCAAACTTCGGCGCGTCGTAGGCCGAGCCGTCGGCCGGCCGGAGCATCGCGTCGGCGACGCGCGACGCGCGCTGGGCAACCTCGCTGGGCCGGGCCGAGGCCATCGTAAACGTCCGTGACTCGCGCTCGACGACCACGCTCGACTCGCTCTGGCGCATGAACTCGACGAAGCGGTCGAGCCCCTCGCGCTGGCCCACGACCGTGACGGTGCGCCTGGACGCGTCGACGTCGATCGTCAGCGGCTCGCGCTCATCCATGCCGCTCAGGCGGTAGAGCTCTTCGGCGCGATCGACGACGGCTTGCGTGTCGCCGCGACCGACCGTCAGCGTGCGCACGTCGCGAGCGATCGCCTCGCCGCTGTCGAGCGTGCGCGCGAGCTCCTCGAACGCCTCGACGTCGAGCGCCGGCCCGGTGACCATGAGCGAGCGACCGCCGGAGAGCGGCGCAAACCGCAGCACCTGGCGCTGCCGGGGCGACAGCAGCCGGCCGGCCATCCGCTCGACCGAAGCCGCGTCGACCCTTTCGAGCGTCACCACCGTCGTGCGCTGGGCCGAGTCCTCGCGATCGTCGAGCCCGGGGTCGAGCTCGCCCAGCAGTGCCTCGGCCTGCATCACCAGCGATGCGCTGCCGACAACGGTAATCTTGCCCTGGGTCTCCATGGGGATGACCGTGGGCTTGCGGTCGTTGGGCACGCTGGAGAACAGCCGATCGAGCTGCCGGGCCGCCTCTTGGGGCGTCACGCTCTCGAGCACGAAGCTGGCCATCCGTCGGCCGTCGACGCCCGCGCCCTCGCCCTGGTCGAGCATGTCGATGAGCTGGGCCGCGGTCTCGAGACGGCGCGTCGGGCCGATCGCGATGATCGAATTCGACCGATCGTTGGCTTCGAAGCGTACCGGCGGCTTGGTCACGTCGTCGATGACGTCGCTGCGATTGCCCTGCTTGACGATCGTCTTCTCGTACTCTGGCACCAGCGATCGCAGCGTGCTGATGACGTCGCCGACCTGTGCGTTGCGCAGCGGGTAGATGCGATAGTCCGAGTCGCTCGGTGGCTGGCTGTCAACCAGGCGAACCACCTCGCGGATGCGACGGATCTGCTCGCCCGTCTCGGTCACCACCAGGAGGTTCTGAGACGCCACGGGCACGAGCGAGCCATACGCCGCAATCATGCCCTTGAGCTGCTCGGCCACGGTCGCCGCATCGACGTTCGTGAGCGGGATTGCCAGCGTGACGATCCGGCCGTTGAGGACCTGGCCCGGCAACTCGCCCTGGTAGATCTCTCCGGGCTGGCGCGCCGCGTCCTCGATCGACCGGAAGTACAGGTACTCGTCCTGCTCGCTCAAGCGGACCTTGTGCGGCAAAAGGAAGCGGTTCAGGATGTCCAGCGCCGTCTCGAACGAGTACGACTGGCCGCTGATGAACGTCATGCCCTGCTCGGGCACGGCCGCCTGGTAGATGATGGGCACGCCCGCCTCGCGCGAGAAGAAGCCCAGCACCTCCGAGTACGGCGCATTCTCGAAGCTGAAGCTGATCGGCGTGGCCGAGCGCTGCTCGAGCGTGGGCGGCGGATCGGTCCGGGGCGCCTCGGCCAGCGTGGCGCCGGCCGTTCCGTCTTGCGCTGCGTCGACGCTCATCGCCATGCCACACGACAGCACGAGGGCCGCGGCCACGTGCCCCTTCACGACGCTGCTCATGCGAGCGTCTCCCTTCGCCTTCGAGGTGGTGCGCCCGGCGGGGGCGTTGTCGGTTGCACGTCGTCCTTGGTCCAGACTCATCGCCGTTCCCTTCCGCGCGCGGCGGCCAGCAGCTCGCCGTTGCGCACCTCGAATCGCTCGTCGTTGGCCTCGAAGGTGGCCACCTCTCCCAGCAGGTCGGCCAGCCGGAGCCCGCCGACCTCCTCTCCCAGCGCCAGCGTCCGCCGGCGTCCGTTCTCGTGCACCACGATCGCGTATTGCCCGGTCTCGCCCTTCAAGACGCCCGCCAGGCGCCAGCCCGCGCCCGGCGGGGGCGGCGGTGGCGGCTCGGTCTTCGGTGGCAGTGGTGGCGGCGGCGCCTGCACGACCACCGGCTGCGGCGCCAACGCCGTCTTGAACGGGTCGGCAAGCACCACCGAAGCGAGTTGACCCTGCACGCGGTCGTCCAGCGGGTCGATGGTGATCTCGCCCGCGATCGAGCCGCCGTCGTCCACCACAAGGGCCGTCAGCGTCATCGACAGCTTGAACACGGCCGGCTTGCCTTCCTCGAGGCGCGCGGGCTTGATGCTCCATGAGTCCACGCCGAGCGTCCAACGCTGCGCGTCGGCAAGCGCCAACGCCCGCAGCACCGACTCCAGCGTGCCCTCGCCCGAAACCACGACCCGCGCTTCGCTGGCATCGATCCGGTCGCGCAACGAGCGCTGGAAGGAGCGTTCCCGGATGCCTCGCGCCTGGCCCGCCGGGTTGCCGAGCGCCCTGGGCGGCAGCGAGTTGATCTCGAGCCTCGTCAGCCCGGCATCGAACGCGAGCGTCGCGCTGGCGGTTCGCAGCCGGTGCTCGAGCGAGTCGCGGTCTGCGTGGACGGCGCCTGCGACGATCTCTTCGAGCTCGCGGCGAACGCGGCTTTCCTCCAGCAGCGCGGTCTCGTAGTCGCCCTTCTGGCCGGTCAGCGACTCGATGTCGTCGCGGAGCTGGGCCGCGGGACGCTCGTAGAGCGCAACGTAGCCCCACCCCAACGCGCCGGCGAGCGCCACCGCGCCGCCGGCGACCATGAGCAAGCGCACCAGGCGGGGGTTCACGGGCCACCCCCTTCGCCCGCGTCGGTCTGGTCGCCCTCTCCGGAGGAAGCTTCCGTGACCTGCGAGGCCGCGCGCGTCGTCGTATCGACCTCGAGCTTGAAGCCCAGCCCCGCGTCGGGCCCCTGTGTCTGTACAAAGTAAAGCGGGTCGTCGACGAGCCGGCCGCGCACCGCGCTCGCCGCATCGCGTTGCTCGCCCACGCCCTGGAGGCTGAGCTCGCCGCGGACGGCCGGCCGGTACTCGGCGGCCGTAAACGAATAGCTCCGGGCGCCGCTCGGGTCGCCGAACCACACGCCGCCCCGCGAGGCGCCAGACAGTTGCTCGAGCCGCACGCCCGACGCCGCCGCGTGGCCAATCACGCGCTCGAGGTGGCCCGACCATTCGGGCCGCGTCTGGCGGAGGGCCCGCAGGTGCTCGAGCCGCGTCTGGTCGAGCACGAGCTCGGTGTAGTCGCCGCGGAGCGTCGAGACCTGGCTGGTCAGGCGGGCCTTCTCCTGCTGGAGATCGCCCAATCGGATGTAGCCGTACACGCCGAGCCCGCCCACGACGGCGATGACTGCCATCGCGCCGAGCAGCACGCGCTCTCGCGTCTGCGACCGCTCGGCTCGGGCGCGCGTGGGATTCAGCAGGTCGATGCCCTTGCACGAACCGACGCCGATGCCCGCGAGCGCGAGCCACCGCGTCGTGTCGGCGCCGCTCGGGTCACCCTGCACCGCGAACGATTCGGCCGACAGCGCTGTCGTTTCGGCCTCGATCGTCTCGGCGACTTCCTCGGCGATCGCCTGGCAGAGCCCGCTGCCGCCGATCACGACCGCGTCCTGCACCGGCAGCGAGTGCTGGGCCGCGCGGTAGCCCATCCACGTCCGCTTCACCTCGACGGCGATGCGGCGGACGAAGCCCTCCTGCTCGCCCGTCGGCCACGTCGCATCAACGCCCCGGCTGGTGACCACGCCGCCCGGCTCGACCACCGCGATCTCGACCGACGAGGCGCCGGGCGAGACCACGATCCGTGCGTGCCCGGCGTCGGGCAGCCCGGCGATGCACGCCGAGCACTGCGCCCGCAGCACCACCGAGGCCAGCTTCAGCTTCGCGGCCCCGAGCATCGACCGCATCCAGGCCATCCGCTCGGCTGGCACCGAGGCGCCCAGCAGGTCGAGCTTGCCGTCGTCTTCGCGAAGCACCACGAAGTCGGTCGACGCGTCCGAGCCCTGCACCGGCATGGCACGGCTCATCTGCAGCTTCACCATCGCCGGAAGCTGGCCCTCGCTCGGCGGCTTGGGCAGGCTCAGCCGCTTGAGAAGCAGGTCTCCCCGGCCCGCGACCCACGCGACCTGCCGGCCCTTGAGCCCGGCCTGGCGGAGTTGCTCGCCTACCCACTGCCCGACCGCCTCGGCGTCGTCGCTCGCGATCGACTCGGGCAACCTCGTGCAGAACCCCGTGCCCAGCCGGGGCCGACCCCGCTCGCTGCCGACGGGGACGACCGTCAGCCAGCCGGCGTGCCACTCCATGGCCAGTCGCGTGCCGCTCACGGGCGCACCTCCCGGCCGTCACGCTCGGGCTCGGGCAGCTCGTCCGTCGGGCCATCGGCCAGGGCCAGCACGCGGGCGACGGCCGCCAGCTCGCCGGCGATGCTCACCTCGCCCAGCGGAACGACCACGGGCCGAGGGCCGGAGAAGTCGACCAGCAGGTCCATCGCCACGCGGTTGCGCAGGCGGTCCTCGTCGGCCGACGACATGCCCGCCCGCGCACGCCGGGCGTCTTCGAGCGAGTCGATGCCCACGGAACGCTCGCGCACGGCCGCCATGCCCGCCTCGGCACGCAACACCCAGCGCACGCTCCTGGTCGTGACCCGCTCGAGGACTTCCAGCATGGTGTCCTCATCGACCAGCCCCTCGCGCAGCGGCCACAGGGGATCCTTCAACTCGTCGGGATCAAGGCTCCGCCGCGCGTCGACGATCTGCTGGGCGGTTTCTTCGTCGAGGCCCGGCAGCGCCGCGAGCACCTCGAACGGCGCTCGGTTGATGTCGACCCGTCCCCGGCCCGGGGCGCTCCCGATGCAGACGACGTCGAGCACCTGCCCCGTCGTCGCCAGGGTCATCTGGCTGCGAAGCGCCCTTGCGACGTCCACAAGTGACGAGGGCGGCGTATCCCGCTGAGCCAGCATCGCGACGAGCTGGCCCGAGCCCTCCTGCCGGTCGAGCGACGCGGTCAGCCGCTCGCCCATGGCCTCGTCGAACGGCTGGGACACGTCGACTCGCTCGGCCAGGGTCGACGCACCGCCCACGCCGACGGCGATCGCCGGATCGACCGATCCCACCGTCAGCAGGCTGGCCAGCGGGATCGTGTCGGAGGTCAACTGCCCCTGCTCGTCGTACTCGCCGTACACGAGCTCGACGGTCACGCCCTCGGCGTCGAGCAGCTCGCGGAGCGACCGCACGGGCAATTCTGCGGCCACCGCCGCGCCGAGCGTCTCGTCCATGCCGGGCAGCCTTGCCAGCATCGACGCGGTGCACGTGTTGACGTCGAGCAGGGCGTCGAGCGAGACGGCGTCGGGCGTAATGCCGGCGTCGAGGCGGAAGGTCGCGGTGCGGTTGCCCTCCTCGAACAGCTCGATCGGGTCGTCGACGACGAATTCGCCGCCGGCGAGTACGTCGGCCCGCTGGTCGAGCGCGGCCTGCTCGATCGCCAGCATGCCCGACCGCATGGTCAGGCGCGACTGCAGCCGGCCGGCGGTCGACGCCGTCGCCTCGCCCGCGCTGCGGGCGGCCAGCAGCGCGACCGTACCCGCCAGGGCGCCGATGGCCAGCACCACCAGCACCACCAGCACCGCGACCCCGCGCTCGTGCCTCGTGCGGGTCATGGCGCCATCCCCATCGGGTCGTCCGGGGGGCTCGGCTGTGTTCCGCCCAGCGACTTGCCGAGCGGATCGCCCACGACGAACACGACGTCGGCCGGTCGCTCGGGCAGTTCGGGCTCGTCGAACAGCGATCGTTCGGGCGCGAATCGTTCGTCCAGTTCCTCTTCCGGGTCCACCTGGCGTTGGCGGTCGACCGGCGCGAGCCAGATGCATAGCCGCAGCGGCGGGCGGCTGCCCGAGGCGGTCACCAGTTCTTCGAAGTGATCGACGTAGACGGCTTCGACGTCGGTCACGACCAGCTCGACCGACTCGCTCCCGCTCGTCTCGCGCCAGGTGATTTCTTCGGCGTCTTCCGAGAAGGACAGCCGACCGGTGACGTCCGATGCTCCGGCGGGCACGCCCGACCGGCCGGCCGCCGGCCAGATGCCGCGACCACGCAGCTCGAAGAAGTCCTCGCCATGGCGCGCATGATGGGACGCGGTCGCCGCCAATCGCTCGACGCGGTCGAGCACGCGCGCGAGCATGGCGCTTCGCTCGCCCTCGCGCACGAGCCGATCCCGCCGACCAGCAAGACCGAACGTAAACGTGATCAGGGCCGCGCTCAGGACCGCCAGGATCCCGATCGCGATCATGACCTCGAGCATGGTGAACCCGCGGACGCGTGGGCAGCGCAAGGCCTGGCTCATGGCCCACCCCCGACGCCGTCCATCGGCACGAGCTGCCGGAGCGTCGCCAGCACGGGCCCCTCGCCGTCCGCTTCCAGCCGGCGCACGCGGACCGTCGCCAGCGAGAGTCCGGGCCATTCGCTGGGCTCGAGGTCGACCTCGCACATCCAGTCGCTCGGCGCGTCAAACGCGGCGCTCTCGGTCGCGGGCGACGCCCACTCGCTCGCCGGCCCGGTCAGTTCGCGGTCGCTCATGGCGCCGCTTTCGAGCAGGCCCAGGGCCGTGCGCGCGACGCCGGTGGCTCCCAGGCGGTGCTCGGCGTCGATGATCCGGCGGGCCCCGAAGTCGAGCTGGCTGAGGATCGCCAGCCCGCCGACCACGAACATCGCCAACGCCAGCACGAGGTCGAGCAGCACGAAGCCCCGGCGCGGGTGCTCGCGTCGACCTCCGTGTCGCTTGGTTGGCCTGCGGCTCCGCCGCGTGCTGGCTGGCATCGTTGATTCCGTCGGGCTATCCGGTCTGGCTCGGTCTGGGCTGGGGTGGCTCGGGATTGGTCTGCTCGGGCGGCTCGGGTGCCTGGGCCTCGTCGCTCGATTCCTCGGATTCGTCGCCGTCGCCGAGGTCGTCGAATTCGAGCGGATCGAACTGCAGGTCGTCGAATTCACGCTGCTCGAACTCGCGTTGTTCGAACTCGCGTTGTTCGAACTCCCGCGAATCGAAGTCCCTGGACTCGAAGCCCCGAGACTCGAACCCGCGCCGATCGAAGTCGCGCGACTCAAACTCGGGGCGATCGAACTCGAACTCGTCGAACTGCGGACGCTCGAATTGGGGCGCCTCGAACCGCGACGCCGTCGTCGCACTTCGAACGGGACGCTCGGGCGAGTCCTGCCCGTCGGGCTCGGAAGCGTCCGCGGGCGCTTCGTCGGGTTCATCCGGTCGCTCGGGCCGCTCTTCCAGCTCCGGCGCGCGGGTGAACACGAGCCGGCCGACGAGCGGCTCGACCCGCACCCGCACGACGCGGCCGTCTGCCAGGCGCACGACGGTCGCCTCGCCCGCCATGGCCGATCCATCGCTCAGGTACCACGCGAGCACCACCGGTTCGGCGGGCTCGTCCATCGCGCCCAGCGGCGGGGCGAGTTCCTCGTCGTCGGTGAACGCCAGCTCGAGCGGCGAGCCCTCGGCGGGCTCGGCCTCGGCTTGGGCCCGGGCCCGTTCCTCGAACGCTTCGAGCCGCTGCATCTGGCCCTGCCACAGGCGCGTGCCCTCGGGAAGCACCCGATCCTCGTCGACGCGCGGCCAGGTCGAGACGTCGCTGGGGTCGGCGCGCTGGTCGGCGGCGGACTCAGCGCCCGGCTCGGGCTCACGCACGACGAGCAGACTCAGCGACTGGTCATCCTCGGACGGTGCGAGCACCAACGCCACGGGCACGCCCGACCGCTGGGCCTCGGCCCGCGCGACGGCGGGCGCCAGCGTCAGGATGCGCTCGGCCGTGCGGGCGCGCGCCCCGTCGGTGTTGGTGAGCGCGACGGGCAGCGCCAGCGACGAGATCACCACCAGCAGCCCCAGGGCCACGAGCACCTCGATGAGCGTGAAGCCTCGGCGGCGCATCGTCCCGACACCTCCACAAGAAACCCAAGCCGGATCGCCCCGCGATCAGGACGGGCGACCAGAACGGGCGATCAGCCCGCCGGCGGCGGGGCCAGGCCCTCGCTGGAGCCCATGCCGTCCTCGTCCTCGGCCCACGCGTAGATGTCGTCCTCGGTCTCGGGCTCGCCGTCGGGCCCGTTGCTCGAGAGGTCGTAGTAGCCCTCGCGCCTGAGGCCCTCGGGGTTGTACTCCCACGGATTACCCCAGGGGTCGTTGGGCATCGACTCGCTGACCGACTCGGACCACTGGTCCTCGAGCTCCGGGTCGACCGTCGAGCTGCTCCACAGCACGGCCAGGCCCTCGTCCTCGGTCGGGTAGCGGCCGTAACGGCGGTTAAAGTCGAGCAGGGCGCCCTTGAGCGTGTTGATCTTGATCTCGGCCTCGTTCACCTTGGCCTCGTCGCGGCGGCTGAGCAGGGCGAAGCCCACCAGGCCGCTGATCATCACGATGATGGCCAGCACGATCATGATCTCGATCAGCGAGAAGGCCCGCCGACGCAAGGTCTTCGCGGCCATGGGCTTGCGGCGCTGGCCGCCACGTTCGGTCGTGGTGTGCGATCGGGTCTGCATCGTTCCGTCTTCCCTTCGAGGGGCCCTCGCCGGGCCTTCGAGCGGGGGTCCGACCCCGCCGCTGCCGTGCTGTCGTGGATGGTCGCTGCCTGTCGCTTGCGGGCCGAGTGGTCCGCAGGCTTAGTCTACGCTAGCTTATCGCCGGGCGTAACGCGGGAATTCCCAGGCGGACGCCCGGGGCCCACGCGACAGCCCGTCGGTCAGCTGACGTCGCTCAGCTCCAGCATCGGCAAGATGAGTCCGATAGCCACAAACGCCACCACCACTGCCAGCGACAGCAGCATCACCGGGCCCACCAGCGCCACCGCCGTCGATAGCAGCCGCTCGACCCGCGACTCGATCGTCTCGGCGATGGTCTCGAGCACGTCGGCCAGGTTGTTGGCGCTCTCGCCCACCGAGATCATCTCGACCACGTCCTCGTCGAACAGCCCGCTGACGCCCAGCGGGCCCGCCAGCGGCTCGCCCGCCTTCACCGCCTCGCCCGCCTCGGCGACCGCCTCCTTCAAGAGCACGTTGCCGGCGGCGTCCTCGGCGATCCGCATGGCCGCCAGCACGGGCACGCCGTTGGCCAGCATCGTCCCGAACGTCCGGCAGAAGCGCGCGACGGCGATCGACCGCACCAGCGGCCCGAGCACCGGGGCCCGCGTCTTGGCGACGGCGATGGCGCGCGAGACGTCCGGCCGCTTGCTCAGCCGCCACGCGATGGCCGCCAGCACCGCGAGCACGATGGCGGTGATCGGCCCCTTGCTCGTGACGGCGGCGCTGATGGCGAACAGCGCGACGGTAATGGGCGGCATCGGGTCGACCTGCTCGAGCACGTCGCCGAACATGGGCAGGAACAGGCCGAAGATCAGCCCCAGCACGCCCACGCCCACGAACACCAGCACCGCCGGGTAGGCGAGCGCGCCGAACAGCTTGGCCCGCAGCTCGGCCTGGGCCTTGACCATGCCCGCCAGTCGCACCAGCACCGGCTCGAGGCTCCCGCCCTTCTCGCCCGCGCGCACCATCGCGACGTGCGTCTGCGGGAAGACGCCCTCCTGGGCGGCCATCGCGTCGGCGAGTTCCTCGCCCCGGCTGACCCCCTCGGCGAGCTGCCGGAAGATCTCGGCCCGGCGCGGCTTGCTCTTGCCGCGGGCCAGCAGCGTGATGGCGCGCATGAGCGGCACGCCCGCGCGCAGGAGGTCGGCGACCTGCTGGTATGCCGTGGCGAGCTGGCGGGGGCCCAGGCCCTTCTTGCGGAATGAAGCCCTGGGCTTCTGGGCGGTGACCTCGACGGGCACCAGGCTCCGCTCGGCCAGCTCGCCGAGGATGGCCGCCTCGCTGGCCCCCGCGAGCGTGCCGATCACGGCCTGCCCGTTCGCGTCGACGGCCTGGTAGCGGAAGGTGGGCATGGGTCAGGGTACGCGGAGGCGGGAGGCATCGGGGATCGGGCAGCAGGCAGCGAGAACTTGGGAATGAGCGAGGCGATAGATCGGCGTGCGCCGGGCCACGTCCGCCTAGATCGGCACGTTCAGGACGGCAGGTACCAGGCCGGCGACGGTTGCGACGGCGACGAGCTTCAACATCACGATCCGTGGGTGTCGCGTCGCCATCACTGAGTACATCGCTCGTGCCTCACCCGCACCCTGCATCGAAGCGATTCTGGAACGCCAGGAAGTCGAAGATCGTCAACAATCCATCACGGTCCAGATCGGCCTGCGCGTCGCCGGCGTCGAACTGGTTCTGGAAGCCCAGAAAGTCGAAGATGGTCAGCTCGCCGTCGCCATCGCGGTCGGCGGCGCACGCGACGACGGTGACCGAGTCGCCCGCGTACACCAGGTGGGCCGGGCCGGCGCTACCGACCGAGCCGAGGTCGACCGCGTCGAACGTACCCTCGATGCTCGTCGCGCTCACGATCTCGAAGCGGTCGCCGGGCGCTGGTGCGAAGCCGTCGGCGAAGGCAACCGCGAGCGTGCCGCCGAGCCGGATCGTGCCCTGGCCGGCGATGCGGTCGAACGCGTCGTCGGCCGTTCCCGCGACGTCGATCTCCGTGCGCGCCGTCGCGGTGATCGTGTGATCGGCGCTCCTGGGGACGAGCGTGCCGATGGACGAATCGGGCGAGCCGTCGCCCGCGCTCGGTGCCAGCCTGCCGGCCAGCTCCAAGCGCCCCACGAGCTGGCCCGCTCCGGTGACCTCGCCCAGCATCACTGGCGGCGCGCCCGAGGCGGGTCCCACCAGCCGGGCATCGCTTGAGTCTTCGGGGCCGTTCAGCACCACGGCGACCTCTATCGTCGCGGCTTGGGCCAGCTCCAGGCTGGTTCGCTGCCCGCCCGGGCGGTCGTTGACGACGATGGTTCCGCCGCCATCGACGAGGCCCTGCAGTTGGAGACGGGCCCCGTGGGGCATGATCCACCGGTTCAGGAATTCGGCGTCGGCGATGGCGCCGCCGTTTGCGTCGAGGCCCCCGCCATTGCCACCGTCGAAGACGCCGCCCTGCATCGTGGTCTGCGTGAGCAGGATGGCGCCCCCGGCGTTGGCCCGGACGATCGCGGTCGGCGACAGCACGATCGTGGCGCGGTCGACGCGGAGGACGTCGCCCGCACCGGTCGCGTCGAGGGACCCAGTCAGAGCGAAGTCGTCCTGGAGCTGGCCGCGGCCGGATACCACGCCGGCGAGCACGGGCGGCGGGCCGTCGCCATCGGTGCGGAGGCTCGCGGCATCGACGTCGAAGCCGTTGAGCCGGATCACGCCCGTCATCACGGTGCCGCGGTGGAGGATAAGCGTGGCCCCGCCCGCGGCGGCCTCCCGGTTCACCACCAGCGTGCCCGTGCCCGAGACCGTGCGCGGGTCGCCCGGGCCGGGGGCGCCGGTCAGCACCAGTGTTCTTCCGCTGTCCAGCCCCAGCGTCGCCTCAGCGTTGGGCATCTCGACCGAGGCGAGCTCGCCGCCGTCCGTGGAGACCACGTATGGCCCCGAACGACCGAGCACGGCCGTGTCGAGCACGCCGGGTACGAACGCCGGCGACCAGTTAGTCGGCACGCCAAAGTCACCGTCGACGGCGCTGGCCCACTCGATGGCGGTCTGTGCAAGGCCACACGAGGCGGACGCCAGGAGCGCCGCCGAGGCTAGAAAGCATGGACGAAGCTCGGGCATATCTCACTCCCTCGCACGCCGCGGCGAGCGGCGGGTGGGGTCAATGTACCCGAAATTCGGTCGTTCCACAACCCCTTCTCGTCGACGGAGTCCCTAGCCCCGCAGCGCCGCGTCGATCGCCGACTGGATCTCGGCGGATGTCGGCTCGGTCCTGGGGTCGAACCGCGCGACGACGTTGCCGTCCTTGTCGACGAGGTACTTGGTGAAGTTCCAGGTCGGCTCGCCGCCCTGCTCGCTGAGCGTGGCGAAGAGCGGGTGGGCGCTCTCGCCCTTCACGTCGACCTTCGCGGCGACGGGGTAGGTCGCGCCCATGTCGGCGCAGAAGCTGGCGGCCTCGGCCGACGCGAGGGGCTCCTGGTTGAAGCTTGCGCTCGGGAAGGCGAGCACGGTGAAGGGCTTGCCGGCGTTGGCCTGCTGCAGCGTCTCGAGCTGGCCGACCTGGGGCGTCAGGCCGCAGCGGCTGGCGGTGTTGACGACGAGGACCACCCGGCCCTGGAACTCGTCCATCGTCGCGAGCGAGCCGTCGGCCATCTCGAATCGGACGCCGCGGACGGAGGGGCCAGACTGCTGGGTTCCGGTCATGGCGGTTTGCTCCTGGTCGGCACGCTCCTGGTCGGGCCGGTCGTGGGTGGCGGACTGCTGGCTGGTCGAACGCATCGAATCGTCGTCGTGGCCGTTGCCGTCGCCCGAGCAGCCGGCGATGCCGATCAGCAGTCCGAGGCCGATCGCCGTTCCGGCACGCGTGAGAGTCCTGCGGGTCATGGGTGTTCCTCCTTCTCCCGTCCAGCTCGGAGCCGAACGGTCCGTCGGATCGTACTACCGTGGGGCGTGGCACCGAGCGATACCAGCACGTCCCCGCCGGCCAGCGGCACCATCGAACTCATCCGCACCACGCGGTTCTGCGTGAACGACCGTTCGTTCGGGGATCCGGCCTCCCAGATCGCCACCGACCCCAACGGCTACGCCGCCAAGCCGGCCATGCGGGGGCTGGGACGGTACTACAGCGTCGACGTGACCGCCCGCGGCGTGCCCGATCCGGTCACGGGCTACCTCATCGATATCAAGGCGATCGACCGGGCCGTCCGGGGCGCCGTCGTGCCGATGATCGCGGGCGCCTGCCACGACGAGCCGTCGCGCGAGCCGGCGACGCTGCTGCCCGGCCTGGTCGGGGCGCTGGCCGACGCCCTGCCGGTCTCGCTCGCCTCGCTCCGCTGGAACCTGACCCCATACTCGAGCATCACCATGCACGCACCGACCGAGACGCAAGAAGCAACGACCGTCATCCTGCGCACGAGGTTCGACTTCGCCGCCGCCCACCGGCTGCACGTCGATGCGCTCAGCGACGAGGAGAACCAGGAGCTCTTCGGCAAGTGCAACAACCCCAGCGGGCACGGGCACAACTACCAGGTCGAGCCCGCCGTCGAAGCGCCGCTCCCGGATAGCGGCCCGATGCCGTTCACGATGCACGACCTCGAGCGCCTCGCCGACGAGACGATCATCGAAGCGTTCGACCACACGAACCTCAACGTCGATCCGCCCGACTTCAGCAAGTCGGGCGTGAACCCGAGCGTCGAGCACATCGCGCGAGCGTGCTACGAGCGCTTGAGCCGGGCCATCGACGCCACGAACTCGGGCGCGCGGCTCCTCGAGGTCACCGTGTGGGAGACCGACCGGACGCGGTGCACCTACCCGGCGTCGTGAAGCTCGGCCGAGGCCGGTTCGATCGCGACCGAAGGTTCGGGTGACGCGGGCGTGACGGCCGGACGCAGGATCTTGCGTCTCCAGGCCGAGGGGCTCTCGCCCAGCAGGCAGCCGAAGGTCTGCGTGAAGTGGCTGTGGCTGCTGAAGCCCGTGCACGCGGCGACCTCGTTCAGCGGCATGCCCTGGGCGATGAAGTCGAGCGCGGCCGCGATGCGCAGGGCCGTGAGGTACTTGTGCACGGTCTGGCCCGTCCAGTGGCGGAACGTTCGCGCGAGATGGAACGGTGAGACCTCGAGCTCGTCCGACAGCTCGTCGAGCGTGAGCCTGTCGGCGTACCGCTGGGCGAGCACGGCCTTGGCGTTCTCGGCGAGGTCTCGGTGCGCACGGCGCGTGGGCTCGGTCGTGGCGGCCGACTTGCGGCGACGAGCTCCCACGCCCGGCTCGAGCGCGCGGCGGAAGACGTCGAGCACGGCCTCGCCCAACCCCAGCGGGTCGGACTCGGAGGCGGCCAGGCCGTGGCTGAGCCGGCGCTGGTCTCGGTAGAGCTCGGGCGGGCAGATCGCGTGCGTAAACGGCGCGAGCGACTCGGGACGATCGGCCTTGAGCCCCAGGCTCCGCGCGATCTCCAAGGCAAGGTGCGGCGCCACGCTGAACCACTCGCAGCGATCACCGCGATCGGTGAGTGCTTCACGCGTGTACGGTCGCATGGCGTTGTACACCATCGTCGTGTTCGGATCGGCGACGACCGGCTCGGCGCCTTCCTGCGTGATGATGACCGGATCGCGCGCGAAGACGACCGTGGGCCAGAAGATCGGGCCCGTGTTCGCGAAGTTCGGCGAATCGACCGGCAGACGGAACCGTCCGTGCAGCCAATCGCGATCGGCGACGACCAACTCGTTCGGGCTCAGCCCGGGCCTGCCGCGCAGGCGATGCAACCCCGACGCACCACGTTCGCTCATCCGCATGCAGAGAGTCCTTTACACCGGGTTGCCCGTCCGGTCGTGGCCATCCGTGAGCAGCATTTCAACACGTCGGAGCCTTCGGCGTCCCCGGGCTGGGGGCGAGGTCGTGCGGCCCGGTCGGGCCTCGGTCGCTCCGGCAGTCGTGCGTCCCAACATCTCTCCGTCGTTGGGATTCGATCGTGCCGCTTTCTATACATAACGACGGATCACCGGTTGCGACCCGTCGCGACGCCCACCGAAACTGCGGGGTGCGAGCAAGAATCTGGGATGTTGGATGGGCCGCACGCGTGCGCCAGGGCGTGCGGAGCCCGTTTTCGGGCCATCGACGACGCGAGCACGCACGAGCGCGTTACCGATTCGTGCTCGGGCCCAGATTACCTAGATGCTCAGCGTGCGGCGACGGGCTGCCGGTTCGCGTCGATGGCCTGGGCGGCCTGGGCGTACTCCTGCAGCGGACGCACCGACCAATCACCGGCCCGCAGGGCCGCGATGGCGTCGACGGCGGCGCGCGCGGCCGTGGCGGTCGTGATCATCGGGATCGAGAGGCGTACGGCGGTCGAGCGGATGCGCCCCTCGTCCGTCTCGCTGCCGCTGGCGGTCGGCGTGTTGATCACGAGGTTGATGTCGCCGCTGGTCATCATGTCGATGACGTTTGGACGAGCGCCGGTGGCGATCTTCTGCACCAGGTTCGTACGCACGCTGTAGCGCGCCAGGAACTCGGCGGTGCCGCCCGTGCTGTAGATCACGAAGCCCATTGCCGCCAGCCCGCGCACGACGGGCAGGATGCCCGGCTTGTCGGCGTCTCGCACCGAGACGAACACGGCGCCCGCCGTCGGGAGCGTGTTGCCCGCGGCCATCGCGGCCTTGGCAAGGGCGAGCGGCGGCGACGCGTCCATGCCCATGACCTCGCCCGTGCTGCGCATCTCCGGGCCCAGCACGAAGTCGACGCGTGGGAACTTCTGGTGCGGGAACACGGGCGCCTTCACTGCGAACGCGCCGGCATCGAGTACTTCGTGGACGCCCAGCTCGTCGAGCGTGGCGCCCATCATGACGCGGGCGGCCAGGTTGGGCCAGGGCACGTGCGTGGCCTTGCTGACGTAGGGAGCCGTGCGGCTCGCGCGTGGATTGACCTCGAGCACGTAGACGACGTCGTCCTTGATCGCGAGCTGCACGTTCATGAGCCCGCAGACCTTGAGGCTCGCGGCCAGCTTCTGGGCGGCATCGCGCACCTTCGCGACGGTGCGCGGCGAGAGCTCGTTGGGTGGCAGGAAGCACGTGCTGTCGCCGCTGTGCACGCCCGCGTGCTCGATGTGTTCCATGATGCCGCAGATGACGGCGCGGGCGCCCTCGCGCTGGCGCCCAACATCCAGGGAAGGATCGAAGTCGGCGATGACGTCGACGTCGACCTCGGTGGCGCCGTCGAGGAACTTGTCGATGAGGATCGGCGCGTCGTCGAGCCCGCCGTCGAGCCCCGCGCTGTGCACGGCGCTGTCGACGAAGCGGCGCAGGGCCGACTTGGTCTGGCAGATCTCCATGCCCCGGCCACCCAAGACGTAACTCGGCCGCACGAGCACCGGGTAGCCCAGCTCGGATGCGATCTCCTCGGCCCGCTGGCGAGAGCGAGCGATGCCGCTGGCCGGTCGCGCGAGGCCGACTTCTTCGAGCAGGTGGTCGAACTGATCACGATCTTCTGCGAGGTCGATGCTGTCGAGGCTCGTACCGATGATGGGCGTGCCAGCCATCGCCAGGCCGTGGGCGAGATTCAGCGGCGTCTGCCCGCCGTACTGCACGATGGCGCCGGTGAGCTGGCCATCGGGGCTGATTGCCTCGGTCACGTTCAGCACGTCTTCGAGGGTGAGCGGCTCGAAGAAGAGAAGATCACTGGTGTCGTAGTCGGTGCTGACCGTCTCGGGGTTCGAGTTGATCATCACGCTCTCGATGCCCATCTCGCGCGCGGCGAAGGCGGCGTGGCAACAACAGTAATCGAATTCGATGCCCTGGCCGATGCGGTTGGGCCCCCCGCCGAGGATCACGACCTTCGGCGCATCGGTGATGCGGACCTCGGTGTCGTATTGCTGCGTCGCGTTGCCCGCCTCGTCATAGACCATGACGGGGCTCTCGTAGGTCGAGTAGTAGTAGGGCGTCGCGGCCTCGAACTCGGCGGCACAGGTATCGACCAGCTTGAAAGCGGGGATGATCCCGTAGCCCTTGCGACGCTCTCGTACGCTCAGGATGGTCTTGCTGCTGATGGTGTCGAGATAGACGTTGGCGAGCTGGGCGTCGCTGTATCCCAGCCGCTTGGCCTCGCGTAAGACGTGCTCGGGCACATCGTCGAGCTTCTCATACGCCAGCAGCGTGTCCTCGAACGATACGAGCTCTGCAATCTGGCTTAGGAAGAACGGGTCGATCTTGGTGAGCCCATGGATCTGCTCGATCGACCAGCCCATCTTGAGCGCGTATCGCACGTAGTACAGCCGGCCCTGGCTTGGCACCGCGAGCTTTCGCGTGAGCTTCGTGTCGTCGATGGGCCATTCGATCGGCTGACCATCGGCGGTACGCAGGCCGGTCGCGCTGATGATGTGCGTCGGGTCGCCCGGCTCGGCGAAGTCGAGGACGAGCTGCTCGCGCTCGATCGCCCGCGTCGCCGTCAGCCACTTATCGTTGCGGTCGAGGCCCAGGCCGAACCGCTTGACCTCCATCGAGCGGATGGCCTTCTGCAGGCTCTCCTTGAAGGTCCGGCCGATGGCCATGGCCTCGCCCACGCTCTTCATCTGCGTCGTCAGCGTCTCGTCGGCCTCGGGGAACTTCTCGAAGGTCCACCGCGGCATCTTGGTGACGACGTAGTCGATGCTTGGCTCGAAGCAAGCGCTCGTCGTCGCGGTGATGTCGTTGCGCAGCTCATCGAGCGTGTAGCCCAGGGCGAGCCGGGCAGCGATCTTGGCGATCGGGAAGCCCGTGGCCTTGCTGGCCAGCGCGCTCGAGCGTGACACCCGCGGGTTCATCTCGACCACGACGAACTCGAACGCCTCCGTTCCGTCATCGTTCGGCGTCGGGCTGGGGTTCACGGCGAACTGCACGTTGCTGCCGCCGGTCTCGACGCCGACGGCCCGCACCACCGCGAACGCGGCGTCGCGGAGCACCTGGTACTCCTTGTCGGTGAGCGTCAGGATGGGTGCGACGGTGATGGAGTCGCCCGTGTGCACGCCCATGGCGTCGATGTTCTCGATGCCGCACACGATGACGCAGTTGTCGTGCTTGTCGCGGACGACCTCGAGCTCGTACTCCTTCCAGCCGAGCAGGCTCTTGTCGATCTGGACCTGGCCGATCATGCTGGCGCTGAGGCCGCGGGCCACCTGCTGGCGGAATTCCTCGGTGTTGTACGCGACGCCGCCGCCCCAGCCGCCGAGCGTGAAGGCCGGGCGGACGATCGACGGCAGGCCGAGCTCGTCGAGCGCTTCCATCGCTTCGTCGAGGCTCTTGACCGTGCGTGAGGGCGCGAGCGGCAGGTCTTCGGCCTCGCACACCTTTCGGAAGGCCTCGCGGTCTTCGGCGCGGTGGATGACCTCGCGGTCAGCCCCGATCATCTCGATGCCGAACTCGTCGAGGGTGCCGTTGTCGAAGAGCGTGCACGCGCAGTTCAGCGCGGTTTGGCCGCCGAGCGTGGGCAGGATGGCGTCAATGCCCTGGCCGCCGGCCGACTCGTCGCACTCCTTCTGGATGATCTTGCGGACGCTCTCGGGCGTGATGGGCTCGATGTAGGTGCGATCCGACATGCTCGGATCGGTCATGATGGTGGCGGGGTTCGAGTTGACCAGCACCACCCGGCAGCCCTCGGCCCGCAGGGCCTTGCACGCCTGGGCACCCGAGTAGTCGAACTCGCAGCCCTGGCCGATCACGATCGGCCCGGACCCGAGCACGAGGATGGTGCGGACGTCTTCTCGTTTGGGCATCCCGAGGCCACCTCCGGGGGTCATCCAGACCGGTGCGTGCTCGCCGTGAGCGGGGTGAGGGCGCCCGATTCGGGCCCCGGGAGGCATCGTATGGCCGCAGTCTTTGCGCGTCCGCCGAAATCGGGTCGCAAAGTGATGGCGGGCTCAACTCCCGCCAGCGGGCGGTCGATAACACGACGGGCCCGGCACGGACGCGGGCCTCGATCGACACGATGCGCCGCCGGCGCCAAGAGGAGTAGCGACCATGCGCCGACCAACGATCATGGGCCTGCTGGCTGCCGCCGGCGTCGCCTGCCTGCCCTCGACCGCCTCGGGCGATGACCTCTTCCGCGTGCTCGTCGTTCCCAACGATCCGATGGTCGGCAGCCTGTCGGTTGGCGGATCCTCTGTGCCCGATCTCGTCGAAGACCTGCTGGATACGCAGAACGACTTCGCCATCTTCGACGGCGAGGACTTCTCGGCGTCGTTGCGGTACGCCGGCGTCGACGACGCCATCAGCTTCACGCTGAGCGACGACGGCGATCGCGCGACGCTCCAGTTCCTGGGCCGAGAGGGCGATCCGCTCGTCTTCACCGCCGACGCCACCGGTGACGTGGAGGACAAAATCGTCGACTTCATCGAGCAAGAGGGAGCGGACACCGTCGCCGACTTCCTGCGCGAGATCAACGCACGATCGCTCGTGGCGGTGACCGACGGCAACCCCCAGTCCACCACCGCCCAGATGGCCTCGTACAAGTACAACCGCTTCGGCAAGCACCAGGACCTGACACGCCTGGAACGCCGGATCATGCGGGGCGAAGTGCTGCAATCGGCCACACCTTCGCCCGGCGCGTTCCGGGTACGCGGCCAAGAGGGCGCGCAGGAACAAGAGGGGATGCAGTCGGTCGGCGGCGTCACCGGGTTTAATCAAGACGCCGATGGGCAGGGCACACAGGACCAGGGCCGCATGGAGGGCGAGGGCGCGCCCGTGGGCGCCGCCAGCGTCCAGTTCTTCGAGCCTGGCTCAGACAAGGGACTGCGCATCCGCTTCGACGCCCAGGCCGGCATCGCCGACGCCGACGGGCTCGAGAGCACGTTCGTCAACCTCTCGGGCAGCTTCGAATACCGAGTGAACCGGTACTGGGGCATCGCGGCCTCGTTCCCGATCAGCTACTACGACGTCGAGGGCGCCGACGTCTTCACGGCGGGCGCACACCTTGATGTCCCGATCCGTCTCGTCCAGCAGGACGACGGCAAGGGCTTTACGCTGCAGGTCGCTCCCGGAGCGCTCATCGCCGGCTCGGGCAGCTACGAGATGGTCGCGGGCGGCCTCTTCTGGGGCGTGGGCGGGACCGTGCTGGCCAGCTACGAGATGGACGACTGGCTCTTCAGCGGCGCTGCGTCGTACACGCACTTCGATTCGATCTCGCTGGAGATCAACGAGTTCGAGTTCGACCCCGACCTGACGCAGGACTTCGTCCGCGTGGGCGGGAAGGCCTCGTACTTCCTGGGCGACAACGCCTACGTCTTCGGCGGCGCGAGCTACTCGGACTTCCTCGACGATGCTTCCGTCGACAATTACTACAGCCCCACCGCCGGCTTCGGCGTCCGCACGAGCGGGGGCTTCAACGTCCGCCTGGCCTACGAAGGAGACTTCGGCGACGACTACGAGGCCCACAAGGTCCAACTCGGCGTGCAACTGCCGTTCTGAGTCGAAAGACTTTGGACACCAACGAAACCGCCGGGCGGGAGCATGCTCCCGCCCGGCGTTCTTCTCTCAATCTATCCCTGGGGCCCACGAGACGAGTCGGTCGGGATCTGATTACTGGGCGTGGTCGGCGCTCTCGCCCATGACGAAGTCCTTGACCTCGACCTGAGGCATCACGCCGGCGTGGTCGCCGTCTTCCAGCAGGTGCTCGGAGCCGTTGCCGTCCTCGAGCCCCTCTGCCGTCATCGGCGCCAGGGCCACCAGCGGCTTGACACGGATGTCCTGGTAGCCGCGGAAGCCCGTGCCCGCGGGGATGAGGTGGCCCAGCAGCACGTTCTCCTTGAGGCCGATGAGGTGGTCCGACGCGCCCTTGAGGGCGGCCTCGGTGAGCACCTTGGTGGTCTCCTGGAAGGACGCACCCGAGAGGAAGCTCTCGCTCTGCAGGCTGGCCTTGGTGATGCCCAGCAACAGCGTGCGGCCGACGGCGGGCTTGGGCTTCTTGGCCTTGGCCCCTTCCTTGCCCTCGGCCTCGGCCCGTGCGTTGGCCTCCTTGATCTCGTCGCGGGTGTACATCTGGCCCACGCGGAGGTCGGTGTCGCCGGCCTCGACGATGCGGCCCATGCTGAGGATCTCGCGGTTCTTCTGGCTGAACACGTAGCGGTCGACCACTTCCTGCGGCAGCAGGTCGGTGTCGCCGGCGTTCTGCACCTGAACCTTGCGCATCATCTGGCTGAGGATCAACTCGATGTGCTTGTCGTTGATCTTCACGCCCTGGGCCCGGTAGACGTTCTGCACCTCTTCGAGCATGTAGAGCCAGACGGCCTCTTCGCCCTTGATTCGCAGGATGTCCTTGGGGTCCAGCGGGCCCTCGGTGAGCTGGTCGCCCGCGCTCACGAAGTCGCCCGTGTGCACGCGCAGCTGCTTGTCGCGCGGCACGTGGTGGTCCTTCTCGATCCCCGAGTCGGACACGACGCGGATGGTGATCTTGCCCTTGCGCTTGTCGCTGTAGATCTCGATCTTGCCCGAGATCTCGGCCATCACGGCCGGATCCTTGGGCTTGCGGGCCTCGAAGATCTCGGTCACGCGGGGCAGACCACCGACGATGTCCTGGCTGCGCTCGGCCTGACGCGGCTGGCGGGCGATCATCTGGCCGGCCTTGATCTCCTGGCCGTCCTGGACCTCGATACGCGCCTTGGCCGGCAGGTAGTGGAAGTCGAGGATCTGGCCGCTCTCGTCGACCACGTTGATCTGCGGCGAGCGGGTGCCCTTGTGCTCGATGACCACGAAGGCCTTCTTGCCCTGGCCCGCGTCGTCCTCACGTACGGTCTGGCCGACCTCGATGTCGACGAACTGCACCTTGCCGCCCTTCTCGGCGAGGATCGGCGTGCGGTGCGGGTCCCACTTGACCAGCACGGTGCCCTTCTTGACGGCGTCGCCGGGCTTGACGTAGATGAGAGCGCCGTAGGGCATCTTGCTCTTGTCGAGCTCGCGGCCCTTGTCGTCGAGAATGGCGACCTCACCGTTTCGCTTCAGCGAGATCAGCACCTCGCTGCCGTCCTCGTCCTCGCCCTGCACCTCGGCGCAGTCGCGAAGCTCGATGGTGCCGGCGAACGTCGCGCGGAACTCGCTCTCGGCCACGTCACGCGTACCGATACCACCGGTGTGGAACGTCCGCATGGTGAGCTGCGTGCCGGGCTCGCCGATCGACTGGGCGGCGATGATGCCCACGGCCATGCCCTCTTCGACGATCTTGCCGATGGACATGTCCATGCCGTAGTCGAGCACCGAGCAGCCGGTGCGGCTCTCGCTCGTGAGTGGGCTGCGGACGAAGACCTCGCCGATGCCGATCTCGTCGATGCGGGCGGCGGCCTCTTCGGAGATCATCTCGTTGGCGCCGACGATCTGCTCGTCGGTCACCGGGTCGACGATCGAGTGCAGGCTGACGCGGCCGACGACCTGCTCGCTGAGCGGCACGTCGACCTGTTCGCCCTTGTAGACGGCGCGCTTGGGGATGCCGCGACGGCTGCCGCAGTCGATCTCACCGATGATGACCGACTGGGCGACGTCGCACAGCTTGCGGGTCAGGTAGCCCGAGTCGGCGGTCTTGAGCGCCGTGTCGGCCAGGCCTTTACGAGCACCGTGCGTCGAGCTGAAGTACTCCAGCACGCTCAGGCCCTCGCGGAAGTTGGCGCGGATAGGCGTCTCGATGATCTCGCCGCTGGGCTTGGCCATCAGGCCTCGCATGCCGGCGAGCTGCATCATCTGGCTGACGTTACCACGAGCACCCGAGTCACTCATGAGGTACACCGGGTTGAGATACGGCGCGGCGCTCGTGTCGTCGATGGGCGCCTCCTGGCCGTTGGGCAGGCGGCGATCGTTCTTGAGCGTCTCGATCAGGCTCTTGGTCACCTTCTCGCGGCAGCCGGCCCAGATGTCCAGCAGCTGGTTGTACCGCTCGCGCTCGGTGATGATGCCTCGGTCGTAGTTCTTCTCGACCCGGTCGACCTTCTTCTGCGCCTCGGCCAGCAGGTCCTGCTTGTCAGCGGGAACGCGCATGTCGGTCACGCCGAAGCTCAGACCGGCGACGGTCGAACGCTTGAAGCCGATCTCCTTGAGGCGATCGAGCAGGTCGATGGTCGCGGGCTTGCCGGAGACGGCGAACACGTCGTCGATGACGCGGGCGCACCCCTTCTTGCCCAGCGAGCAGTTGTAGAACGCCATGCCGGGCTCGAGGATCTCGCTGAACAGGCAGCGGCCGGCCGTGGTGATGATGCGGCGGTTCTCGGGCACCGGCTCGACCGGACCACCCTGGCTCTGCACCACCTCGTTGAACAGCTCGAGGCGGACCGCGATGCGGTCGTGCATCTTGATCTTGCCCTGCTCGAACGCCAGGATCGCCTCGGAGCGGTCCTTGAAGGTCGGCAGGTCCTTCATGGCCTGGCCCTGATCGGGCGCCATGAGCGTCAGGTAGTACACGCCCAGCACGATGTCCTGGCTGGGCGAGATGATCGGCTGGCCGTTGGCCGGGCTGAAGACGTTGTGCGTGCTCAGCATCAGCACGTGCGCCTCTGCCTGGGCCTCGACGCTCAGGGGCAGGTGCACGGCCATCTGGTCGCCGTCGAAGTCGGCGTTGAAGCCGGTACACACCAGCGGGTGGACCTTGATGGCGTTGCCCTCGACCAGCACGGGCTCGAAGGCCTGGATGCCCATTCGGTGCAAGGTCGGAGCACGGTTGAGCAGCACGGGGTGCTGATCGATGACTTCCTCGAGGATGTCCCACACCTCGGGATCGCGGCGCTCGAGCATGCGCTTGGCGCTCTTGATGGTGTCGGCCAGGCCGTGCTCGCGCAGCTTGCGGATGATGAAGGGCTGGTAGAGCTCCAGCGCGATCTTCTTGGGCAGGCCGCACTGCCACAGCTTGAGCTCGGGACCGACGACGATGACCGAGCGGGCCGAGTAGTCGACGCGCTTACCCAGCAGGTTCTCGCGGAACCGGCCCTGCTTGCCCTTGATCATGTCGGTCAAGGACTTCAGCGTGCGGTTGCTCGAACCAACCACCGGGCGGCGGCAGCGGGCGTTGTCGAACAGGTTGTCGACGGCCTGCTGCAGCATCCGCTTCTCGTTGCGGATGATGACCTCCGGGGCGTTGAGGTCCATCAGCTTCTTGAGGCGGTTGTTGCGGTTGATGATGCGGCGGTAGAGGTCGTTCAGGTCGCTCGTGGCGAAGTTGCCGCTCTCGAGCAGCACCAGCGGGCGCAGGTCCGGCGGGATCACGGGGATCACGTCCATCACCAGCCACGACGGATCGTTCTCGCTCTTGCGGATGTTCTCGACGAGCTTCAGCCGCTTGGCCAGGTCCTTGATCTTCTGCTTGCTGCGGGTTTCCTTCAGCTCCTGGCGGAGCTGGCCGGCAAGCTCGTCCAGGTCGAGGCGATCGATCAGCTCGCGGATGGCCTCGGCGCCCATCATGGCGCGGAAGGCGTTGCCGAACTCGAGCACCGCGGCGCGGTACTTGTCCTCGGTGATGATCGTCTGGCCCTCGATCTTCGTGCCGTCCTCGAGCTGCAGGCCCGGCTCGGCCTCGATGATCACGTAGTCCTGGTAGTAGATCACCCGCTCGAGCTCGGTCGTCTTGAGCCCCAGCAGCGTGCCCAGGCGGCTGGGCATGCTCTTGAAGAACCAGATGTGCACGATCGGGCTGGCAAGGTTGATGTGGCCCATGCGCTTGCGGCGCACGCGGCTGTGGGTCACCTTCACGCCGCAGCGATCGCAGATGATGCCCTTGTACTTCACGCCGCGGTACTTGCCGCAGGCGCACTCGTAGTCTCGCTCCGGCCCAAAGATGCGCTCGCAGAACAGTCCGTCCTTCTCGGGGCGGTACGTGCGGTAGTTGATCGTCTCGGGCTTCTTCACTTCGCCGTAGGACCACGCCCGGATGTCGTTGGGCGAGGCCAGCGTCACCTTGACGGCGGAGAAGTCGTTGATGCGGTCGTACACGGTTTCGGCCATGTGTGCCTCCGGTGGAATCTACCGGTGAAAGTCGATCAGTTCGGGACGCAGCAGAGGGGGAAGGAATCAGGCCGACCTGTTACAACAGGCTGCCCAACTCGGTCTGCCGCTTCTCCAGCGTGATGTTCATGCCAAGGCCCTTGAGCTCGTTGCACAGCACGTCGAAGGCGATCGGCATGCCGGCCTCCAGCTTGTGCGTGCCCTTCACCATGCTCTCGTAGATCTTGGTGCGTCCCTCGACGTCGTCGCTCTTGACCGTCAGCAGCTCCTGCAGGATGTAGCTGGCGCCGTAGGCCTCGAGCGCCCAGACCTCCATCTCGCCGAAGCGCTGTCCGCCCGTGCGGCTCTTGCCGCCCAGCGGCTGCTGGGTGATGAGCGAGTAGGGGCCCGTTGCGCGGGCGTGGATCTTGTCGTCCACCAGGTGGTGCAGCTTCAGCATGTACATGAAGCCCACCGACGTGCGCTGCTGGAACGCCTCGCCCGTGCGGCCGTCGTAGAGCTGGATCTTGCCACCACGGGGCATGTTCGCGAGCAGCTCGCGGTGGTGCGGGTGCTCGCCGGTCTTCTCGACGCCCTCGTTGCGTTCCTTGACGTAGGCGTTGGCTTCCTCGATGGCGGCGTGGATCTCGTCCTCGGTCGCGCCATCGAACACCGGCGTGACGGCCTGGAAGCCGAGCACCTGCGCCGCCCACCCAAGGTGCAACTCGAGGATCTGGCCCACGTTCATGCGGCTGGGCACGCCCAGCGGGTTGAGCATGATGTCCACCGGCGTGCCGTCCTCCATGAACGGCATCTCCTCGATGGGCACGAGGCGGGCGATGACGCCCTTGTTGCCGTGGCGGCCGGCCATCTTGTCGCCCACGCTCAGCGGGCGCTTGCTGGCGATGTAGACCTTCACCATCTCGAGCACGCCGGCGGGCAGCTCGTCGCCGCGCTTCATGTGCGCGACGCGGCGCTGCTTCTCCTTCTCGATGGCCTCGATGCGCGGCCAGTACTGCTTGTAGCTGATCTCGGCGTCTTCGCGGGCGTCCTTGCTGCCCTTCACCCAGCCCAGCTCGAAGGTCTTGATCTGCTCGATCACGACCTCGGGAATGTCGCTGGCGGCGACCTTCTGGCGGGTGTTGGGGTCGACCAGGTCGCTGCCGGTCGCCTCGTTGATGGCGGCCACGAGCTCGCGGAAGATGTCGATCGCCTTGGCGTCCATCTCCGCCTCGTACTCGGCGATCTGCTGCTTGAGCTGCCGCTTCTGCTCCTCGTTCATGTGCAGGCGGCGGCTGAACTTCTTGGCGCCGATGACGATGCCGTCGATGCCGCTGGGCACCTCGAGCGAGTCGTTCTTCACGTCCTCGCCCGCACGGCCGAAGATGGCGTGCAGCAGCTTCTCTTCGGGCGTCAGCTCGGTCTTGCTCTTGGGGCTGACCTTGCCGACGAGGATGTCGCCCGGGCCCACGCGGGCGCCCACGCGGATCACGCCGTCGTCGTCGAGGTTGCGCAGGGCCTTCTCGCTGACGTTGGGGATGTCTCGGGTGAACTCCTCGCGGCCCAGCTTGGTGTCGCGGATCTCGACATCGAAGCTGTCGATGTGGATCGACGTGAACACGTCGTCCTTCACGATGCGCTCGCTGATGACGATGGCGTCCTCGAAGTTGTATCCGTCGAACGTGTTGAATGCGACCAGCACGTTCTTGCCGATCGCCAGCTCGCCGTCCTTGATCGACGGGCCGTCGGCGATCACGTCGCCCGCCTCGACCACGTCGCCCGGACGGACGACCGGCTTCTGGTTCAGGCACGTGCGCTCGTTGAGCCCGCGGAACTTCCGCAGCACGTACTCGTCGCTGTTGTCGATGATGATCCGCTCGGCATCCACGAACGTGACCACGCCGCCGGTCTTGGCCTTGATGACCATGCCCGAGTTGCGGCCCACCGACTGCTCCATGCCGGTCGCCACGCAGGGCGGGTCGACCTTGATGAGCGGCACGGCCTGGCGCTGCATGTTCGAGCCCATCAGCGCGCGGTTGGCGTCGTCGTGCTCGAGGAACGGGATGAGCGCCGCCGAGATGCCGACGACCTGCTTGGGCGAGATGTCGACGTACTGCACGCTGTCGGCGGGCACCTCGGCCAGCTCGCCCGACACGCGGGCCAGCACGGTGCCGCTCTGGAAGTTGCCCTTGGCGTCGAGCGCGTCGGCCGGCGCGAGCACGCCGCGCATCTCCTCGTCGGCGCGCAGGTGCACGACCTCGCCGGTCGCCTTGCCGCCCTTGGTCTGGCGGTAGGGCGTGCGCAGGAAGCCATAGTCGTCGATCGAGGAATAGATCGACATGCGGGCGATCAGGCCGATGTTGGTGCCCTCGGGCGTCTCGATCGGGCAGATGCGGCCGTAGTGGCTGATGTGGACGTCGCGCACCTCGAAGCCGGCGCGCTTGCGGTTCAGGCCGCCCGGGCCGAGGGCCGAGAGGCAGCGCTCGTGCACGAGCGTGCTCAGCGGGTTGGTCTGGTCGACCACCTGGCTCAGCTCGCTGCGGCCGAAGAAGAAGTCGATCGCGCTGCTGATGCTCTTGGAGTTCACCAAGTCGGCGATCTTGGCCAGCTCGTCGGGGTCCTTCACGCTCATGCGCTCCTGCACGGTGCGCTTCAGCTTCAGGAAGCCCTTGCGGACCTCGTCGACGGCCAGTTCGTCCATCGTCCGCAGGCGACGGTTGCCCAGGTGATCGATGTCGTCCTCGTTGGCCACGGGCTGGCCCGTCTCGGGGTCGAGGCGGTTGCTGCGCAGGTCCAGCAGGTACTGGATGATGCGGAGCAGGTCCTGGGCGCGGATGAAGTTGCTGTCGACCGAGTCCTCGAACTCGAACTTGCGGTTGATGCGGAAGCGACCCACGCGGCCGATGCGGTAGCGGCTGTCGTCGAAGAACTTCTCGATGAAGAGCTGCTTGGCCTTCTCGACCTGCGGCGGGTTGCCCGGGCGCAGCTTGGTGTACAGCTTGAGCAGCGCCTGCTCGTGCGGCTCTTCGACGCTGAACTCCTCGGCGAACCGGCGGAGGTTCTCGGCGGCCACGGTGTTGAGGATCAGCGCGTCGCTGGGGTTCTGGATGACCTTCGCGCTCTTGAGCGTCGAGCTCTGGATCTTCTCGAGGTTCTCGGCGCCGATCTGGAAGCCCGTGTCGACCAGGATCTCGCCGCTCTCGGTGTCGACGATCGGCGCGGCAGCCCAGTCCTCCTCGTGGAGCTGGTTGGTCTTGACGTCGTTGATCTCGTAGAAGAGGCTCAGCAGGTCCTCGGTCGAGGCAACGGTCTTGTCGAGGCAGCGCAGGAACGTCGTCGCCGCCATCTTGGGCGACTGATCGATCCGCATCTCGAGCTGGTCCTTCTTGTTGACCGAGATCTCGATCCACGAGCCGCGCTCGGGCACGATGCGGGCGCTGTGCAGCGGGCGGTCGGTCTCTTCCTCGCTCTTGGAGAAGTCGACGCCCGGCGAGCGGTGGAGCTGGCTCACGATCACACGCTCGGCGCCGTTCACGATGAACTCGCCGCCGCCGATCATGATCGGGAACTCACCGAGGTAGATGTCCTCCTCGGGCATGTCCGGCCGGCCCTCGCGCTCCAGGCGGACGCGAATCTTGAAGGGCAGGCCGTAGGTCAGCCGAAGCTCCTTGCACTCGTCGATGGTGTACCGCGCCTCATCCAGCTCGTACTGGCTGTACTGCAGGCGCATGGTCCCGTCGTAGCTCTCGATCGGGAAGACCTCCCGAAGGAGCGACTCGAGCCCGATCTCCGGGTCGCGCTCGTCGGGAGCCTTGTCGAGTTGGAGGAAGCGCTCGTACGCCAGCCGCTGAACGACCGTCAGATCGCTCACCGGAAGGGTGTCGCCACGCTTTGCATAACTGCGCACGCTCATCGCCGCCATCGGTCACCTCGCGATGGGAAGCGGACCCATGCCCACAGCCCGTGGCCTGTGGAGGGTCCTTCTAGATCTACATCGTGCTGTTCGGATCGCCGCCAGCCCCGTCCTGTTTCATGACGCAATAGTGAGGATAGCGCTCACAATCCCTCTTGACAAGGGGCACACGTTTCGCTAGCACTCTGATATTGTCTTCTCATTCAATCGCTGAAAGCCGCCCCGGGACGTCCCCAGCGGGATTTTCACCCGATGACAAGGCCGCGTGCGAGAACGCACGCGGCCCGTGTCTTCGGTGATTCTGGATGCCCCGAACGGCCGTTCGGGGCGAGCGGATCGGGCCTGATCAGGCCACCTCGACCTCGCCGCCGGCCTCCTTGAGCTTCTCGGCGAGGGCGTCGGCCTCGTCCTTGCTCAGGCCTTCCTTGATCTTGGCGGGGAGGTTGTCGACCATGTCCTTGGCCTCCTTCAGGCCCAGGCCGGTGGCCTCGCGGACGACCTTGATGACCTGGATCTTCTTGCCGCCGTCGCCCTTGAGGACGACGTCGAACTCGGTCTTCTCCTCGGCGGCCGCGCCACCGCCGCCGTCGGCCGGGCCGGCCATCATGACCGCGCCGCCCGCGGCGGGCTCGATGCCGTAGGTGTCCTTGAGGTAGTCCGCCAGGTCGACGGCTTCCTTCAGGCTCAGGCCGACGATCTCGTCGCCCATCTTGGTGATCTTGGCGTCAAAGGTCTTGGTCGCTGCTTCGTCGCTCATGGTGCGCTTCTTTCCGGAGTCAGAGTCGAGTGCGTACGCCTCCGAGTGGGGCCGAACCGTTCGGCGCTTTAACCCCGGTCTGCGTGCAGACCTTGCCGGGGCCAGTCGGTGGTCGCCGTCCTCGACGGCCGTCAATCAAAGCGTCCCGCCCGCGTTTCCGCGACCGGGACGTGCGTGTCTGCTTCAGGCAATCTTGGCGATCGTTTCGCCGCTCTCGAGCTTGTCCTGCAGGGTCTTGAGGATACCGGCGAGGTTGCTGGCCGGGCTCTTGACCGCGCCGACGAGCTTGCCGCCGGGCGTCAGGACGATGGTGACGGCCTGGGCGATGGCCTCGTCGCGCGTCGGGAACTTGCTCAGACGCTTGACGCCGTCCTCGCCCTCGAACAGCTCGCCGTCGAGCACCGCGCCGCGGAGCTCAACGTCGGGCATGTCCTTGGCGATGTCGACGATCTTGCGCGCGACCTCGACGACGGTCTCGGCGCCGTACACCAGGGCGTTGGGCCCGGTGAGCAGCTCGCCCAGCGGCTCGAGGCCGGTGCCCTCGAAGGCCTTGCGCGCCACGTTGTTGCGCAGCACGGTGACGGAGATCTCGCTCTTGGCGAGGTCCTTGCGCAGGGCGTTGGTGTCGTTGGCGCCGATGCCGCGGATGTTGATCAGCAGGGCGTCGCCGTTCTCGCCCAGCTTGGCCATGTAATCGGCCATCATCATTTCTTTGACGGGCTTGGACATGGATGCTTCCTTTCCCGCTCGTCAGGAGACGACGGCGGCCTCGTGATACACGCGGACGCCGGGGGTCATGGTGCCGCTGATGGTGATCTTCTTGATGTACTCGCCCTTGACGGCGCTGGGTCGGATCTTCTCGATGGCCTGCACGAAGTACTCGTAGTTTTCCTTCAGGTCGGCCTCGGGGAAGCTCATCTTCCCGATGACGGCGTGGATGTTGCCGCCCGAGTCGGCCCGGTACTCCAGCTTGCCCGCGGCGTATTCCTTCACCGCCTGGGGCACGTCGGTGGTCACGGTGCCGGCCTTGGGGCTGGGCATCAGGCCCTTGGGGCCCAGGACGCGGCCGAGCTTGCTGATGACGCGCATCATGTCGGGGCTCGCCACCGCGACGTCGAAGTCCATCCAGCCCTTCTCGATCTCGGCGACCAGCTCCTCGCCGCCGGCCTTGATGGCGCCGGCTTCGAGGCAGTCCTTGACCTTGTCTTCGCTGCAGAAGGCAACCACCTTCTTGCTCTGGCCGATGCCCTTGGGCAGCGCGACCGAGCCGCGGAGGGCCTGGTCGGCCTGCTTGGTGTTGATGTTCAGGTGCATGCACACCTCGACGGTCTGGTCGAAGCGCGGGCCCTTGAACTTCTTGACGGTGCTGATGGCC
This sequence comes from Phycisphaerales bacterium, assembly GCA_040217175.1. Taxonomy (NCBI): domain Bacteria; kingdom Pseudomonadati; phylum Planctomycetota; class Phycisphaerae; order Phycisphaerales; species Phycisphaerales bacterium. Next base: position 1,631,958 of record JAVJNT010000002.1, on the reverse strand, counting down.
TCGTCGACCGGCAGCGCCTCGGTGGTCGCCGCCTTCAGGTTCGCCTTGCGTCGCTTGCTTACGTGTGCCATCTCAGCCCTCCACCGTCACGCCCATGGAGCGGGCGGTGCCTGCGATCACGTCCGTCGCCGCCTCGAGGTTGATGGCGTTCAGGTCGGCCATCTTTTCCTCGGCGATCTTGCGGCACTGATCTCGGGTGATCTTCGCGATCGGCGTCTGCGGCGTGCCGGCGCCCTTGTCGATGCCGGCGGCCTCCTTGATCAGCACCGACGCCGGCGAGCTCTTCACCTCGAACTCGAACGAGCGGTCGGTGTAGCTGGTCACCACGCACCCGACGACCTTGCCGTTCAGGTGGGCGGTGGCGGCGTTGAACTGCTGGATGAACTGGCCGGGGTTGACGCCCTTGGCGCCCAGCACCGGGCCCAGCGGCGGCGCCGGCGTCGCCGACCCACCGGGGGCCATGATCTTGAAGACGTGAGCAACTTCGCGTTTGGCCATCTGTTCTCCACCTCCCACCGGCCTCGGGTCGCGGCTCCCGTCCCCGTGGGAGACCGGAGCGCCCGAATGCGTGGGCCGGCCAATCGGCTTCCACGCGACGCGGTGGTGCGTTCGGCGTTGCGTTGTCGGCCGCGGGCACACGCCCGGGCGGGCCGTCCCGGCGAACCGGGGCCGAGATGATAGACACGGAACTCCCCGGACGCCAACTCGGAATTCTCGGGCGGAATGCCGTACAGAATCTTATCAAACACCACAATCGAAAAGTCGCCGTCTATGCTCGCTGCCCGGCCCGCGCCGGCTCCGGTGCCGCGGCCGATTCACCCGAATCCGAACCCCTGACGGAGCGACCATGCTTGGACGTGTGTTTAAGGCCTACGACATCCGGGGCACCTACCCCGACCTCCTGACCGATCGCATGGCCTGGCAGGTGGGCGTGGGCACCGGAAGGTTCGTGCTCGAGGTCGCCAAGGCCACCGGCGAGAACACGCCCATGATGCGCACCGTCGTCGTCGGACGCGACATGCGCGAGAGCGGGCCGACGCTGACCGACCAGCTCATCGACGGCCTGACGCGCACCGGCGTCAGCGTCATCGACCTGGGGCTGGTGGACACGCCCATGATCTACTTCGCCATCAACCACCTCGGCTGCGCGGGCGGCGTCATGGTCACCGCGAGCCACAACCCGCCCAACTGGAACGGCTTCAAGATCGCCGGGCCCAAGGCCAGGCCCATCGGCGAGGCAACCGGCCTGGCCGACATCCGCAAGCACGCCGCGATGGCCGACATGCGCACGATCGACGACCCGAGCGGCCGCGTCGAGCAGCGGGATCTGTGGAAGCCCTACGCCAAGCACGTGCGGCACTTCGTTCGAGAGGGCGGGCCGTCGACACGCACCAAGCCCCTCAAGGTCGTCGTCGACGCCTCCAACGCCATGGCCGGCACGATGCTGCCCAAGGTCTTCGGCGAGAAGGGCGAGCTGCTCGAGGGCTACCTCGGCTGCGGCATCGAGCTCATCACGGTGAACATGGACAACACCAGCGGCGAGTTCGCGCACCCGCCGAACCCCCTCGTGAAGTCCAACATGCGCAACACGCAGGAGGCGGTGATCGAACGGAACGCCGACGTCGGCTTCTGCTTCGATGGCGACGCCGACCGCTGCATGGTCGTCGATGACGAGGCCCAGATCATCGGTTGCGACCATCTCACGGCACTCCTCGCCGCCGACGCGCTCGAGCGGCACCCTGGCTCGGCCATCGCCTACGACCTGCGCTCGAGCAAGGCCGTCGAAGAAGACGTCCGCAAAGCCGGCGGCACGCCCGTGCGCGGCCGCGTGGGCCACGTCTTCATGAAGGCCGCGATGGCCGAGCATAACGCCGTCTTTGGCGGCGAGCTCAGCGGCCACTTCTACTTCCAGGACAACTACAACGCCGACTCGGGCGCGATCGCGATGGCGACGGTGCTCGGCCTGCTCGGCCGCAGCAAGAAGAGCCTGAGCCAGCTCATCAAGCCCATCGCCCGCTACGTGCAGAGCGGCGAGCTGAACTTCACCAACGAGGAACCCCAGGAAGCCATCAACAAGCTCGAGGAAGAGATCGCCGGCGACGACGCGCTGGTTGACAACCTCGACGGCATCACGATCGACGCCTTCGAGAAGGACGGCTGGTGGATCAACGTGCGCATGAGCAACACCGAGCCGCTGCTGCGGCTGAACGCCGAGGCGAAGGACCGGCAGACGCTGAACCGCCTCGTCGATCGGGTGGGGCCGTTGCTGGGCAAGCGCGTGGAGCACTAGGAGAAGGAAGCGACGGAGGGGACCGAGAGCCGATCCCATTCTCCCTTCTCCCGTTCGTCGCTCCGTCGCTCCGTGCCTTCGTCGCTTCTTCCCTACCCTCCCCCCGTGCCGCGAACACTGACCAGCAACCTGCCTTCCAACATCGCCACCCTCGGCCGCACGATCCGCAACATCCGGCGGGCCAAGGAGATCCTGGGCGTCCTGGCCAGCTTCGGCTTCGGGCAGGCCATCGTCGACCTCGACCTCGACCGTCTGGTCCTCCGCGGCCGCCGCATGATCGGGCTGAGCAAGCCCGACGCGAGCGTGACGCGCAAGCCGACCGCCGTGCGGTTGCGCGAGGCGGCCGAAGAGCTCGGGCCGACGTTCGTCAAGCTCGCCCAGGTCTTGAGCACCCGGCCCGACCTGATCCCGCCCGAGTGGGCCGAAGAGTTCACCAAGCTCCAGAGTACCGTGCGGCCCGTGCCGGCCGACGAGATCAAGCCCTACCTCGACGAGCTGATCGAGCGGATGCCCGAGACGGGCGATGAGGGCCCCCGCTTCCACCGCATCGAGTACGAGGCCATGGCCGCCGGCTCGATCGCGCAAGCCCACCGCGCGACGCTGGCGGGGGGCGGCGAGGTCATCCTGAAGGTGCTTCGGCCCGACATCGAAGAGATCATCGAGGCCGACCTCGAGATCATGGCGACGCTCGCCGAGTTCATCGAGGACCGCTTCTCCGACCTGGGCTACAGCCCGATCGACGTGGTCGAGCAGTTCCGGCGACAGGTCCGCCGCGAGATCGACCTGGAGCTGGAACGCCGGAGCATGGCGCGCATGGCGGCGTCGTTCACCGCGGACGACCGCGTCACGTTCCCTAAGGTTTACCCCCAGCACAGCACGCCCGAGATCCTGTGCATGGAGCACGTCAAGGGCACGCTGCTGAGCGACTTCAAGAAGGACGGCGACCACAAGGAGGGCGGGCGCTTCACCGAGGCCCAGCGGCGCGAGATCGTCGCCATCGGCACCGACGTGGTCTTCCGCCAGTGCTTCGAGATCGGCTTCTTCCACGCCGATCCGCACCCGGGCAACCTCTTCGTGCTCATCGATCCGGCGATGGATGCCAGCGGGGAAGGCGAGGCGGGCGAACTGGCGAAGCGCGAGGCCCCCGAGATCCGGCTGTGCTTCATCGACTACGGCATGACCGGCAACATCGATCCGCGCACGGCCGAAGTCCTGGCCGACCTCGTGCAGGGAACCATCGCCGGCGACCTCGACCGCGTGCTGGACGTCGTCATCGAGCTAACCGGCGTGAGCCCGATGAAGGCGCACGACCGCGCGTTCCGGGCCGACGCGTGGGAGTTCATCAGCCGCTTCCAGAGCGCGAGTCTGGCGGATCTGCGGATGGGCGCACTCTTGAGCGAGTTCTTCGCGAAGCTTCGAAAGCACAAGCTCCGCGTGCCGGCCGACATCGTGTACCTCATCAAGGCCATCACGACGATCGAGGGCGTGGGCGAGATGGTGTGCCCGAAATTCGACATCGTCGACCACGTCCGCCCGCACGTCGAGGGGCTGCTCCGCCGCCGCTACGGCTTTCGCGTGGCGAAGCGTCGCGTGCAGGGCGCCGTCGTCGGGTACGCCGAGCTGATGGAACGAGCCCCACGCGAGGTCGCGAGCATCCTGCACATGGTTCGCAACGAAGAGCTCGGCGTGCAACTCAAGCACCACGGGCTGAGCGAGGTAACCGACGAGCTCGAACGCGCCAGCCGCAACATCAGCTATTCGCTCGTCGTTGCGGCACTGGTCGTCGGCGGCTCGATCATGCTGCTGGCCGACCGCGCGGCCGCATCGCGCGGGGCGACCGATGCGCCCGAGGGCTTGCTCTTCTGGATCGGCCTGGCCGCGTTCGTCTTCGCCGGGCTGCTGGGCGTGATCCGGCTGCTCTTCGGCAAGCGGCTGTCGTCCTGACCGGCTACTTCTCGCCGGGCTTCTTGCCGCTGATCATGTCGCCGGCGCCCTTCAACAGCCCGCCGGCCGTGTCGAACAGCGCGCCGACCCCCAGTCGCGCCGCGTCGACGGTCGTCGCCGCCGCATCGCCGGCCGTCGCGACCGGATGACGCATCGCCTCGCGCAGGGCGCCCTCGACGGCCGGGCGGATGCCCTCGAACACGCGGCCCGCGTGGCTGGTCAGGTCGGTCGCAGCGCCCTTCGCGTTGCTGCCGGCGGCGTGGGCCAGACGCGAGGCCGAGTCCATGAGCAGGTCCTCGACGGCGCGCAGGTCGTCGATGGCGGCCTTGACGTCGTCCTTGGCGAAGCTCTCGCCGCGGGCACGGGCCTCTTCGAGGGCGAGCTGCGTGGCGTGCGCGGCCTTGCCCAGCCCCTCGCCCAGGCCCTCGAGCGTCTCGGCCATGACCGAGTCCTGGCGCTCATCGCTCAACGCGTGCGCGCCCTTGCTGGCGCCCTCGAGCACTTCGCGGGCGACGCGCTGCACGGCGCTCGTGCCGCCCTCGATCGCCCGTCCGGGCGTCGCGGCGGCGCTGGCAACGAGCTCGCTGATGCGGCGGCGGACGTCGCCGGCGGTGGCGGTGGCGGTGGCATCGCCCGCGATGGCCTCGGCCCGTGCCTGCGTCTGCGCGTGGTCGTGTTCGCCGTGTCCAGTCTGTTCGGTCATGCGGGGCCTCCCGGGAGTTCGCGGTTCGACACCATTGTACGGTGATCCGCGCCGGTCGCTCGCCGCGATGAACGCGTGCTCATCGCACCGCTTGCAATCCCGGTAGCTCTTCCAGGGTCGGGCTGCCGTACCAGCCATGCATGGTCCAGTCGGCCTCGGGCAGTAGTGCCGACGCGAGCACGGCGTTCGGTGCGTCGACCCACGCGAAGACGCGCTCCTGGCCGCGCGGGTTCGTCAGCGTTCCGGCGATCAGGATGCCCTCGGCCGAGCGAACTTGCTCGTAGAGGTCGTCGTCGAAGTCCGCGCTCGCCATCACGTACATCCGGCCGAACCACTCGTCCGGCACGTCAGGGTCGTCCAGCCGCCGCTGCTCGAACTCGCGCTCGAGCCGCGTGAGCTCGGTCAGAGGCGCATCGGTCGAGAGCAGGTACGGGTCCATCTCGAACACGCCCATCTGCGCTCCGGGATCGGTCGCCGCGAGGGCCGCGCCCTTCTCGATCGTGTCGGCATTGAATACGAAGATGCCGCGGTGGTCCGGATCGCTCTTGGGCTCGCCCAGCGGGCCCGCGATGAGCAGCGTGCCCTCCTGGGCAAGCCGTCGCATGTTGGCTCGATGGCCTTGCATGGCCTCGGTCTGCTGCGCCGGCGTCGGCGTGCGCAGCGGGCCGGTCTTGATGAAGACCATCGCGTAGTCGCGGGATTCATTTCGAGCGGGAGCCGACGATTCGGGTGGCGACGCGACCGAAGGCTCCTGGCATGGTCCGCACGCACAGCCGGACAGCGCCGCACCGAGCCCGATCAACACCAACGACTTCACGCACGCATGCATCACGGGGTTGCTCCTGGATTGCTCAGAAGAAGGGACGCGCTCAGAGCCCCGGCCCGTCGGTCGCGTCCTCATCGGCGTCGGGCAGCGGACCCTCGTGGCTCTCGGCCGAGATGGTCATCGAGATCCACTGACGCATCTCGATCTCCTGGCCGTTCTGGAAGACGGTCATGTTGACGTCGCCGGAGGTCGTGACTTCGAAGCTCGTCTCCAGCCCCGCCAGGGAGAAGACCGAACGACCCGAGCCCTTCATGGTGGTGCCGTCGAGCCGGAGCCGCATGCCGGGCGCCAGCATGTCGTTCTCGACGAAGTGTGGTTCGGCCGACACCCCGACGTCCGAGATCACGACCATCGAGTCGCCCTCGATCGACTCGACGGTGTGGGTGCTCTCGCGGAGCATGGTCACGCCGTTGATGCTGATCGTTTCACGCTGGATCCAGACCGCACCGGCTCCGATGGGCTCGACGGGCAGGGCAACGCCCGACGCCTTCATGGTCTCTTCCATCGACTGGCGGATCTCCGGATCAGCCAGCGGCATGCCATCGGCGTCGGTCACGACCTCGTCGCTCGTCCGGCCGCGGGGATCGAGCTTGAAACGCGCCCGGATTCCCCGGTACGGCGCCAGTCCTTCCTCGATGGCTTGGCGCACGAATGGATCGACCTCCTGGCCGGGCGTCACGCGGGCTCGGTCGATCACGAGTTGCACGCTGGCCACGCCGAGGTCGTCGACCTCGACGACGCGCATGGTGATGTACTGCTCGCTCGTCGGCAGGGGCTGCCCCTGGAGCCCGAAGCCCATGTCCATCTTCATCTGCACGTCGTTCACCATGCGGAGCGTGACCGCCTGGCCGACCGCGAACTCGTAGCGACGCTCTTCGGGGTTCTCGCCCGCTTCGATGAGCTCGAACTGCGGCGCTGCCGCCTCGGCCTTGGCGGCCGGGTCGGTCGACTGCTGGGCAAGCACCGGCATTGCCAGCACGAGCACGCTCATGGACGAGATCGCGAGTCCGAGTCCAATCTTCCGTTGATGCACGGTGTCATCCTCCAAGGGTTTCGCCGAAATCGGTCAGGCGCTGCCGTCGCCCTGGTGGCGGGCGGGCCGAGACCCGTCGTGCCCGTCCTGATCGGGGGTTGCGTGTCGCTCGCGGCGCGGTTCCTGCACCCGGCCGAGCGCGCCGGGCAACTCGACGCCGGCCTGTCTGGCCAGCTCATGCACGGGCGGCAGCGCTCCGATGAGTCCCGACAGGAAGTCGCTGGTCGTGCCTCGCACGCCGGCCTTGCCCTCGATGCCGCTGCCTGCACCGCCGCTTCCGGTGTCCCACACCGTAATCTTGTCGATCTTGAGGTTGCTGATGGCCTTGACCTGCTCGGCCACGAGCTGGGGGAGCTGCTCGATGAGCAGCAGCGTGGGCGCGACCTGCGGGTTGTCGGCCGCGGCAGCCATGAGCTGGCGATAGCCCTCGGCCTTGGCCTCGAGGACCTTCTGGACGCCCTCGGCTTCGGCCTGGTACTTGGCCAGCACGGCGTCGGCTTCGCCTCGCGCCTCGCGACGCAGCTTCTCGGCCTGCGCCTCGGCGGCGATCTGGATGCGTTCCTTTTCGATCTCCTGCGGCGCGAGCTCTTCCTTGCCCAGGCGGGCGATCTCCTGCTCGCGCTCGGCCTTCAAGATGGCCTCGTGCGCCTCGGCGGCCGCCACGTCGGCCCGGCGCCGGCTCTCGGCCCGGACCTCGGCCAGCTTGGCGTTGTATTCGGCGATCTGCGCCTGGCTGGAGTTCTCGCCCTCGACCGCGCGGGCTTCGGCTTCGGCAACGGCAACGCGCTGCTGCTGCTCGGCGCGCTTGCTCGCGGCGGCGGTCTCGGCCCGGCGCTCGGCCACGGCGATGTCCTGGTCGCGCTTGCTCTCGGCTTCGCCCGTGATGGCCTGGGCCTCGAACTCGGCAACCGCGACGCGCTGCTGGCGCTCGGCCGACTTCTCGCCCTCGGTCGCGGCCGCGTCCTCGCGCGCCACGCTCACCGTGCGCTCGCGATTCGCCACGGCCTCACCCGTCGCGCCATCGCGGTCGGCCTGGGCCACCTCGACCTTGGCCTGGTTGATGGCCTCGGCCGCCGCACGCTGGCCGATCGCGCGGATGTAGCCGCTCTCGTCGGTAATGTCGCGGATGTTGACGTTGATGAGCTCCAGGCCGATCTTGTTGATCTCCTGGGTCACGTTCTCTCGGATGAGGCTCTCGAACTTCTCGCGATCCTTGTTGATCTCTTCGATCGAGAGCGTCGCGATCACCAGGCGAAGCTGGCCCAGGATGATGTCCTGCGCCAGCTCGCGGATGGCCTGCGGCGGCTTGCCCAGCAGGTTCTCGGCGGCGGCGGCCATGAGGATCGGATCGGGAGCGATGCGCACCGTAAACGTGGCGGGCACGTTCACGCGGATGTTGTTCAGCGACAGCGCACCCTCGAGGGGGATGTCGATCACCAGCGGCTCGGTGCTCATGTACGCGTGCTGCTGGACGACCGGGAACACGACCTTGATGCCACCGTTGTAGCAACGGCGGCCGGTCTTTCCGGCGCTACCCCAGACGACGAGCACGCGGTTGGGCGGGCAGCGTTGGATCCGGCTGGCTAAGAACCAGATGACCAGCAGCGCCACGAACAGTGCGACGCCGATGCCGACCATCGTGAAGATGCCAAACCTGGATCCCGAGCCGCTCGATGCGACGAGCGCGTCCATCCAGAGGAGCCAAGATTCGTTCAGCGTGGACATGCATTCCCCCTTGCACCGCCTCTCCCCGGCGGCCATCGAGTGTTTCAGGATAGGCTGGGCGTGCGTTAGGCCCGCTCGACCGAGAGCGTGTTCTGTTGGGTGTCGACCGAAACGATGCGGACGCTCGTGCGCGGTCGGATCGCCTCTTCGCCGCCTTGCACGGAGTCGTACTCGCGGCGGCGGCCGTTGATGACGACCGACACGGCGCCGCGACCCTCATTGGCCGGCGGCACGGTCACGGCAACCTCACCCGTTAGCCCCGCCGCTTGGGCGATGCTGATGTTGCCAGATCGTTGGAGCTTGAACAACTGGCGTGTCAGCCACGCCATGAGCCAGGCCACGCCCAGACCACTGATGACCGCGATCGCCACCGAGCCCACCATGCCCAGTTCGAGCACCCGGAAGGCCGCAAGGCCCATCCAGCCCGACCCAAGGCAGAACGCCGCGATCGTCTGGATGCTGAGGGCGCGAAAGTCGCCCGCGCCGCTCATGTCCGCGTCGACATCGACATCCATGTCGAAATCGCCACCGAGTTCACCAAGGAATAGCTGGATCAGGAACAACCCGGTGCCGAACAACGCCGGCACGGCAAACCAGACGGCCCCGTCGTTGAAGAACCACTCGAGCATGTCGAACCCTCCCCTTCATCAGCATTGTTGGGGAAAAGGTCGTGCGGATTACTCCACGTCCTTGCCCTCGGCGACGTCCTTGATCGACGCCGGTTCGTGGGCGCCGGCCTCAAGTTCGCCCCGCTTCAGGCGACCGATGTACTCGTGGTACGACTTCATCGCCTGGCTACCAAAGATGAGCATGATCGGGATGTTGGCCACGAGCATCACGCCCAGGCCCAGCGTCGTCCACATGTCCAACTGCGTGTCCGTGCCGATGAGCGCCCGAGGCGAGCCATCGGGCCCGGTCAGCAGCGGCATCGCGGCGATGGTCGTCAGCAGGATGAGCAGGCAGTAGACGAGCTTGTAGAGCAGGACGATCGCGTTGACCTTCTTCTCGCCCAGCTTGCCGAACAGGTAATAGATGCCCTGCTCGCCGTAGTAGCTCCACGAGATCATCGTCGAAACGGCGAACAGCCACGCCGCCACGGTCACGAGCCACTTGCCGAGCCCCGGCGTGACGCGATCGAAGGCGTGCGCGGTCAGGCTCGCACCGGCATAGTCGCCGTAGACGCCAACGCCGGCATCGTCGGGCGCGGCCGTCATCGCTCCTTCGGGCAACTCGACGTCCGGATCGCCGGACGACCAGAGCTCCGGCCTCGCCTCGCTCTCGATCGTGCCCCAGTTGACGACCCATTGTTCCTCGGCATTGCGCGACACGGTTCCGCCAAGACGACGCAGGTTGCGGCCGGTGTTCTCGTCGGGGTCGGCTTCGACGACGACGAAGACCGATTCGCCGTCGCGCCAGCCGGACTTGCCCTCGGGCGTGCTCAGCGTGCGCTTCGCAGCGTCGGTCTTGCCGGGCAGCGGTGCGGTGCCCATCGTCCAGGTATTCTCGATCGGCTGGCCGTCGGCGTCGGTCGCCTGGACGACCTGCATCGCCTGATCATCGGCGACGTATGCCTCGGGCGGGCGGTTGTACGCGCCGCTGGACAGGATCACCAGGGCCGTCAGCGTGCACACCACGATGGTGTCGATGAAGGGCTCGAGGCCGGCGACCACGCCCTCGCGGACGGGCTCGTCGGTCTTGGCCGCCGAGTGGGCGATGGGGCTCGAGCCCTGGCCGGCCTCGGAGCTGAACAGGGCGCGCTTCACGCCCCACATCGCCGCGTACGCGAACGTACCGCCGAGGAAGGCGCCAGCCGGAAGCGGGTCCTGCCCGCCAAGGAAGCCCGGCAAGCCGCTGCGGATGATCAGCATGAGCATGTCGGGGATGACCGAGATGTTCATGACGAGGACGTAGAGCGCCGCGGCGACGTACAGCACGCACATCAGCGGCACGATGCGGCCGGCGACCGAACCGATGCGCTTGATGCCGCCGATGATCACCAGCCCGACGACGATCGCCAGGATGATGCCGGTGACGACCTGTGGCACCTCGAAGTAGTTCTTGCTCAGGTCGGCGACGTTCCAGGCCTGGAACATGTTGCCGCCCGTGATGGCGCTGATGAGCAGCGTGACGCAGAAGACGCCACCGAAGATGGCGCCCAGCGGGCCGAGCCCCCACTTCTTGAAGCCCTCGCGTACGACGAACATGGGGCCGCCGTGCGGGTTGTCGGGATCGTCGGTGTTGCGGTAGAGCATGCTCTGGGTGACCTCGGTCATCTTGAGGGCCATGCCCAGGATGCCGATGATCCACATCCAGAAGACGGCGCCGGGCCCGCCCAGCGCCACCGCGAGGGCGACGCCGCCGATGTTGCCCAGCCCGACCGTTGCCGAGAGCGCCGCCGAGAGCGCCTGGAAGTGGTTGATGGCGCCCGGATCGTTCTTGTCGTCGTACCTGCCGCGGACGACCGACACGCCGTGCGTCAGCGCCCGGTACTGGCCGAAGCCGCTCCAGATGGTGAAGAGCAGGCCGACGATGATCAACGCGAACACCACGTAGTCGCTGAAGAGCAGACCGTTGAGCGTATTGATGAAGCTCTCGATGCCGGCCATGGGTTGGTGATCCTTTCTTGACGAGCCGCCGCCCGGACGGGCGCGAACGCGCGGGACCCCAACGAGCCGGCGCCCCGCGTGGCGCTCAGATGGGGGCATCATCCCCCACGCAGGCCGGGGATTCAACCCCTCATCGGCCCGAAGGACGCTCCGGACGCCACTTTGGGCACCCCTATGCCGCCCGATCTCGGTTGGTTACGCGGCGCAGCATGCCTGTCGGAAAGCTGTCGCTTTCGAGCCGCGCGGCTCGCCCGTCGCTGGCCTTCAGGCCGGGCTGATGCCCCGGTAGAGCTGCTGCACCCGCTCGCTCTGCTGCTTCCGCACGCTCTCGAGCACCAGCCTGGGCACCCGCCAGGCCTGCTCCTGGGCCGTCACGTTCGAGCAGTGCTCGCTCAGGCATTGGTACAGGAACTTGAACGCGTCGCGGGGCTGGTGCATCTGGTCGAGCGCATCCACCAGGTCGCGCTCGGTCACGTCCTCGGCGAACAGGTCGACCAGCGTGATCGGCTTGGCCCCCGGCTCGAGACAGGCCTTGAGCCGCGCATCGCACAGGTCGTAGAGCATCGCGCCGGTCCAGCTCAGGCGATCGACCAGGTTCTGCTTGTCGAGCCGGGCCTCCTGGAAGAACGCGCTGCTCTCGCGGTACAGGGCGTGCCGAAGCTCGATGGGCAGCAGCATCTTGACGCCCACGCCGTCCATCTGCAGGAACTTGTTGCTGAGCAAGGGCCAGATGAGCGCCCGCATGGCCTCGGGGTTGCCGCTGATGAGGCTCGGCTCGTCGACGCGGTCGATGACGATGAGGAGGCCGTGGTAGCCGAGCGTCCGCACGACGCGGCGGAGTCGATCGAGCATGGCGTACCGGGTGTCGTCGGCGTCGGTGGTCGGCAGGTTCTGGGCGGTGGCGTAGACCGGGTCGAGCTGGGCGAGGCTCTCGGCGTAGCTCGCGTCGCCGCGCGCGCTCACGCGGACCTGCTTGCGGACCTTCTTGCCCAGGCGCTGCATCGCCATGCGGTCGAGCACCAGGCGCTTCACGCCCGCCGCCGCCCACACGACCGCGCCCGCCGCGACGAGCACCCACCACACGACGTCGGGCAGTCCGCCCAGCTGCCACCAGCCGATGAGCGCCGCCAGCGGCAGGATCCAGCCTGCGAAGAGCACCACGTCCCACGCGAGCTTGCCGCCGCCGCGCGGCAGCTTCAGGGCCTTGCGGAGCCGTGCCGTGCGCACGTCGGCGACGTCGGGCCGGTCGTACACGGCCTGCAACAAGAGCAGGTCGCGTCGCGCCCCGTCGTCGAGCTTACGCAGGCTCTTGCGCTGCCCCTCGGCCAGTTCGAGCGCCTCGGCCGCCGACTCCTCGAGCAGCGCGTCGACCAGCCGGGGCGTCGCCCACAGCAGCATGGCGTCGACGTGGTCGACCAGGCGGAAGTGCGAGAGGCTCTCGAGCGCGGTGTCCTGGCCGCTGCGTTCGTGGTAGCGGTCGATGACGGCGTTGAGGTCGTCGTGGGCGATCAGGAGGACGCGCTCGGTCGGGTGGCCGCGGTTGTGGGCGTGCACGCGTCCCTCGATCTGCAGGCGGAGGGCGGTCTTGCCGCTGCCCTTCTCGCCGAAGACGATCGAGGTGCTGGGGCGGCGGAGGTCGCCGACGATCTTCTCGAAGTCGCTGTGCCGCGCATCGCCGCGCGGGAGCGTCTCGGGCCCGAGCGCCTCGCCCTCGCGTACGTCCTTGGCGACGTCGACCCGGTCCCCCCCCGGCTCGGCGGTCAGCCGCGCAAAGACCGCATCGTGGCGGGCCTCTTCGCCCCGGAAAGGGTTCTCGGCGATGCTCCAATGCTCGAAGAACTGGCCGAGGTTCATGGGACAACACGCTCCAGATCGGGTCCGTCGCGCGGCGAGGGGGTCGGCGGACCGGTCTCAAGAGGCTAGAGGGGCGTGGAGAAGGGTTCCAGCGGGGATGCGGGAAGCCGCGGGCGGTGATCGCCCTCTTTCCGAGCCGCGAGGGTGGGCTCGCCGAGCAATCGTGATCCGGCGCTGCCCTCCCTACGGACAGCCCGCGTCGAACGCGTTCTGGAAGGCCAGGAAGTCGAAGATGGTCAGCGAGCCGTCGCCGTCGAAGTCGGCGCGCGGGTCGCCTGCGTCGAAGAGGTTCTGGAACTCGAGGAAGTCGAAGATGGTGAGTTCGCCGTCGCCGTCGAGGTCGGCCGGGCACTCCGCTGCTGCATGACGACCAAATAGGAGAAACGTGCGGCCCGTCGCGTCGAGGTCCCAATGCGCTCCTATCGCGATGTCATCAACGCCGTCGCCGTTGGCGTCCCCGACGCCCGCCAGCGTCGATGGACGTATGCCCGCCTCGGGCGTGATCGCGACGCCGAACCGAGCTGCAATTTCGTCCGAACGGATCGCGTCGGGAAATCCGTCGCGAGCCCCGAAGAGTACGTAGACGGACCGTGACTCGACGCCCCGAACGGCGTTGGCGATGAGTAGATCATCCACTCCGTCTCCGTTTACGTCGCCCGCGGGAGACACGAGATGGCCGAGCCACTCGTCCTCGCTGGAGCCAATGACGCGGAATCCACCGAGTACGTCGAGCCGGACGTCAAGATCAAAGAACGATGGCAGAGCCCACGGCCGGCCGAACAGTACGAGTACCTGGCCGGCGCCCTTGACGCCGTCCACGTCCACGAAGGGTTGTCCCAAGACGAGATCGTCGAAGCCGTCGCCGTTCAGGTCCCCGGCCGCGGCGATCGGCGCGGCACCTTGGCTTGACGCGTTGTCGAGCCGAAAACCTGCACCGAAACCCAGGTCGGCCAACTCGATCGCCGTAGGGTGAGCCGATCCCCTGCCATAGATCACATACGCACGAGCGTTGCGTTTGGTCGGCCAGATGCGCGTGTCTCCGGCAACGATGATCTCGTCCATGCCGTCGCCGTTGAAGTCGCCGCCCCAACGCACCGTCGTGCCGGCCCTATCGCCTTCGTCCCCTCGGATGGTCACCCCAACACTCACGGGCAGGTCGTGCACGTGGAAGTCGCGTGGGAGGCCGGGTCCCCCAAAGACGACGTATGCTCGGCCCGAATAGACGTCGGGGTACTCGTCTCCGAACTTGTGACCGACCAGTACGTCTTGGAATCCGTCCCCGTTGAAGTCCCCGGCCGCGGCCAGATCAGCGCCGAGTTGCCCGCTGGCAGACCATCCGCGGACGCGGGCTTGCGCTAGCGTGGGGTAGTTCAAGCGCTCGTCGGCCGGGTACGCGCCGTCTCTTCCAAAGATGACGTGCGCATACCCCACGGGCGTGCGGTCGGGATATGAGCCGTATGCCCAGGGCGAGCCGATGGCGAAATCGTCCAGCCCGTCACCATTAACGTCACCGACGCCCGAAACGGCGTAGCCGGCTTCGTCGGCGCTGTATTGCGTGCCACCGAGGAACCGAACGCCGTTTCGTCCATCCAGGTCTGCCAGTTGCAACACCGGCCCGCTCGACTCGACCGCTCCAAAGACCAAGAACGCCTCGCCGGCGGCATGTCGCAGGCCGCTGGCCCGAGGTGCGCCGATCAAGAAGTCATCGATCCCGTCTCCGTTGACGTCGCCGGCGGCCGCAACCGAGAAGCCGCTGCGATCTCCCGGCTCGATGCCCTCCAGGACGTATCCAAGCGTGCCGTCGCCGCCGGAGCTCGGTAGGAGTGCGGACAAGGTAAGGATACCCGGAAACGGCTCGCCAAGCGGATCGCTCTGGGCGCAGGCCGATGGAGAGCATGCAACCGGAATGCCCGCTGCCAGAACAAACGCGTCCGCTCGGATGATCCCTCGCAGCGGCATTACCGAGCACCTCCATTCCATCAAATCCGGGTCGTCGGCTCGAACAATGTACCAGAACGCGGCGGGCCGATCAAGGGCGATTGCCCCGGCGCTGGCGTGCTCGGCGTCGGCGTGCTCGGTGGTCGTTCGGGCGTCGTCGCGCCGCGGGGCGCCGCGTCCGACCGCATGCCCACCACGCGAGCGGATCGACGCCTCCCGATCGGCCGCGGGCTCGTCGCACGCGACCAGCGGTTCAACCGGCTCGGCCCGAGGCGCCGGCGACTCGAGGCGCCGCGCCCACCACGCGACTGGACGCTCGCTTCACTCGACTGGATGCTCCGAACACTCGACTGAAAGCCCCGTCCACTCGACTGGAAGCTCCTTCTATTCGACTGGAAGCCCCGTCCACTCGAGTGGAAGCTCTTTCTACTCGAGTGGGCGCTCCGTCCATTTTTCGCTTCCAACGCAAGCGTGCAACCGATCGGCCGCGCCCGCGCGTCCGAGAACGCCCGGTGTCGCGCCGATCGCGGGGTGCCCGCCGAAAAAACCGGCGGCGCCGTGCGGCCGGCCCCTCGCTCGATTCTTCCCATGCCTGCTGCGTTCTTGCCGCCCCCGCCCGCACGACCGGCGCGAGACGCGAAAAAAGTCGACCGAATCCTCGCACGCCGAGTGAAGTCGCCCCTCCAGGCCGTCGACGTTTGGTGTGGCCCCGAGCAAGCCCGATGCGTCGGGCGGGGCCGGCAGGCATCGGGGCGACCGATCGGCCGCACGGCCGGGGGCGCCGAACCGCACCGGCCACGCGCGTGGGGCGGCCGGGCGGAGAACGGATCCCGCGCGATTCGAACGGAGGCGCCCGATGGGCACCAACATGCCCCAGGACCGGGGCGACGCACTCTCGTGGGTCGAGCAGCACCTCGATCCGTGGACGGAGAACCAGGCCGCGATCGACCTGAGTGCTGATCAGGTCGCGGCCATAACCCTTTTGGCGCAGACGGCGCGCACGAAGCTGACCGAGGCGGGCGAGGCGAGATCGGCCGCGAAGGCCGCGACCGCCGCGTGGCACGAGGCGGCCGACCAGATGAAGTCGTACGCCAGCGACCTGATCCTGGAGCTGAAGTCCTACGCGCGTGGCGAGGGCGGCGACGTCGTCTACCAGCTCGCCCAGATCAGCAAGCGCGCCGACCCCAGCGAGGCGCCCCCGCCCAGCGTGCCCAGCGACCTGCGCAGCACGGTGACCAACGAGGGCGGCGTCAAGCTCAACTGGAAGGGCAAGGGCCCGACCGGCACGCGCTACCACGTCGTGCGGCAGCTGCCCGGCGAGCTCGCGTTCTCCTTCATCGGCGACACGAGCGACAAGGTGTTTACCGACGACACCGTGCCCAGCGGGGCGACGCCGGTGGTCTACCAGATCATCGCCGTGCACACGGACAACCGCGTGCCCGGCGAGCCGATGGTCGTGCGCTTCGGCGCGGGCAATCAGGGCCAGCAGGGCGAGCAGGCGGCGTAGGGCCGCGCGAGCGACCCTGGCTCGATGCTCCGCAACGACGACCGGGACGCCGCCCGTAGGGCCACGCTTCCCGGTCGTCGCTGCGTTGGCGCGCGTCGGTCAGCCGCAGCCCGCGTCGAACGCGTTCTGGAACGCCAGGAAGTCGAAGATGGTCAGCGAGCCGTCGCCGTCGAAGTCGGCGCGCGGGTCGCCGGCGTCGAAGAGGTTCTGGAACTCGAGGAAGTCGAAGATGGTGAGCTCGCCGTCGCCGTCGAGATCGGCCGCGCACGCCGAGGACCGGCCGTAGACGACGATGGCCTTGCCCGGCCCCGTGCCCGAGCCCACGTTGACGACGCCCACGAGCAGGTCGTCGCGGCCGTCGTGGTTGAGGTCGCCGGCCGCCGACACGCTGCGACCCACGCCCTCGCCGGCCACGCTGGCCGCGAAGCGGAAGCCGTCGGACCCGTCGAGCCCGGTGAGGTTCAGCGTGCTCGGGAAGGCGTCGCGGCTGCCGAAGACGACGTAGACCTCTCCCGAGAACATGCCCGAGGGCCCGGCCGCGTACGCATCGCTCACGGCCACGTCGTCGATCCCGTCGCCGTTGACGTCGCCGATGGCCGCCACGTCGCTCCCGCCGAAGGCCCGCAGCCACAGGCCGTCCGTGCCGTCGAGTGCGCCCAGGTCGACCTCGGCCGGGAAGCCGTCGTCGCGTCCGAAGACGACGAAGGCGCCGGCGAACGTGCCGATCAGCACGTCGTCGATCCCGTCGCCGTTGAAGTCGCCCGCCGTATCGACGAAGCGCCCGATGTGGTTGAACGGGCTGGCCTGGGGCGCGGTGAGCCTGAAGCCGTTGGTCCCGTTGAGCGATCGCACGCTGATCGAGGACGCACTCGCGGCCGGCCTGCCGAAGACCACGTAGCACTCGCCGTAGTACGTGTCGACGTCGGGCGCGCTCAAGACGAGGTCTGTCAGGCCATCGCCGTTCACGTCCCCGGCCGAAGCCACGGCGAAGCCGGCATCGCCCTCGAGGTCGCCGCCGTTGATGGCGTACCCATCGTCCCGCGGAAGGACCGGACCGAGCGGCTCCCGGGCGTCGAACGCGGCCCCGCTCGCTGCGTCGCGGCCGAAGATCACGTAGCCCGCGCCCGGGCAGCAGCGGTAGTACCCGCCCGAGTAGCTTCCGGTGCCGCGGCCGGGCACGCCGACGATGACGTCGCCGATGCCGTCGCCGTTGGTGTCGCCCGCCGACGAGACCGATCGGCCGGCGTTGTCGGCGTCGTCGACGCCCGTGAGCACGAACCCATCGGAGCCGTCGAGATCATCGAGGGACGAGCGCGGCTCGAAGACGCCGTCCTGGCGTCCGAAGACCACGTAGGCCTTCCCGGCGAATCCGGCGATGCCCGGGAACGTCGCGCGGTCGGCACCGATGATGGCATCGCCCACGCCGTCGCCGTTGACGTCGCCCGCGCCGGCGACGGCCCAGCCGGCTCGCTCCCCGCCGAACGCGCCGCGCACGCCTTCGAGGGCGAAGCCATTGCTGCCGTTGAGGCCCGAAGCCTCGAACACCGCCGGGAAGCCGGCCGCCGAACCGAACACGACGTAGGCCTTGCCGGCCAGGGGCTCTCCGGCCGGGCTGGCATTGGGCGCGCCGATGATGGCGTCGTCGATCCCGTCGCCGTTGAAATCGTGCAGGGCGCCGACGGACAGGCCGAACGTGTCTCCCGAGTCGACACCATCGATGACGAATCCGATCTCGCCGTCGATCTCGTCGGTCTGCAGCACGGCCGGGAAGGGCTCGCTCAGCGGCCCCTGGGCCAAGGCCGATGCCGGAAGGCCGGCGACCACCATGAGCACCGTCGCACGCCCGCTCGTTCGTCCCATGATCATCGCATGCCTCCCTTGCAAGGTGCTCCATCGGTGCGCCGACCCAATGGACGAGGCGCCATCGGGGCGAACGAGCGAGCGGACGGCCGCCTAGCCGCAGCCCGCGTCGAACGCGTTCTGGAACGCCAGGAAGTCGAAGAGCGTGAGGTCACCATCGCCGTCGAAGTCGGCTCGCGGGTCGCCCGTGGCGAACAGGTTCTGGAACTCGAGGAAGTCAAAGATGGTCAGCTCGCCGTCGCCGTCGAGGTCGGCCGGGCACGAGCGGCGGCCGAAGACCACGTAGGCCCCGATGTCGTTGTCGCCAGTGATCTGGTCGCGCGTACCGATCAACAGGTCGGCGTTGCCGTCGTCGTTGACGTCGCCCGCGGCCGAGACGACAGAACCAACGCCGTCGTTCTCAACGCTGCCATCGATGCGGAACCCGTTTTCGCCGTCGAGCATGAGCAGATCGAGTTCCGCCGCAAACCCGTCGCGGCTCCCGAACACGACGTACACGGCCCCTGCACGCATGCCGGCCCCCGTCGTCGCGAGCCAGTCGCCTACGGCGATGTCATCGACCCCGTCGCCATTGAAGTCGCCGATGCCGGCCACGTCGGAAGTCCGCGTACCGGTCAATCGGAATCCGTCGGTGCCATCGAGGTCCTCGAGGATGACGTCGGCCGGGAATCCATCGGTCCGGCCGAAGACCACGAACGCGCCGTCGTATCGCGAGTTCACGATCACATCATCCACGCCGTCGCCGTTCAGATCACCGGCAGTGTCCACGTCGTCGGCGGAAAAAGTGAAACCCACAAACGGAACGGTCCGGATCGTGAATCCGTTCGTGCCGTCGATGTCCCGCACGTTGAACGACGACGCCGATCCCGTCGGCTGGCCGAAGATCACGTGCGTCGCGCCGTAGTACGTGCGATACTCCGGCGCGCTGACGAGTACGTCTTCGAATCCGTCGCCGTTGACGTCGCCCGCGCTGGCGACGGCACCGCCAAGGTTGCCCCGGACGTCCTCGCCGAAGACGGCAAATCCGTCGTCCTGCGCGTCCGGATCGAACACGAGCTCGGCCGGGAAGCTCGCCCCGCCGGCGACGTCGCGCCCGTAGATGACGTACGCCTCGCCCGGGCAGCAGTAGTAGTACGGGTAGTAGCCGCCGCCCCCATACGTGCCCTCGCCGCCGCCGCGCACCCCGATGAGGACGTCGTCGAAGCCGTCGCCGTTGATGTCGCCCGCAGACGACACGGCGTCGCCGTTGTTATCGCCCTTGTCGAGGCCCGGCACGACAAACCCGGTGTCACCGTCGAGGTCCGCCAGACGAACGGCGGGATCGAATGCGCCATCGCCGCGGCCGAACACGACGTAGCTCGCGCCGGCATTCGTCCGGACGTAACGCTCGCCGGCACGGGGCGCCCCGATGATGGCATCGGCCACGCCGTCACCGTTCAAGTCGCCCGCGCCCGCGACGGCGGTACCGGCCCGCTCGCCGCGGCCCGTCGGGCCGGGCTCCCGGGAGCCCTGGGCAACGAACCCGTTGGTCCCGTCGAGTAATGCGGCATCGACGATCGCAGGAAACCCGGTCGCCGATCCGAAGAAGACGAACGCCGCACCGCCAGCGGGATTCATGCCATCCGGGTTGGCGAAGGGCGCCCCGACGATCACGTCGTCGACGCCGTCACCGTTGATATCGCCGAGCGCACCAACGGACCAGCCAAGCCGATCCGATGCCAAGACGCTGTCGATCCGGAACCCGATCTGGCCGTCGAGGTCCGCCAACTCCAGGATCGGCGGGAACGGCTCACCGAGCGGCCCCTGGGCAAGCAGCTCGCTGGCGGTGATCGCAAGGCCGCAAACCGCGACGATAGACGAGATAGCGGTGGTTCCCGTGGTACGCATCATTGCTGACTCCCCTTCCCGCGCGCACGAACACACGCGTCTTCCCACGGTTATACCACGAGAATACGGCAATGTTGCAAGCGTTTCGCGAAAGTTTCGGTGGCCGATCAGCCTTCGACGAGCTTCAGCGCCACGAGGTCCTGCACGTCGAGCAACCCCACCGGCCTTCCATCACCGTCCACGATCGGCACCTCGTCCTGTCGATGCTCGAGCACGAGCGCCACCGCGTCGCGCGCGAGCGCGTCGCTGTTGATCGTGCGCGGCTGCCTCGTCATGACCTCTGCGATGGGGCGATCGAGCTCCGTACGGTCGCGCAGGACCAGCCTTCGCAGGTCGCCGTCGGTGAAGATGCCGGTCAGCACGCCGCGATCGTCCACCAGCAAGATCGCGCCGGGCCGGCGGCCGCTCTTGAGTTGCACGGCGTGCTGGGCCTCGATGACGCTCACGCGCTCGGGCGCCACGGGCAGGTGGTCGTCGATGGTGCAGCGGGCAATGTCCATGACCGGGCGCAACGCCCCGCCGAGCGCACCGCCGGGGTGGCGTCTCGCAAAGTCGGCGTCGGTGAATCCACGACGCGCCGCCGCCGAGATCGCCAGCGCATCGCCGAGCGCCAGCGTCGCGGTCGTCGAGGCCGTGGGCGCACTAAAGCGTGGATGCAACGCCTCGTGCTTCAGGCCGAGGTACAGCGGCACGGTGGCGAGGCGGCTGAGCGGGTCGGGCGCACTGCCGGCCTCCGGTTTCCTGCCGGTGATGGTGATGATCTTGAGTCCGTCCTGACGCAGCAGCCCGCACAGCGCCACGACCTCGGCGGTCTTGCCGCTGAAGCTCAGCGCGAGCACGAGATCGCTCGGCCGGAAGCGCCCAAGGTCGCCGTGGGCCGCCTCGGTCGGGTGCACGAGGTGGCTGGGGATGCCCAGGCTTGCCATCGTCGCGCTGATCTTGGCGCCCACGTGCCCGCTCTTGCCGAGCCCGGTCACCAGCACCGTGCCGCCGGCCCGCGCGCACGCATCGATCATCTCGACCGCCTTGGCGAAGCCATCCGGAAGCTCCGCGAGCGCGCCGACCGCCTCGGCCTCTTCCCTGAGGAGCCGGCTGGCCAATTCGAGATGCTCGGTGGTCTCGGGCGTCGTCATGCTCGTCATCGGTGAGGGTATGACGCAGGACCCGCCCTAGAGTCGCCTATGGACGCCACCGGCCCCGCCATCGCCGTCGACGCCTTCGAGGGGCCGATGGACCTGCTCCTGCACCTCGTCCGCGTGCATGAGGTCGACATCCACGACATCCCCGTGGCCCTCATCGCCGAACGCTACATGGAGGCCATCAGCGACCTGTCGACCATCGACATCGACACCGCGGGCGAGTTCCTGGTCATGGCCGCGACGCTGGCAGAGATCAAGAGCCGCGTCGTCGCCGCCGAGAACCTGAGCCCAGAAGAAGTCGAAGCAGCCAAGCGGCAGCACGCCAAAGAAGACAAGCAGCCCGAGGACCCACGGGCCGAGCTCGTCCGCCAGCTCCTCGAGTACAAGCGCCTGCGCGACCGCGCCGACGCGCTCGAGCAGCGCCTCGAGCAGTGGCAGGCCCGCGCCCGCGTCGCCCCAGCACTCCGCCCCTCGCGCGACGAGGACGAGGAAGACCTGGCGCTCGACATCGACGACCTGTCGCTGACCGACCTCGTCGAAGCCTTCGATCGCATCGCCAGCGCCATCCAGTTCGACCGCCTGGGCGAGCACACCGTCACCGACGACGACACGCCCATCGAATTGCATCAGGCCGACGCCATCGACCGCCTCGAACGCGCCCGCGAAGAGACCGGCCAGCCCAGCCTGCCCCTCAGCGCCCTCTTCACCGGCCGCACCCGCGGCGAGGCCATCGGCATGTTCCTGGGCATCCTCGAACTCATCCGCAACGTCCGCCTCCGGGCATGGCGCGGCGAGCCGACCGGCGACGAGCCCGGGCAGGTGTGGCTGGGGTTGGTCGAGGGGCAGGCGCCCCAACGCGAGCACGTCGGCGACTGAACGGCATCGACGCAAGCGATCGGGAATGCCCGCACTAATCTCCAATCCCGCGTATCATCGCCCATGTCCACGCCACCCCCCAGCGGCCCGTGCCCCCTGGGAACGCGTACCACCACGCGGCTGCTGGATGACCTGCGAGATCCGGCCAACGCCGCCGCATGGGAAGGCTTCGACGCCCGATACCGCCCGATCCTGATCGCCCTGGCCCGCAAGCGAGGGTTTGCGCCCGACGACGCCGCCGAGATCGCCCAGCAGACGCTCGCCGAGTTCGCGCGGGCCTACGCCCAAGGCCGGTACGAGCGCGGCCGGGGTCGGCTGAGCTCCTGGCTCATCGGCATTGCTGGCAACGTTGCGCGCAGCCTGCGTCGCGCGGGCAACCGCCACGGCGCTCACGCGCACGGAGACTGGGGCGACGACGCCGTCCTCCACGACGAGTGGCGCCGCGAACGCGAGCGTGCGATCATCGCCCGCGCGCTGGCGATCATCCGCGACGAGGGACGCACCCGGGACGAGACCCTGCGCGCCTTCGAGCTGTTCGCCATCCGCGGCGTGCCGGCGGCCGAAGTCGCCCGACAGTGCGGCCTGAGCGTCGACGCCGTGTACGTCGCGAAGAACCGGCTGACCGGTCGCCTGCGCGAGCTCATTCGCGAACTGACCATCGCCTACGACGAGGACGAGTGATGGGCCGCTGCCCGACCGCCTCGGTCCTCGAATCACTGGCGACGGATCGCGACGGGCCGCGCCACGTCACCCGCCACGTCGCTCGCTGCCAGGCGTGCCGACGGTACGTCGAGCAGTGTCGCGAGAACGATCGGTTCCTCGCCAGCGCGGGCGACGACCTCGCCCGCGCTTTCGACGCCAAAGACGATGCGCTCGCCAAGCCCAAGGCGCCGCTGCCCGAGACCGTCCCGGGCTTCCGCATCGTCGAGGAGATCAGCCGCGGCGGGCAGGGTGTGGTCTACCGCGCGATGCAGGAGCGCCCGAGCCGGCCCGTGGCCATCAAGATGCTCCTTGGCGGCGCCTTCGCCACGCCGCGGCAGCTCCGCCGGTTCGAGCGCGAGATCGAGCTGGCAGCCCAGCTCCGCCACCCCAACATCGTGTCGGTGTACCAGTCCGGATCCTCCACCGACGGGGGCCGCTACGTCGCCATGGAGTTCGTGCGGGGCGTCGCGCTCGACCGGTTCGTCCGCGAGACGCTGGGCCCGGCGCACCCGGGCTCGAGGTCGCGCACCGACGCGGTGATGCGGCTCGGGCTCCAGGTCGCCCGGGGCGTCGGACACGCCCACGCGGCGGGCGTGATCCACCGTGATCTCAAGCCCAGCAACGTGCTCGTCGACGAGCAGGGCGTGCCGCGTGTGCTCGACTTCGGGCTCGCGCGGTCGTCGGCCGACCCACGCGACGCCGCCGTCACGCAGGAGTTCGCCGGCACGCCCGCCTACGCCGCGCCCGAACGCCTCGATGAACATCCCGAGGACGCGGGCGCTCCCGGAGACGTCTACTCGCTAGGCATGGTGCTGTACCAGCTCCTGACCGACTGCATGCCCTATCCGTGCGACGGGTCGATGCGCCTGGTGGCCCAGCACGCCGCGCACACGACCCCCACGCCGCTGCGCCGCCACGTCCCCAAGCTACCCGGCGACGTCGAAACCATCATCCTCCGCTGCTTGGCCAAGGAACCCCACCGCCGATATGCCAGCGCCGCTGCGCTCGCCGAAGACATCGACAGCTACCTGCACGGCTATCCGATCGCTGCACGACGCGAAAGCACGGCCTACGTCGTTCGGAAGCTGCTGCTCCGCAATCGTGCCGCGACCATCGCCGTTGCGCTCGTCGCGGTCACCACGCTCGTGGCGGCGGTCGGCTTCGCGCTGCTGGCGGCCGATCTCGACCGCTCGCGTCGCGACGCCGAGGCAACACTCTCGGAGAGCAACGTCCAGCGTGCGCGCCTCATGGCCGCCG
The DNA here is from genome assembly GCA_040217175.1 of Phycisphaerales bacterium. Classification (NCBI taxonomy): domain Bacteria; kingdom Pseudomonadati; phylum Planctomycetota; class Phycisphaerae; order Phycisphaerales; species Phycisphaerales bacterium. Next base: position 1,607,811 of record JAVJNT010000002.1, on the reverse strand, counting down.
TCGGAGACGCCGACCGCGCCGAGGCCATCCTGTGGGCCGAGGCCATGCGTAACGGCCTCGACACCGGGCCGAACCTCTGCCTCGAAGGAACGGCCGAGCAACTCCGTTCGGCGTGGTCGCTCGCGGAGTTCTACGCCTCGCGTCCGCGGATCATGCGTCGCCGGACGCAGGCGCGCTGCGTTGCGATCGGATTCGACCCCGACGGCCTGGTCTGGGCCATCGATGCAACGGGCACGAGATTCGCCTGGGGCCTCGAGGGCAGGCTTGCTTCGATGCAGGCATTGTTCGACGATGAGCACACCGTCGACGCGACCTTTGCGAGCGCGAACGGACGCTTCAGCGTCGGCCTCGGCGGTGGTGTCGCCGTCTTGCGAGATGCCCATGCGCTCGGACCAATCGCACAGATAGTTTGCGACGCAGAAGGGTCACATGCATTCATGACCGTGAGCAACGACGGCCGCTTCCTCGCGAGTCACAATGAAGGCGGATCGGGTCAGGTGTTCGTCCGAAACGTATACGAACCGTCGCACGCGATGCTGCTCGGCAGAAACATCCCGTTCATCACGCTCAGCGAGCACGATGGTGGCCCAACGCTCCTTGCCGGACACGCATCGCCCGGCCGCCGGATCACGATGCACCGGCCGCCGGACTGGAGTGAGACCTCCTCTATCTCACTCGGAGCCGACGCCCACCTCGACCCGAAGCAGCCGGCCCGATGCCTGATGCTCTCCCCGGACGGCCGCCTGCTGGCGGCAACCATCGACAACACCATAATGCTCTTCGACGCCACGGGAACCCCAACGCCGCTGGAACTCCGCAAGACCGACACGAAGGAGGTCGACAGGCTCGCCTTCGGCCCCCGGGGAAGCACGCTCTACGCGATCGATCGCTTCGGCGTGCTCGTGCCACTGTCCCTGCCCACGCTAGAGCCACGCGGCCGCATCGACACCGGCCGGCGGTCCCTCGCGATGGCGATCGACGAACGGTCGGGACTCGTGGCGATCTCGCACGAGGGCTCGGACGTCGCCGTCTACGACACCCTCGATCGGCCGTGGCTGGAGCGCCTCGAGACGAGCGACACGACGCACGCGTCGATCGCCTGCGCCGCCGATGGCGCCCTGGCGTGGGGCGACGATCGCGGCAGCCTGTTCATCAAGCCGCCGGGCCAGCGGGACGCGATCGAGGTCGAGGACGCCCACGCTGGCGTCATCACCTCCGTTGCGTTCTCCGCCGACGGCTCGTCCATCCTGACCGCCGGGTTCGACGGGCGCGTCGTGATCTGGAACCGCAACGGCGAGCACGTTCGCCTCATCGCTGAAGGGCTCCCACGTCTGTGGAGCGCGCGCTTCAGCCCCGACGACGCGTGGATCGCCGTCGGCGCCGCGGACGGGTTCGTTCGCATCTGGCAGAATATGGCCGGCGCCGACGCACGCGTGATTGGCTTCGAGGCGTCGCGCATCCCGATGATCCGCTTCAGCCCCGATGGCCGGCACCTGCTGTGCGCCGCCGTCGCGGAACACCAGCACGCCGTCATGCTCGACGTCGCAACGGGTCACGAAGTCGGCAGGTTCAACGGCCATCACGACTTCGTCAGGGCCGTCGCCTGGTCTCCCGACGGCTCGCGGATCGCCGTCGCATCAGACGATCGCACGATCCGGCTATGGGATGCGACCACCGGCCGGCCGCTGGGCACCATCCCCGGCCTGCCGTGGGGCGCGTACGACCTGGCGTTCCACCCGGCGGGCGACGTGCTCTTCGTCGTCGGGCCCGGAGGGTCGGTCATCGTCTGCGATCCGCAGGCAGGCACCGAGATCGCCAGGCTCCCGGTGCACGACCGCTCGGTATTTTCGATCGCCTTCGGCCGCGATGGCAGCACGATGCTGACCTCGGGCGAGGACGCATGGATCGGCGTGAGCGACCTCGACCGCCTGCGCGCCTACATCCGCGGCAACGAAGCATACTGGCGCGACGACGAACCGCAGACACGGGAACCATCGGCGTTGCGCTAGTGCGATGCCCCACCGTTGCGGCGTCGGGCCAGCAATGCGAAGAGCCCAAACAAGACGAGCGAGTCGAACGCGAACACGCCGATGAGCAGCCAGCTCGGTCGCCCGCTGCCGATGCTCACCATGACGCCGATCGCGATCGACGCAAGCACGAGCAAGGCCCCTCCGAGCACCAGGAACGCGATCATCGACCGCATGACGACCTCCGAACCCACCATCCCGTGTCCGTCCCGCAAAAGCCACGCCCCCGCATCGAACGGGGGCGCGGCGTGGAGAGAGGAGGACCCAGCCCGCCTCGTTACGGGCAACCCACCGCAAACGCGTTCTGGAAGCACAGGAAGTCGAACAGCGTCAGCGAGCCATCCTCGTCGCAGTCGGCGGTGGGCGAACCGGTCGCGAAGAGGTTCTGGAACGCCAGGAAGTCGAACAGCGTCAGTGCCCCGTCGCCGTCCAGGTCGGCGTAGCACGGCTCGGCGAAGTCCGGAAGCACCGTCACGGGGTCGAAGAAGCGGACCTCATCCATGCCCTGCGTGCTGATGTCCAGAGCGCTCAGCGGGCCGGCCGGCGGGGCACCCTCAACCAGCACGCGCACCTCGTGTACGTCGAACTCGTGTCCGCTGGCCATCCGGAACAGCGTGAGATCCGGGTAGCACATCACGAAGCACGGCGTCGGCCCGCCGAGCTTGCCGATCTTGGACGGCCAGTGCGATGCCCCGCCGGCGATGCCCTGCAGCCCGGACTCCTGATGCACCAGCGTCCCGGATGCGTCGTAGGCCTGGAACGTGTACGTCTCGTCGCCCACGCCCGTGAAGTCGGGCCGAACCGCCACGAGCATCGGGTCATCTACCCACGGGTCGAAGATCGTCTTGCCCGTGGGGATGCTCACCGGCCCGACCTCGAAGGAGCACACGGTCATGCACGCGACGAACGGGTCCACGACCGACACGTCCGTGCCGATGGACGCCGACTCGACGCCGCCCAGCTCCATGCGCACGTGCTCGCCCGGAAGCCCTGGCGCATAGCACAGATCTGCCATGCCGTCGCCGGTGACGTCGGTGGCGTAGATGGAGCCTCCCGACTGCACGCCACCGGTGTTGATGGCCTTGAAGGGAACGCCGATCCGCGAGACAACGTCATCGCCGACCACTCTTGGATCGGTGCTTGCGTCGCCGATGAAGACCGAAGGCGTGCGCTCCAGCGCGTCGAACGCGATACCCGTCGAGCCGGTAGTGAGAATGCTCACGCTAAGCGGAGGCTCGGGGGAAATCGTGACCGATGCCGGCTGGATCCAGATCTCGTCGCCTCGAAGGCCCGCCCCGCCTCCGGAGGGTCGCACCATGCTGAAGCCGATCGATCCCCCGTAGTCCCAGCTCTTTGTCACGCCGGTCTCGAAGTTTTCTCCCGCGCAGGAAAACCGGGCGAAGAAATTGAACATCTTTTTGAGCCACTTCCACTCCCGACCATCGCCCGGGTCGGTGAACAGCACCGAACCCGATGTCTGGTCTTCGAGCGTACCGACGAAGTTTCCTTCATGGAACACGAGCACGTTGAACAGGTCGAGGTCCGGGTTGTCCGAGATCACCTCGAGCACTGCTTCGTTGGGTGTAGCCGGGTTGTTGCGGAACACGAGACGATCCGTCGTCGTCGCTCCATGAAACGCGATCTCGACCGTTGGATCGACCTCGTCGCCGGTCGACAGCACCCGGAAACTCGCCGCACCGCCCATCGTGAGATCGCCCAGCTCGATCGACAGCCCCCCATCGCCGTACGCGATGACCTCGTCGCTTTCGGTGCTCACCACCACGTCCCCGATGGGCGTGATCGCGAACCCGCCCAGCGTCGGAAGCCCGAACCCCGACTCGGTACCCAGCGACATCGCCACATGGCTGTCGGGGAAGCCGATGCTCGCGAGTTCGAGGAATTCCGTCTCGATCCCGCACAGCGGCGCGCGCAAGTACGTCGGCGCCGACTGACCAAGACCGTTGAATCCGAGAGACAGCAACGCATCGTCACCGCCAGCGCTCGCCCGTCGCGAGGGCGTATCTAGCTCGACCGTGAATGCCGTGCCCTCGGGCACGAACACGTCGGGTAGCTCGGCCGTGAAGAACTCCCTGCGAGCCCCCGCCGGAACCAGCACCGTCTTCTCGGCCAGCACCGTGCGGCCCGCGTAAGGATCGGTCGGGCTGCCCGCGACGATCCGTACGTGGCACGGCCACTCGCCGCCCGTGTTGCGGGTCACGCCGAACGTCACGCACGAGATGGTCAGGTCGTGGGACGCGATAAAGCCGCGCGCGATCTGGGTATCAACGTTCGACGAAAGATCGCCGCACCACACGGCCGAGCCGTCCTCGATCACGTCGGGTTCGGTCGACTGGGTCAGCACCTGGGTGCCGCACTGCGCGTTCGCGTGCTGACCGGCCACCATGATGACCGACGCACCCGCAAGCACGCCCACCGGGCATGCCGACCCTGCAAGGGCGACGAACGCCCCCATCGCCACGCCGCCACGCCGGGCATGGCGTCCGATCGCTCGATCCACGAATGAGCCGGTTCCCCGGCTCGCCGACAGGTTCGTTGCCTTCTTCACGTGAAAACTCCCGAGTAGTCCATCCTCCGGCGGTGCGGACTGCACTGCCTCTCACGAAGGACTTGCCGGCTCGGGAGCGGATCTAACGGGTTGGTCGAAGATTTTTCTGGCGGGCCCTGGGCGCTCTCGTGGCGGGCGTTTCCTACTCGCACCCCGCATCGAACTCGTTCTGGAACGCAAGGAAATCGAACAGCGTCAGATCGCCGTCGCCGTCGAAGTCGGCGGCCGGGTCGCCGGCATCGAACAGGTTCTGGAATGCCAGGAAGTCGAACAGCGTGAGCTCGCCGTCACCGTCGAGGTCGGCGCGGCAGTCGTCGCCGCCGGGCTGCCACACGACGAAGCCGTCGGGCTGGCTGCCCGGGGTCATCACGATGTCACCGATCTGCGTGATGTCGCCCGTGTCCTCGATGCGGAAGCTGTAGATGCCGCTCATGCCGTCGAACACCGTCGAGTTGTCCGTGACGAACAGGAAGTTGCCCGCCGGCAGCGCCAGCGTGCCGACCGTGCCGAGCGTGCCCTGGCTGCCCACGTCGAACGACACGCCCAGCGCCGTCAGCGCCCCCGTCTCGCTGTCGGTCGAGAAGCCCTGCACCGTCGCGTCGCGGCCGTGGCCGGCGTACACGAACCGGTTGTCGGGGCTCACCGTCACCCAAGCGGGCGAGTCGCCCGGGCTGGCGAACGGCGCACCGGGCATGAAGCTCAGGTCGCCCCCCGGCCCCACGCGGAAGCCAAGCACGTCGCTACCCGTGCCGCTGATGCCACCGCCGGCGTACAGCCACTCGCCGTTGGGCGCCAGCCACATGTCCAGCGCAAAGTTCGGCGCGGTGAACACGAAGCCAACCTCCGCAAGCGCGCCAGCCGCGTCGACCTCGTACGCCGTCACGTTGGCCGAGCCGCCGCCGAAGTCCGAGTCCTGCACGAAGAGACGCCGCCGCTCGTGGTCGGCCTCGATGTTCGTGATGAACGTGCCTTCGGCGGTGATGTCGGTCTGCACGAGCGAGCCGGTCATGGGCGAGGCCCCCGGCGTATACCGGTAGACGCGGGCGAACGAGTCGCCCAGGCTCGACTCGGCCACCGCGATGTACTCGTCGTCGATCCACGCCATCCCCAGCGGCGCGTTGGGCACGCTGAAGGTATCCAGGATCTGCATCGTGCCGTCGACGTCGATCTCGATGATCGTGAGCTGCTCGGGGTCGAGCGCCGTCGCGTGGCCCGTCGCCAGGAACCGGCCGCCGGCCGAGAGCGCGATGCCCTCGATGTTCGTGCCCGGCAGCGAGCCCGAACCCGCCGGCCGCTCGTCGATGACGAGATAGTCAACCTGCACCAGTGCGCCCGAGGCATCAGGCTGCAGGCTGGTGACGGCGCCGAGCAAGTTGCCGTTGTTGCCGACGAAGACCGTCGGGTCGGCGGCCTGGCCAAGCGCGGCCGAGCCGCAGGCGAGCAGGAGCGAAACAGTCGAGAGGCGTCCGGTGGGCATGGGTCGAGTCTCCTTGGATGGGGTCACGCTACAGCGTACCCAGGCGCGTGGAATCGGCCGCCCAACGTCAGCCGAATACCGCTCCAAGATTCTTGTTCGTTCCCGGATTTACCGCTATCGGACGTCGAACGTCGCGGCGACGACTACCCGACCGCCTCAGCCACGTCCGCGGGCTCGCCCACCGGCGCGATGATCTCCCCCACGCTGTACGTCACGGCCTTGCCCGCCAGCAGGACACGCTCGCCCTGGTCGGTGGTCGCCACGTCGCAGCGCAGCTCGCCCCCGCGCTTGGAGACCTGCCGCGCAGCAAGCCGGCTCTTGCCGAGCCGCTTCGCCCAGTACGGCGCGAGCGCGCAATGCGCACTGCCGGTCACCGGGTCCTCGTCGACGCCCGCCCGAGGAGCAAAGAACCGGGACACGAAGTCGTGGCTCGCGCCCGGCGCCGTCGCGATCACGCCGTGGGCCTCGATCGCCGCCAGCTTCTTCATGTCGGGCTCGAGCTCGTGCACGTCCCGCTTGGTGTCGTACACCGCGATGTACAGCGGGTGAGCGTCGTCTCCCACGCCGATGTTCTCCGTCGTACGCAGCAGCTCCGCCGGGCTAGCGCCGAGCGCCTCCACGATCGCCGCGTGCCCATCACAAGCCACCGTCCGCCGCGCCGGGAAGTCCATCACGATCAGGTCGTCGTCGTTCTGTTTCTCGTGCCACACGGTCAAGGGCCCGCTCAGGCTCTCGAACGTCAGCCGCTCCACGACCTCGTCGAGATGGTTCCACAGCACGTGCGCCGCCGCCAGCGTCGCATGGCCGCACAGGGGCACCTCGACGGTCGGCGTGAACCAACGCAGCCGCCGATCTGCTTCGTCGTCGCTCGCCGGCCCCACGAACACCGTCTCGCTCAGGTTCTGCTCGGCGGCCACCCGCTTCATGACCGCTTCGCTCGGCCATTGCTCGATGGGCACGACCACGGCCGGATTGCCGCCGAACACGCTGGCAGTAAAGGCATCGACGTGGAAGATCTTCATGCGGGCCTCCTCTCGTTCGTCTCTTGCAGGCTAGCGCTTCCCGAGCACCGGCTCGAACCCCAGCCCCCGCCGCAGGTCGACGACCTGGCCGCAGTGCGTGGCGATGTGGAACCCCATCCGCAACGCCAGGTCCGAGACCGTCGTGTGCCCGGCGCCCCAGGGCGTCTGCCGCGCAAGCGCCGCCGCATCGGCCTTTCGCAATTCCGCCGCCAGCCGCTGGTGCGCCCCGTGCATGATCTCGACCGAGCGCGACAGCGTCGGGTAGCGGTCGGGGTCGTCGGTCGGGACCGAACCGAACGACACGCTCTCCGTCGCGACGCGCTGCGCATCGCCCCGTTCGCCCACCACGAACGCGTCGGGCGGCAGTTCGCCCGGCTCGTTCATCCCGAGCACGCGGTCCACGCATCGGTGGGCCGTGAGCGCCAGGTGCCCGAGCGTCCACGCCGCATGGTTGGGCATGGCGGGAGCCTGCCTCGTTCGATTCCCTTCGTCGAAGCCAACGAGGAAGCGCTCGAAGAGCGCCTCGCACTGCAACACGTTGTGGGCCAGGAACTCACCGGGTGCCGGTTGCGTCATGCCTCGATCCTACCTGTTCTCTCGCTTGGCGAACACCACGGCACCGACCGCAAAGGCGCTCGCTCCGATGCCCGCGAGCATTCCCACTGGCAGCAGCATCTCCGAGACGCTGAGCCCACGCCAGAGCCCGCCCTCGATCGCCAGGATGCCCCACTTCACCGGGCTCACGTGCCCGATCTCCCGCAGCCACGGCGGCATGAACGCGAGCGGGATCGCCCCGCCCCCGATCATCGCGAGCACCAGCAGGCACGCCCAGCCGATGCCGCTCGCGGCTGCCTCGGTCCGCGCGATCACCGAGAGCAGCATCATCACGCCCACGAAGCACATCGCCACCGCCAGCACGCCGACCACCAGCGTTCCGGGCGCTACCGGGCGCACGCCGAAGGCGATCCACGCCACCGCCAGCATCGCCGCGCACACGGCCAGCGTCGTCGCCAGGCACGCAACCGCCTTGCCCAGCACGATGTGCCACCGGCCGATGGGCGCCACACGCAGCCGCGTCAGCGTGCCACCGGTCCGCTCGCCCACGAGCGACACGCCGAACACCGCCGCGCAGCCCATGACGCCCCAGAGCATCGCCTGCGGAAAGCTGATCGCAAACGAGCTGACCACCGCCGCGTCGGCGCCCGCCGTAACCTCGACCTCGTCGATGTCGACGATGTTGAAGCCACCGCCCGCATCCTCGCCTCCAACTTCGTCACCACCTTCGCCAATTTCGGCGGGCGACTGCGCGATCGCACCCTCGGCCGCGCTCAGCAACGCTTGGACCGCAAGCCGCTGCGCCGGATCCATGCCTTCGGCCTCCGCCAGCACGGAGCGCGCTTCGCGCACCATCTCCCTCGACCGTTCGGGGTCGAGCATGGCCTCGCCGAATTGCTCGAACACCGCCTGCGTGGCAATGCCAGTGAGCATCGCCCGCGTGCCGCGGCCGCTCGGCCCGCTGCCGACCTCGATGCGCATTGGCGAGCCGCCAAACGGCATGGTCGCCGCCTCGCCGAAGCCCTCGGGAAACACGAAGTACGCCTCGACCGCCCCCGTGCGCACCAGCTCGCGCGCCTCGTCCGCCGTCTCGGCGTCCACTGGCGCAAGCTGGCCGTCCGCGCTTAGCCGGGCGATGACCCCGCGCGAGTCGCCCGAGTCATCGAGATCGACGATGGCCACGTCGAGCGCCTGCGGCCCATCGCCCGCCGCCGACCCACTGAACACCGCCCCAAAGAGGATGCCGAACAGCAGCGGGAATACCAGCGTGAAGAAGAGCGCCACGCGGTCGCGCGACAGCAGCCGGACGTCCTTGGCCGCCAGCACCAGCACGACACGCACGCCCGACGCCACGCCCCTCAATGCCGGTGCTCCCGCCCGGTCAGGCTCAGGAACACGGCCTCGAGATCGGGCTTCTCGATCCGCAGCTCGGCGATCGTCGGTCCTTTCTCGGCGATCAGTCGCGACAACTCGTCCAGCGGCGTGCTCGTCGCGGTGCGCTCCTCGTCCTGCCCGTGGCGACGCACCACCACCATGCTCGGCCCACCGTGCGTCTCGATGAGCTCGCCCACCGTGCCCAGCGCCAGCAGCCGCCCGTGGTCGACGATCGCCACGCGGTCGCACAGCCTCGCGGCCTCTTCCATGTAGTGCGTGCTGAAGAGCACCGTGACGCCCGCGTCCTTGAGCCGGGCAACGATGTCGAAGATGGCGTTGCGAGACTGCGGATCGACGCCCGCCGTCGGCTCGTCGAGCAGCACGAGCTTCGGCTCGCCCACCAGCGCGGCGGCCAGGTTCAGTCGCCGCTTCATGCCGCCCGAAAAGCCCGACACGCGATGGTGGGCCCGGTCCGCCAGCCCGATGCCGTCGAGCAGTTCGCCCGCGCGGCGCTTGGCGTCGTGGCGGCCCAGTCCGTGCAGCCGCGCGAACAACACCAGGTTCTCGCGAGCCGTCATGGCCTCGTACAGCGCGATCTCCTGCGGCGCCACGCCGATGAGCATCCGCATCCGCGGGTCGGCCGGGCTGCCGAGGCCAGTTCCTTCGCCCAGCGTGACCGTTCCGGCGTCGGGGTGCAGCAGGCCGACGGCCATGCCGATCGTCGTCGTCTTGCCCGCGCCATTGGGCCCCAGCAGGCCCATGACCTCCCCGGCGGCAACGTCCAGCGACAGGCCATCCACCGCGGTGACGCGGCCGAAGCGCTTGCGGACGTCGGTGAGGCGGAGCACGGGCCAGTGTACGGGCAGGCCGTACCATCCGCGATGGCATCCGGACAAGCCCCCCACGCCCCCCACTCGACCCCTTGCGTCGTACCAAACCCGCACGGCCCGCCGATCCCCGTCGGCCCCGACCACCCGCTCCTGGTCATCGCCGGGCCGTGCACGCTGGAGTCCAAGGACCTCGGCCTGGCCGTCGGCAGCGCGTTGAAGCAGGCCTGCGACGCGGCGGGCCTTCCGTACGTCTTCAAGGCCAGCTTCGACAAGGCCAACCGCTCGAGCGCCGGCTCGCCGCGCGGCCCGGGCATCGACGAGGGCCTGCGGTGGCTCGCCGACATCGGCGCCGAGCTCGGCTGCCCGGTCACCACAGACGTCCACCTGCCCGAGCAGGCGGCCCCTGTCGCCGAAGTCGCCGGCATCATCCAGATCCCCGCGTTCCTGTGCCGCCAGAGCGACCTGCTCGAAGCGGCCGCCCGCGCCGCGACGCCCAAGGGCGCCGTCGTCAACGTCAAGAAGGGCCAGTTCTTGAGCCCCAGGGAGATGATGGGCCCGATCAAGAAGCTCCACGAGGCCGGCTGCGACAACGCCATGCTCACCGAGCGCGGCACCTTCTTTGGGTACCACCGCCTCGTCAACGACTTCGTCGGCATCGGCGACATGATGGCGCTCGACCGCTCGGCGTTCAGTGGTCTCGGCCCCGCGCCCGTCTGCTTCGACGCCACGCACAGCACGCAGCTTCCCGGCTCGGGCGAGCAGACCGGCGGCCGCCCCGAACGCAGCGGCATGCTCGCGCTGGCCGCCGTCGCCGCGGGCGTGCACGCGCTGTTCATCGAGAGCCACCCCGACCCGGAGCACGCCTGGAGCGACGGCGCCACCCAGCTCACGCCCGACGCCGCCGCCTCGGTCATCGCCCGCTGCGCACGGCTCCGTGTGGCCATGTCGGAAGATTGACGTTGAGATTCGCGGACGCCGCGGTATGCTGGAGCCAGGCACGAGGAGGTCCCCGCCATGCGCACCGCCGCGTCGATCGCAATCCTGGCCGCAACCAGCGCCGCCGTGGCCCAGGGCTCGCCCTACTTCATCGAGATCCGCGTCGATCCGCCGGTGATCGAGCCGGGGGAGACCGCGCTCGTGTCCATGCTCGGCGCGTTCGATCCGGATGCGTACTACGCCATCGGCACGATCCGCAATACGCTGCTCATGAGTGATGGCAGCGAGGGAATGGCGGACTTCGTCGGCTACGGCTGGCGCATCGCCTGCACCCAGCCCTACGTAGCTCCTTCAGGCGTCAAGGGGCCATGCATCGGCCAGTATTCGTCGGCCGGCTCGGGCATCTACGCCGACCCGGCGAACCCCATCCTGTACTTCACCGCCGAGTTTACCGCGAGCGCCCACATGGACCCGGTCGTCGAGCTCACGAGCGCGACCACGCACTTCAGTTGCATCTTCGAACGCAGCTCGCCGTCGAGAGAGAGTCGCTTGGACGACCTGATCGAGGGCAGCGCCACCATCACCATCGTCGCCTGCCGCGCCGACATCAACGAAGACGGCGTGCTCGACATCTTCGACTTCCTCGCCTTCTTCAACGCCTTCGACGCGGGCGAGGCCATCGCCGACTTCGACTTCGACGGCGAGCTGACCGTGTTCGACTTCCTGGCGTTCCAGAACCGGTTCGACGCGGGCTGCTGAGGGGGATCGGGGCCGCGTTGCCCGCAGCGCGTACCGCGATGACCGGACCGAGGACCGCGTTGCCCGGGGCGCGCACCGCGATGCACGGCTCGGGTACCGCGGTGCGCGGGCCAGGTATCGCGGTGCACGGCCCGAGCACCGCGGTAACAGGCCCGTGCACCGCGGTGACAGGCCCGTGTACCGCGTGCGCAAGAGCATGCACCGCGGTGCATGGAGCTGAGTCACCGGGTTCTCGGACTAAAGTCAGGCATTCTTCCGTTCAAACACCGATCAGAGGGCCCGCTCCGCCGCCCGGGCCGGGCCGGGCCCGATCGCCTCTACACTCCGCCCATGACGCCCGCCTCCGCCGCCTGGCTGCCCCTCTGGCTGCACGACCTCGACCCCGTCGCGCTGCGGCTGGGCCCGGCGACCATCTACTGGTACGGCGTCTCCTACGTGCTGGGCTTCGCCCTGGCCTACGTCCTGCTCCGCCTCGCCGCCCGGCGGGGGCTGACGCCCATCCCCGGGGCGGCGATCGGCGACGTCGTGCTCTTCGGCGGCATCGGCGGGGTGATCGGTGGAAGAGTCGGCTACCTGCTGCTGTACCAGCCGTCGCTGCTGGCCGAGTTCTCGGGGAGCTTCCCCTGGTGGGCGGCCCTGAACATCGCGCGCGGGGGCATGGCCAGCCACGGCGGCATGGTCGGCGTGGTGCTCGGGCTCATGCTGCTGGGCCGGCTGCTCCGCAAGCGCGCCGCCAAGGAAGACCTCCCCGAGCTCGCGCGCGTGCCGACGCTGCACCTCGTTGACCTCGCCTGCGCCGCCGCGCCCATCGGCCTGGTGTGCGGGCGGCTGGCCAACTTCGTGAATGGTGAACTGCTTGGCAAGGTCGTCGCCAGCCCGCCGTACGAGGACGGCGGCGCGCTTCCGTGGTGGAGCGTGCAGTTCCCCCAGGAGATCCTCTCGCGCGCGGGCACGGGCGAGGTGAGCGACCGGCAGATGCAGATGGCCGCCGAGGCCGTGGGCATGAGCTACCTCGAGCTGCTCAACCCCGAGGGCATGCAGCGCTTCGAGCTTGCCTACCAGAACATGCTGGCCGACCTGCGCGGTGGTGGGGGCGGCGGCCCGGCCGCCCAGCAGGCGAGCAACTTCATGCAGGGCTTCCTCAACGCCCGCCACCCCAGCCAGCTCTACCAGGCCCTGGCCGAAGGCCCGCTGCTGCTCGTCGCCCTGCTGGTCGTGTGGGCGAAGCCGCGACTCGCCGGCGTCGTGACGGCGTGGCTGATGATCCTCTACGGCCTGGGCCGCATCGCGACGGAGTTCTATCGCCTGCCCGACACGCAGTTCGCCGTCGCACGCCCGCTGGGCCTCAGCCGCGGGCAATGGCTGAGCGTCGCGCTGGTCGTCGGCGGCTTCGGGTTGCTGGGTTTCGTCGTCGCACGCGCGAAGAAGAAGCACAAGCTCGGCGAGTCAGTCCCGCGCTTCGGCGGCTGGCTCGCGCCGGCGTTCGCCGCGACGCCCCAATCGAGCCACGCCCATCGTGGCCGCGCAGCCGACGACGACCAGCCCAAATGACGCGGCGATCTGAACGACCCCAGGCGTGAACGCCCGCGTCGGCCAGTCCTCGCGCTCCACGTCGCCCACGGTCTGCTCGGTCAGCACGACGCCCTTGATCGTGTCGCCCGGCTTCGGCTCGACCGCCTCGCGGAACGGATACAGCCCCGCCGGCGCGCCGATGAGCAGCCCCAGCAGCACCGCCAGCGTCGCCTTTTCATACCGGTGCAGCAGCCAGCGGAGCGCGTTGCTCACCACGACGATGCCGACGAGCACGCCCACGCCGACGGGGATGACGGTTGCCAGCGCCGACACGTCGCCGCGGGCCAGGTCCTTGACCGCCGTCACGACGGCCTCGTACTGGCCGAGCAACAAGAGCAGGTACGCCCCGCTCACGCCCGGCAGCACCATCGCCGCCGCGCCGGCCGCGCCGGCGATGCCGAGCATGAGCCAATTCGACCGGGCCGGCCCGCCCGCGCCCGCCTGGGTCTCCTGCACGAACACGACGGTGAGCATCAAGGCCAGCCCCAGCACCATGAACACGATCAGACGCGGCGTGAGCGGGCGGACCAGCACGTACAGCGACGGCACGCCCCCGATCGTCAGCCCGATGAAGAGCGCATACATCGCCCACCGCGCGTGCTCGAGTCCGGAGGCGACCGGCCGTGCTCCCAGCACGACGGCGGCCCCCGCGCCGACGACGATGATCGCGAGCGTCACGATCGTGGCCATCGAAAGCCGCAGCCGCGTCGCGTCGCTCACGGCGTCGACGAAGCGTCGGTACACCCCCACGGCCACCAGCATCGTGCCCCCGCTGATGCCCGGCACCAGGTTCGCCAGCCCCATGAGCGCCCCGCCCACCAGCAGCCGCAGGGCGGGCAGGCGGGCCGCGGGCGTGTTGCCGTCGTTGGGGGTCGCCGATGAGTCGTCGTTCATGCTGAGCTTCGCGGAGGCCGAGCGCAATCGGGCTCTACCATCGGCCCGACGACGAAGTCGACGATAGGAGGCACGATGGCGATTCTGGTGACCGGGGCGGCGGGGTACATTGGCTCCCACGCGGTGCAGCGACTCCTGAAGGACGGGCAGACCGTCGTCGGGCTGGACAACATGCAGCGCGGCAACCGCGGCGCCGTGCGGGCCCTGGAAGAACTCGGCGGGAAGCAATTCTCGTTCGAGGAAGGCGATACCACCGACCGCAGCCACCTCGAACGCCTGATGATGCACCACCACGTCGACGCGGTGCTGCACTTTGCCGCCCTCAGCCTGGTGGGCGAGAGCGTCATCCGCCCGCTCGAGTACCACCGCAACAACAGCCTCGTGCCCCTTCTGGAAGCGGCGCGCGATGCACGCGTCAAGCGACTGGTCTTCTCCAGCACCTGCGCCGTCTATGGCCAGCCCCCGAGCATGCCCGTCACCGAGGACGCCCCCTTCGCCCCGGTCAGCCCCTACGGCGCCAGCAAGCTGCACGGCGAGCGCGTGCTCGAAGACTTCCTCGAGGCCCGCATGCGGCAGAAGTCGCCGTTCGCCTTCGCCGCCTTGCGGTACTTCAACGTCGCCGGCTGCGACCGCACGGGCGTGCTGGGCGAAGACCACGACCCCCACAGCCACATCATTCCCATCGTGCTCGAGGTCGCCCTGGGCAAGCGCGACTCGATCACCATCTTCGGCGACGACTACGACACGCCCGACGGTACGTGCATCCGCGACTACATCCACGTCGAGGACCTCGTCGACGCGCACGTCCGCGTGCTCGGCGCCCTCGAGGACGGCCAGGCCCGCCGATACAACCTGGGCATCGGCAAGGGCTACTCGGTGAAGGACATCGTCGAGAGCTGCCGCCGCGTGACAGGCCACGCCATCCCCGCCGAGATCGGCCCCCGCCGCCCGGGCGACCCGCCCGCCCTCTACGCCGACCCGGCCAAGGTGCAGCAGGAACTGGGCTGGAAGGCCGAAATCACCGACCTGGACGCCATCATCGAGTCGGCCTGGAAATGGATGAAGGCCAACCCCGAAGGATACGGATCATGAGCCGCCTGCTTGCAGTCCTCGCCATTCTTGCATCCGCTGCCGCAGCGCTGTCGAAGCCAGATCCGGACGTCGCAACCCTCGCGCCATCGTGGCCCGCCCGCGCGTTCGAACAGGAGCTTGGTGCCAAGGGCATCGTCATCCCGCTGGGTGGCGATCCGCGTCGTTACCAGTCGTTCCAGGTCGGCTTCTTCATGGATCGCCCGATCGTGCCCGGTGCAAGGGAGCACGCCGCCGCGTTGCTGGAGCGCGTCGGCGACGCAGCAAGAGGCGTGTCGGCCAGCGACGTCGAGCCCGAGCAGCGTAACGCGCTCGTGTTCGAGATCTCGCCCGCCCAAGCCGCCGCGCAGCCCGAGGGCGGCGTCCACACCATCGCCTTCGTTTCGCTGCGGCCGGACTCGTTCGGACTCGAGCGCACCTGGATGGCCTGCGAGCCCGCCACCACCGAAGAGGTGCGCGGCATCGCGGTCATCATCCCCGGCACTTTCGGCTACCCACCCGAGCTCTACGAGAAGTGGTCGCAGGACCTGCGCAGCCGCGGCTGGAGCGTACTACGCCTGCTCAGCCAGCCGTCGCGCTTCACCGAGCAGATCATGATCAACGTCGCGGCCGGCGATGGCGCCGCGGAAGGCCGCGCCTTCGCCGCCCATGCCGACGACCGCACCGCCGAGTGCGCCTTCGCCATCGAAGCGGGCGTTGCGCACATGATCGCACGCGACGGCCGGCTGGAAGGCACACCGCGCGCCATCCTGGGCTTCAGCGGCGGGGCCATCCTGCTGCCCGCCGTCGTCGCGCGCAATCCCGGGGCCTACGAGACCGCCGTCCTCGTCGCCGGCGGGGCCAACGCCGCGAGCATCAGCATCGACAGCACCTTCATGAAGCAGTTCATCCGATCGGTCTTCTTCGATTTCGAAGACGCAGCCGATCGCGCCGACTTCGAGCACGCCTACCTGCGGCACGCCTCGCTCGACGGCTACCACGCCGCCGCGCAGTTCGACGGCGATACGCGGGTGCTCGTCGTCGACGGCTCCTTCGACAAGGCCGTGCCCTTCGCCAGCAGCACGCTCATGATCGAACGCTTCGAAGACAGCGGGATCACCCCCGTCCGACGCACGTATCCCACCAACCACGTCATGCTCTTCATGTCCTTGAGCGAGATGATCGGCCAGGTCAACGAGTGGGTCGACGGCGGCGAACTCGGCCTGCCGCCGGGGGAGGAAGCGAAGGACTCGCCCTAAGATCCGGCGTCATGGACGCACTGGTCAGCCCATACCACTTCACCACGCGCGAGGCCCCCGTCATGACCGCCGTGCTGCTGGCAGACCAGGTCTATACGCTGCTGCCCTCGCCCCAGGGCGTGAGCCCCACCGCCGCCCGCTCGGCCGCCGACCGCGTGCCCGAGTACCTCGACATGATCCGCAGCTGGCGCTGGAGCCAGCCGCTCTGGGAGGCCGGCGTCGTACTGCCCTCGGTCGACGAGCTCGCCCACCCCGCCGCCGAGATGGCCAGCGCCTGGAAGCGCCTGACGACCGACCCCGCCTGCGCCTCGCTCGGCCCGCTCATGCGGCTCGATCTCTTCGGCGACGAGGACGACTACCTCCAGGCCGTCGCCCGAGACGTGCTACGGGCCGGCCCCGATCCAGGCGTCAGCGTGCCCGTCATGCTGGGCCTCGACCGCTATGCGGCGCGCCACGCGCTGACGGTCGTGCGCCCCGAGCCCAGCAGCGTGGTGCAGAAGGCCGAGCAGCGCCTGAGCAAGCAGCGCGACCGCCTGGCGCTCGTGATGCCCGTGCTCTTGCAGGCCGACGCCGACAGCATCGTCATCGCCCGCGACATGCTCGAGCCCGAGCTCGAGGCCCTGCGCGCCGCGATGGACGCCGTCGTCGAGGGCCTCAACACCACGCCGATGCGCCATCCTGGCCCCGGGCCGGAGCGCGAGGCCTGGTGCACCCGGGCCCGCGAGGCCGCCGCCCGGTACGCGGACGCGTTCGACGAGCACCTGCCCGAGATCGTCGCCTGCCAGGACGAGGACGCGCCCGCCCTCATGCGCGGCCTGGTCAGCATCACCCTGAGCACGCTGCCCGTCGACGTCGTCCTCCACGCCAGCACGATGGCCACCGAACGCCTGGGCACGCGGGCTCGCGGCGCGCGCTCGCCGGGCGAGCTCGCCCCCGTCGACGAGCTCGCCAACGCGAACGTGTCGTCGATGGTCGTCCGCGTGATGAGCAAAGATGCCGCCTGAGACCAGAGAAGCCAACGCACTCGTCCACGAGCACAGCCCCTACCTGCTGCAGCACGCGCACAACCCCGTGCCGTGGATGCCCTGGGGCGACGCCGCCTTCGAAGAAGCCCGCCGCCGCGACGTGCCCATCTTCCTGAGCATCGGCTACGCCACCTGCTACTGGTGCCACGTGATGGAGCGCGAGAGCTTCGAAGACCACGCCGTCGCGCAGGCCATGGCCGAACGCTTCGTGTGCGTCAAGGTCGACCGCGAAGAACGCCCCGACATCGACGAGGCCTACATGGCCGCTACGCAGATCATGACCGGCAGCGGTGGATGGCCCATGAGCGTCTTCCTCGAGCCATCGGCGGGCAAGCCCTTCTGGGCCGGCACCTACTTCCCGCCCCAGCCCATGCACGGCCGCCCGAGCTTCCTCGACGTGCTCCAGGGCGTGTCGCAGGCCTGGCGTGAGCAGCGCGACGAAGTCATGGAGCAGGCCGGCAGGCTCGCCGATGCCGTCAGCGACGGCCTGAGCGCCGCAGCCGGCGAACGCATCGACGTCGGCCCGCAGGCGATCGCCCAGGCCGTGCGCACGCTGCTGACGATGGTCGACCGGACCAACGGTGGCTTCGGCGGCGCGCCCAAGTTTCCCCAGCCGGTGTACCTCGACCTGCTGCTCACCGCGCGCGACGCGGTCGACGACGAGACGCGCCGGGCAACGGACGTCGCGCTCCGCCATGCCCTCGACCGCATGATGGTCGGCGGCATCCACGACCACGCCGGCGGAGGCTTCCACCGATACGCCGTCGACGCGAACTGGACGGTGCCGCATTTCGAGAAGATGCTGTATGACAACGCGCAGCTCCTGACCGCATATGCGAGAGCCTCGCGCACCTTTGACGACGCCGGCTATGCCCACGCCGCCCGACGCATCGTCGGGTGGACCGAGCGCGAGATGCGACTCGAAAGCGGCGGCCTTGCCAGCGCGCTCGATGCCGAGGTCGATGGTCGCGAGGGCCTGAACTACCTCTGGACCGCCGAGCAGGTGCACGCCGCGATTTCCGAGGACGACGCCGAACTGGCCGTCTCCCTTTACGGCCTCGACCGCGGCCCAAACTTCCAGGACCCCCACCATCGCGACGCCCCGCCTGCCAGCGTGCTCCGCCTAGACGACCGCCTCGAAAAGCACGCCAGCGAGCACGATCTCGACGCCGCCGACCTCCGCGAGCGCCTCGACCACATCAACAAATCGCTCCTCGAGGCCCGCGACCAGCGCAAGGCGCCGCTGCGGGACGACAAGTGCCTGGCCGCCTGGAACGCGATGATGCTGCACGCCTACGCCTCGGCGGCCGTCGACTTGCAGGACGCCGCGCTGCTCGAGCACGCCGACCGGACCGCCGCGTTCCTGCGCGAGCACATGGTCGCCAACGACGGCCTTCCGGTCCGGAGCTGGCGCGACGGCGATCGATCCGACGCCGGCTTCCTCGAAGACGCCGCCTGGTGCATCGGCGGGCTTGCCGAGCTCGCCCGCGCCCGCATCGTGCTTGGTATGGGCGATCCGCAAGAGTTGATCGCGCAAGCGGTCGCGATGCTCGAAGCCACGATCGAAACGTTCGGCGACCCCGACCAGCCCGGCGTCCTCTACGACACCCGCGCGGCCGAGTTGTTCGTCCGCGGCCGCAGCACCTACGACGGCGCCACGCCCTGCGCCCACTCCGTGCTGCTCAACGCCCTGGCCACCTTGCACGAGATCGCCCCCGAGAGCGGCGCGTTGGACCACGCGGCCGACATCCTCCGCGCCATCTCGCCCGCGATCGCGGATTCACCCCTCGGCACCGCGAACTCCACCGCCGCCTTGCTCCGCTTCATGCGGCAGGACCACGCCTTCGCCGAGCGCGTCATCGACGCCGAGCTGGAACGCCTCCGCTCCATGCCCGAACCCGTCGACGATTCGTTCACGCCCGTCGAGATCTACGCCAGCGGCGACCGCGTCACGCTCGGCCCCGACCTGCCGGCCCAGTTCCATTTGGTGGTTCGCATCATGCCGGGCTGGCACGTCTACGCCGCCGAACCGGGCAACGCCGACCTGCCGCCCCTGCGGGTGGGCGTCCGCGGCGGCTCGGGCGTGCGTGTGTACGCCGACTATCCCAAGGGCACGCCCTGGTCGCACGACGAGGCCGTGCTCGTGCACGATGGGGAGATCGAGTTCCCCGTCGCGCTCGAGCTCGAGGGCGAGTGGTCGGGCCGCCCCATCCTCGTCGTCAGCTACCAGGCGTGCGACGACCAGCGCTGCCTGCCCATCCGCACCGTCGAGCTCGACGTCGCGATCGACCGCCAGGGCGAGGGCGAACTCGGCGTCGACTAGCGGGCCTTCATCAGCGCCGCCACGCGCTTCTCGGTGGGCGGGTGCGTCGCGAACAGGTCGCTCAGCGTCTTGCCGCCCGTGAGCGGCTCGATGATGAACAGGTTGTTCTGCGCCGGGTTCGGGTTGTGCATCGGGATGCGCTTGGCATACGTCTCGAGCTTGCGCAGCGCTCCGATGAGCCCATCGGGCGAGCCAGCGATTTTTGCGCCATCCGCGTCGGCCACGAATTCGCGCGACCGGCTGATCATCGAGCGAATGATCGCGGCACCCACGGCACCGGCCAGCACGGCCACGATCGCCAGCAGCGGGTTGCCGCCCTGCCGATTCCCGCCGAACAGGAAGAGGCCGTACGCCAGCATGCCCATGAGGCCGCCCACCGTCGCGGCGATGGTGCTGATGAGCGTGTCGCGGTTCTTCACGTGCGCCAACTCGTGGGCCATCACGCCTTCCAACTCATCTCGAGACAGCAACTGCAAGGCGCCCTCGGTCACCGCGACCGCCGCGTGCTTCGGGCTGCGGCCCGTGGCGAACGCGTTGGGCGCCTGGTGCGGGCAGACGTAGACCTTGGGCATCGGCAGGCCCCCTCGCTGCCTCAGCTCATCGACCATCTCGTAGAGCTTCCCGCCCGTGACCTCGCGGCCGCGCATCGACTTGATCGCGATCGTTCCCGAGAAGAAGAACGCCACGAAGTTCATCACGACGGCGATGACGACGGCCGGCAGGATCGCGTTCGGCCCGCCCAGCGCGTAACCCACGCCGATCACCAGGCCCATCAGGGCGCCCAGTAACAAAACGGTCTTGGCGTTGTTCACGAAACCAATCGACATGGCACGCAACTCCTTTGCACGGGACGAACCGAGAATCCTTCCTGCTTGTTCATGCATTCGGCGGGCCGGTAAGGGATTTCTCACTCAGGCCCTGACGCGGCATCCTCGAGGGCCCGCGGGGCATCGACCGGCTTGGCTTGCTCGCCTCCCTGACGCTTGCTCCACGCGTCGGCCGCCATTCTGGCAGCGACCACCAGCAGCGCCAGCGACACCACCAATCGCACGGCTTGCAGTGGTAGCTTGTGCGTGAGCGTCGCCCCCAATCGCGCGCCGAAGAACGCCGTGGGCGAGATGGCCGCGGCGATGATGAGCGCGTCTACGACGCTTCGGCCATGCTCGGGCAGCGTCGCCAGCTTGAGCGACGCCCCCACGATCGCCGTCAGCACCATCACCGCCGAACTCGTGGCGATGGCGTTCTTGATGGGCATCTTGCAGAAGACCTGCAGCATGGGCACCATCAGCACGCCCCCGCCGATGCCCAGCAGCCCGGCGACCATGCCGGTCGCGATGCCGATGACCGTCAGACGAACGGCGTGCACGCCCTTGGCGTCAAGCTCGGGCTCGTCGCTCTTCTTGAAAAAGCGGTAGATCGTCATGAGCGCGTACGCCGCGATGAATCCCGCCAGGATCTTGCGCAGCGTCAGGCCCTCGATCTGGTTCGAGATCAGGACGCCCGCGACGATCGAGATCGCCATCGCCGGCAAGATGACACGCAGGGCGCCGTAGTGGATCGCCTTGGCCTTCTTGTGCCGCAGCGCTGCGGGGAAGCTCACCACCGCGTTGACCACCATGGCCGAGGCCATGAACAGGTGGTGGGCGCTGTCGGGGTCGGGGTCGGCCACGAACAGGGCCAGCGCGGGCAGCATGATCATCGATCCGCCGATGCCCGCGAGCCCGCCCAGCACGCCGGCGAAGGCCCCGATAACCAGGCAGATCACGATCTCGGTAGGGGTCATGCGGGCCAACGGTAGGGAAAAAGGCCCGCCGCGGATGCCCGTGGCTCGCATTCGGGCCGAGCCGGGGCACTTTGCCTTCAGCCGCGGACGCGGAATGCCGACCTCGTCCGAGAACGGGAACTGACCGTTGGCTGACCGGATCGCCGGTGGACCCTATCGTGGGCCAGCACGCGAGCCGGTCGGTCCCCAGGGGGTGGTGCCCCAGGGACCGCAAGTGAAGATCGGGTGGAGCCTCGGGGCGTGGTGGCCCCGTTCGCCCGGTCGGCCGGCAAGCGGAGACCGGTGGTGGTCTTGAAAAACGAAGACATGAACGTGCGCGTCGAGCGCGAGGCGGGGGCCTGCGTGGCCCCGATCCAGGACATGACCGCCCTCGTCGCGCCCTCGCGCGGCCGGCGGCCCTCAGCGGGCTTCCTCTGGCTGGGCGGTGCGGTCCTGACCGTGGCCACGGCCATCATCGCCAAGCAGCTCGGCCCGGTCAGCCCGATGGCCTCGATCACGCCGCCGCAAGCGGCGACGGTGGAGGCTCCGGAGGTGCAAGTCGAAGCCCAGGCGCCGGCCGTCCAGCCCGCCGCGCTCGCGACCCCCGCCTTCGCGTCGCTGGCCGGCGAAGTCGAGCCCGATACCAGCCTGCGCTGGTTCAACGGCCGGCCCGTCCGCCCGGCCCGCACCATCACGATGAAGGTCACGGCCTACTCGGCCGACGCGGCCTCGTGCTATCCCTTCGCCGACGGCCAGACCGCGACGCTGCACTCGGTCGACGCCAACGGCGGGTTCCTTGTCGCCGCCGACACCGACCTGCTGCCCTTCGGCACCATGCTCAGCATCGACGGCTACAACGACGGCAAGGTCGTGCCGGTCCTCGACCGCGGCGGGGCCATCAAGGGCAACCGCCTCGACCTGCTCTTTCCCAGCCACGAGGCGGCCCTCCAGTGGGGCGTCAAGACCCTCGACGTGGTGATCTGGGAGTACGCCGACGGCAAGCCCGCCATCGACCCCCGCAAGCAGCGGTCGTAGGCACGCCAAACGTAGAATGAAAAACGCCCACGGATTCCGCGTGGGCGTCTCGCCTTTACCTCGATGACTTACATCAATCGTTGCCTTGGCGATCCTTGGCGTTGTCCTCGCCCGCTATCGAGCCGCGCATCGAGGTGTCGGCCTGGATGTTCTGCATGCGGTAATAGTCCATCACGCCCAGGTTGCCGCCGCGGAAGGCCTCGGCCATCGCCTTGGGCACCTCCGCCTCGGCCAGCACGACCAGCGCCCGGTTCTTCTGCTCCTCGGCGCGGAACTCCTGCTCGGCCGCCACGGCCATCGCGCGGCGCTTCTCGGCCTCGGCCTGGGCACGCTTCTTGTCGGCCTCGGCCTGGTCGGTCTGCAGGCGGGCGCCGATGTTCTCGCCCACGTCGATGTCGGCGATGTCGATCGAGAGGATTTCGAACGCCGTGCCCGCGTCGAGCCCGCGCTGCATCACCACCTTCGAGATGTTGTCGGGGTTCTCGAGCACGGCCTTGTGGTCCAGGGCCGAGCCGATGGTCGTCACGATGCCCTCGCCCACGCGGGCGATGATCGTCTCTTCGGTCGCACCACCAACGAGGCGGGCCAGGTTGGTCCGCACCGTCACGCGGGCCTTGGCCTTGAGCTGGATGCCGTCCTGGGCGACGGCGTCGATGGTCGGCCGCGGCTGGTTGGGGCCCGGGCAATCGATGACCTTGGGGTTCACGCTGGTGTTCACGGCGTCGAGGATGTCGCGGCCGGCCAGGTCGATCGCCGTCGCCACGCCCCACGGCAGCTCGATCTTCGCGTTGCTCGCAGCGATCATCGCGCTAATCACGTTTGGCACGCGGCCGCCCGCGAGGTAGTGGGTCTCGAGCTCATCGGTCGAGATGTTCAGCTTCGCCTTCACCGCGCGGATGCGGCTGAAGACGATCACGTTCATGTCGACCTTCCGCAGCCACATGCCGATCAGCGCACCGAAGCTGACCTTGGCCTCCGAGACAAACGCCTGGATCCACAGCTTGATGAAGCGGCCGAGGATCGCCACGATGACGATCACGATGATCAGCAGGACGACGCCGATCGCGATCCAGACACCCGGGGGAATACTGCCCATTCCTGACACCTCCTGGAGCCGGCTGGGGCCCTCGTGGCCCGCGCCGACGGATGAGGGCGGACTATAAGCCCATGCCCGGCCGCTGCAAGCGGGGCATCACGAACGCGGGGCCTCCCCTTCGATGTCGCTGGCTGGTCCTTACGCCTGGATCTGGCGGACCTTGAGCTGGATGCCGTCGGCCGAGATGACCTTTACGCGCGAGCCGCCGGGGATGTAGCCGCTCTCGGCGACGGCGTCGTGCCGCTGGCCCTCGATCTTGACCACGCCGATGGGCCGCAGGTCGGTCTGGGCCATGCCCTCCTGGCCGACGAGCGCGATGCGCAGCGCGTGCGAGGCGTTGGACGCGTCGCCGGACGGGTCGTCCGGGTCGGGATTGCTGAGAATGAGTCCCTTGCCGATGGGCGTGTACGGCAGGACCTTGAACCCGAAGTACGTCGCCGTCGGCGCGATGACCAGGACGCCCAGCATGCCCGTGATGCCCCACGCGGTCTCGTAGCTCCACAAGCAGACCACGCCGGCGATCGCCACCACGAGCGCCACGATGCCGATGATGCCCGCGCTGGGCACGAAGAACTCCAGCAGCCCCAGGAAGGCCGAGATGCCCAGCAGCAGCAGTCCCCATACCAGCAGCGGATCCATCAGGCGTCCTCCCGGCCATCGTCGACGCCGTCTTCATCGGCATCTTCGGGGGACGACTCCGGCTCGGGGGCCCGCTCGACGACCACGCTGAACGCCGTCGCCTCGATGACGCGGACGCGCTCTCCGCTTTCGATGATCGGCCCCACCGATACGACGTCGACCAGGTCCTCACCGAACTTGGCCCGGCCGGAGGGACGCAGCACGCCCACGGCCTCGCCGATGGCTCCGACGGTCAGCGTGGTCGAGGCCGTTGTCGACGTCGGGACCATCGCGTCGAAGAACGACGGTGCATCATCGTCGTCGGCGGGAACGCTCTTGAGGATCAGCCTGTTGAGTCCCGGGATGCTTCCGAGATTTCGCGCAATCAAGAAGATGATGACGCCCGCCGTCGCCAGCGAAAGCAGAAGAACGACCACGCCCGTGAGCAACTCGCCCTGGGTCTGGAAGCTGCTGCCGCCGGTGAACGTGCCGAGCAGCCCGACGAAGACCAAGACGGCGCCGATCACCCCAGGCACCCCGAGCCCCGGCACGACGAACACCTCGACGAGCACCAGCACCGCGCCCAGGCCCAGCGCGACGAACTCCCACCAGCCCGCCATGCCGACCATGGCCGCCGGCGCAAGCAGACCGACCAGTGCCAGCAGGCCGATGGCGCCGAACACGCCCAGCCCCGGGCTAGCCATCTCGATGAAGAAGCCCACGACGACGCACACGAGGAGGAGGCCCTGGATCAGCGGATTCGACAGGAAGCGTGCGATGACGAACCAGAAGTTCTCCTCGTATCGCTGCAAGGACGTCGCACCGAAGTAGGCCCGCAGGTCCGCATCGCTCTGCACCACGCGGTTGGCCACGTCGTATCGCACGAGCTGGTCGCTGGTCATGGTGACCGGGGCCCGGCCGTCCGTCACGTAGGCCACCACCCGCCAACCGCCCCGATCCGCCTCGCTGAGCGTCGGACGCGTCGTCGGCACCGCGAGCCCCTGGCTCACGCTTGTCTCGGGCTTTTCTTCGAGAGCAGCTAGCCCGGGCGATGCCGGCCGGAAAGCGGTCGCGTCGCCCGGCTCGACCGACCCGGGAGCCTGCGCCTCGTCGGCTCGCGCCGTCTTGGTGAGCCCGGTGCCCGCCGACGGAATCTGGGGCGTGCGCACTTCCGGCGGTTCGCCGAAGAGCAGGCGATACTCGGCAAGGTCAACGAACATCCGCTCGCCCGCGGGCTGACCCTCCGGGCCGGGACGCGTGCGCTCGATCATCCAGAGCTCGACGCCCAGCGACACGAAGCCCTGGACGAGCTTCTCGTCGTAGCCGTTCCGCCGGGCCGAATCGACGAGGTCGACGAGCAGCGGCGCGAGGATCTTCTGCTTCTGATCCTCGCTCATCTGCTGCAATCCGAAGAGCTGCGACACCTGGATCGGGATGGCGTCGCCCAGCGTCCCCGGATCAGCCGTCACGATCTCGTCGCAGGCCATCGCGATGATCGCGCCGCCGCTGAACGCGGTGTAGTTCACCCAGGCGACGATCGTCGGTACCTGGCTCGTCTTGAGCAGGTTGCTGATCTCGAGCACCGCGCCGACCTCGCCGCCGGGCGTGTCGAGCTCGATCACCACCGCCTGCGCGCCGTCGTCCTCGGCCCGCTGCAGGCGCTGCTCGAGGCTCTTCATCGTGAACCGGTCGATCGCCGTTCGGATCGGGAGCACGATGACTTCCTGGGCCTGCCTCGACGCGGGCACCGAGGCCGTTGGTGCGGGGCCGGCTTCGCTGCCGGCCCCGTCCTGGGCCACGCCAGCCTCGACGACCACGAGGCACGTCGCGATCAGCGAAAGCACGACCAGCCGGAAGGCCCGCCAGGGATGGAAGGAGGTTGTTCGCAGCGGATTGGTCATGCGTGGAAGTATATTGCGATCGAACGGGGCGCCCGCCATGGTCACCTTACGTTTGGGAAGCCCGACCGGTTTGTTCCACCGACCATGCCAGCCGATCATCGCGGCAGTCGATGTGCACCGCGAACAGGCCCGGCAGGCCCGGCCGGTGGGCGTCCGGACGCGCCAGGTGCTCGTGGTCATGGTCATCCACCAGGGGCCAGATGACCGAGCGATCGGTCTCGGGCAGCGGGAGGTCCGAAAGCTGTCCGGGCTCGAACCACCGCAGCCGGCCCTCGCTGATGTCCTGCTCTGGCACCTCGACCGGCCCTAGCACGCGGAAGTAGAACATCAGCCAGTGGCCCTTGCCTTCGAACGCACGCTCGCTCACGAGCCCCTGCAGGTGCAGCCGCTCGATGGGCACGTCGATGCCGGCCTCTTCCTGGATCTCTCGCCGGGCGCACTGGTGGGGAGATTCACCGAGCGCCGTATCGAGCTTCCCGCCGATCGGCGAGCACAGGCCTTGATTGGGCGACTTGCGACGTTCGATCAGCAGGACGCGGCCCCGGCGGTCACGGAGATCGCAGAGGCACGCGAGTCGATACGGTAACGCGTCGTGGTCGGGCATCGGGGCCGGAAGGCTAGCCGGTCCTGCGTCCGAACGGAGGCGCTCAGGAGAAACGTCATGGCGCGAGCAGTGTTCAACGGGACCGTGGTGGCCGAGTCGGACAAGACCGAAGTCGTCGAGGGCAACCACTACTTTCCGCCCGATTCGATCAAGCGTGAGTACTTCCAGGACAACGCCCTGACCACCAACTGCCCCTGGAAGGGGGAGGCCAGGTACTACGACGTCGTAGTCGACGGCAAGACCGCCGAGCACGCCGCGTGGTACTACCCCGAAGCAAAGCCCCAGGCCAAGAACTTCGAGGGCTACGTGGCGTTCTGGCGCGGGGTTGAGGTCGAGGGCTGATCCCATCCGAGCCCGGAGCTTCCGAGCCCAAAATGAGATCCGCCCCGGGTGGTGCCGGGGCGGATCGAGTGGCTCGCAGCATGATGGTGGTGGTGGGAACTGCCGCGGAGCCGGTGGTGTCCTGGGTGAGCCGTCGGGATCGCCCCGAGGGCCCTTCGAGCAAGAGCGGAATCGACGATCGAGGGGGACCACGCCGGGGCTCGTCCATGAGCCCC
Organism: Phycisphaerales bacterium; assembly: GCA_040217175.1. Classification (NCBI taxonomy): domain Bacteria; kingdom Pseudomonadati; phylum Planctomycetota; class Phycisphaerae; order Phycisphaerales; species Phycisphaerales bacterium. The sequence goes on along the minus strand of JAVJNT010000002.1, from coordinate 1,580,551 downwards.
TCGCACGACTGCGTGTGTCACCCGCTGCCTTGCGGGCCCCTCGAAATGCGCTCGCCGCCGATCAGGACGGGTCGCGCCGCGAAGCGTCAGCCGTGGCCGGCGCCCCTCTCTCTCCGACTTCCGATGGCATCCATTGGCTGGACGCCGTGATTCGCCTTGACCCGAGCCCCGGCTGCCTCGCGTCCTGCGAAGCGGCTGAAGGCCCGTGTCTCGTCCAGGGTTGCGATCACTTCGAATCGACCTTTCGGACCAGGTTGGGCAAGTCGGCGAAGCGCCTTGCTCGATCCGCTTGCCAACCGTCCTGGTCGTGGATCTCCAGCCGGTTCCGCACGCCGACGACCACTACCGCACGCCCGAGCCCGGTCATCTCCAGGTGCTCCTTGGGCAGCATGATCCGGCCTTGGCCGTCGACCGTCAGCATCTCGGCCAGGCCATACAGCGTGGCCTCGAGCTCGCCCTCGTCCTCGTTGGGCGTCAGGCTCTCGGCGCTGAGCTGCGCGAGCCGCTCGAACGTCTTGGCCGGATACAGCCTCAGGATGCCGTTGGGCCAGGGCACGCAATACCACTGGTCGCCCTGCTCCTCGGGGTCCCACTGGTTCCGATGCTTCTTGGGTAGCGAAAGACGCAGCTTGGCGTCGATGCTGTGCTCGGCATGTCCGGTGAAGAGCATCGATAGGGGCACTCACGGAGGGCATTACGTGGGATTATGACCCACTTCACCCCACAATGCAACACAATCTGTGCCCGATTTCGGCGATTCTTCACAATTCGATCCAATCAATCTCCGAATATGGTAGATCTGATCGGGTTGTGTTCACAAGTGACGTGCTGGGGATCCGCAACGGCCCGATATCCGTACACTCGGGCCCGACCCCCAACTCCGGGAGATCGCGTGACCGAGACGAATTTCGATCCCGCTCGGCAGCGGCTCATCGCCGAAGCCTGTGACCGACTGCCGACCGGCCTCTACTTGCTCTTGGCCCGCCACGACGGCGATCGGGCCGGCATCCTCGCCCTTGGCGTGCACCTGTGCGCGACCGAGCCGCTGCTCGTCTGCGTGCCCGTGCGTCGCGGCCACCGCATCGAGCCGCTCATCCGCGACTCGAGGACCTTCGCGATCTCGAGCGTGTCACCCGAGGACCGCATCATGCGGCGACGCTTCGAGCGCTATCCCTCGGCCGAGGAGTACCACGATCCGTTCGACGCGCTCTCGGTGGTGACGCTGGAAACCGGCGCGCCAATCCTTGAGTCGAGCGCGCTTGCCTTCGACTGCGAGGTGGTTCGGCACGTGGACATGGACGCCGATCACGAGCTGTACATCGGTCGCGTGGTGGCCGCGCGGCTGAACGGCGACGCGCCAGCGACGACGCGGCCCTCGGAGATCGGCCAGCTCCATCTCGACTGACGCCTACGCGCCCGGTTCGACGGCCCGACGCATCTGCTCGCCGCGCTCGATCAGCGCGCCGGCCGCGTCCTGCTCGACCGACACGGGCTCGAGCTCGTAGTGCCACTTCACCCGGGTCTCGATCGGGAAGGGCAGCAGCACGAAGTCGATGGGCGGGTACTCGTACCACGGCGCGTTTGCCCAGGGCGCGGCGCTCAGCGGCTGGTAGCCGTCCTTGCGGAGGCGCAGGTCGTACTGGCCGTAGTAGCGAAAGCCGACCTCCAGCGGCGTCGCCCCGACCTCGACGCCATTGAGCGTAACGAGGGCCCCGGGCGGCTCGCTGGTCACCACGATCGTGCGCGAGGTGCAGCCGGCGAGGAACGCCAGTGCGATGACCACAGCCGTGCGCGCGATCACGGCCTTGGCTCCGTCGAGGTGCCGCCGCCCGGCCGGCGACGCCGGCGGATCGAGGGCGGCGCGTCGGGCGTATCGAACTCGTCGCCGCGGAACAGCCCGCCCAGGTAGGTCTGGCGGACGAGCTCGTTCTTGATGAGCGGGCCCGGGGCGCCCTCGGCGAAAACCTTGCCGTCATTGATGATGTACGCCCGGTCGCAGACCTTCAGCGTCTGGTGGACGTTGTGGTCGGTGATGAGGCACGCGATGCCCGCGTCGCGCAGCATGCGGATCTCCTGCTGCAGGTCTTCGACGGCGATGGGGTCGACCCCGCTGAAGGGCTCGTCGAGCAGGATGATCCGTGGGTTGGTGACCAGGGCCCGCGCGATCTCGAGCTTGCGACGCTCGCCGCCCGAGCAGGTCCGCGCCTTCTCCTTGGCCTTCTTGGTCAGGCCGAAGCGGTCGAGCAGCTCGGCGGCCTTTTGCTTGCGCTCGCTGCGAGAGAGCGACAGCGTCTCGAGGATGGCCAGCAGGTTTTGCTCGCACGTGAGCCGCTGGAAGACGCTGGGCTCCTGGCTGAGGTAGCCCATGCCCAGGCGAGCCCGCTTGTACATGGGCAGGGGCGCCACGTCCTGGCCGTCGAAGTGCACGTTGCCCTCGTCAGCGGCGAGCATGCCGATGGTCATGCGGAAGCTGGTGGTCTTGCCCGCGCCATTTCGGCCCAGCAGGCCCACGATCTCGGCCCGACCGACGGAAAAGCTGACGCCGCGCACGACCTCGCGCCCGTTGAAGCTCTTGTGCAGGTTGGTCGCTTCGAGCAGGGGCACGCCGGCCAGAGTTTAGCCGCACCCCGGGCCCAGCCCGTCCAACTGGGTCAGGCCGCGCTGGCGGCGGCCCGCTCCTCGGCGGACTTCATGAACCGGAAGCACATCGGGTAGCGGTAGTAGCGACCCTTCGCCCCGGCGATGCTGGCCTGGATCGTGCCGACGAGGCCCAGGACGATCAGGGCGGGCATGAACACGACCAGGCCCGCGCCGAACGTCACGATGCCCACCGCGATGGTGCCCACCGTCCAATAGAGCGTGTAGCTCAGGGCGAAGTTGAACATCTCCCGCCCGTGGTCGGCCACGAACGGACGGTTCTTGCCCGGCACGTGCATCACGTACAGCCCCCAGGCGATGGCCAGCGGCGCGATGGCACCCGTGGTGACGACGGCCGCCAGCAGCGGACCCAGGTGCGTCCAAAGCCCCCACTGGCAGTCTTCGTCGGAAGCCATGGGCTCGACGTATTCCTTGCCGTCGGTCGCGGGCGGGTTGTCGTCGGTCTTTCCGATGTTCATGGCGAAGGCTGCGGCGTACATGGGGCGGCTCCGGGACCGGCTCCGGTGGTCTCGCCGGGGCGGGGGCTTCGGGGGAGGACTCTCGATTGTTGGGCGGGGCCGCCGCCGGGTTTCAGGGCCCCGGGCCCATTACAAAGCCCGGGGGGCCGAGAACCCGAAGAATGGGCCGTGCGAGGATTCTTCGCTGGCTGGCTCTGGTTCTGCGTTCTCATGGGCTGCGGCTGCGCGATGAAGCCCGAGACGGTGAGCCGCTGGCCCGACGCCTCGGGCCGGGTCGAGTCGACGCCGGGCCGCGGACTGGTCGCCGTGAGCGTCGCCGTCGACCCGGTGCTCGCCCCGTTGGCGCGGCGGCTCGAGCCGCTGTATGAGGGCGCGAGGCCCGGCGTCGATCTCTTGCTCTATGAGGGAGCTCGAACGGCCCGAATGGACCAAGCCGACTGGCTGGCCATGCGGCTCGACCGCGGGGCCGAGGCCGACGCCTACCTGAGCGAGAGCGTGCACCAGGTCGCCGACCTGACGCGGACGCCCATGGGCGAGGGACCCTGGCTCGGCAACACCCTGGCGGTCGTGGTGGCCAAGGGCTCGACCCTCGATCGCCGCGAACTGGCCCAGGGGCGGGCCCCGGTGCACGTGGCCCTCGAGCGGACGGCCCTGGGCCGCTGGACGCGGGCGTCGCTGCGCGAGAGCGGCCTGTGGGGCGAGGTCGCGCTGGCTTCGGGCAACTTCGATGGCGGCGAGATGATCGTCGAGCGCGTCTCGTACTTCGCGAAGCGATCGCCGCCCGAGCAGTCGTTCGGCGTGGTCTTCGGCAGCGACGCCGACGCGAGCCGCGTGCGCATTGTGGGCTACCTCGACCAGCCGCGCGGCGACGCAACGGTCCACCACGCCGCGTGGTTTACCGATGCCGGCGCGGAATTCGTGCAGTGGCTGGTGCAGGACGGCGACGCGCTGCGGACGGCGGCCCGCATGGGCTTCGTCGTACCCGAGGACGGGCGGTGAGCTCGAAGCAGCTGGCGGGGCTGCTCGTGGTGGCGCTGCTTGTGGCCGTCGCGAGCGTTTCGGCGATCGGCGTGGTGTCGTGGCCGGCGACGATCGTCGCCGTCGCGAGCGTGTGGGCCACGGCGGGCGTGCTGGCCGGGGCGTACCTGGCGGGGGCGTGGGGATGGGGCTCCCTGGCGTTGCGATGGATGGAAGACCGGACGGCGGCGGCCTGGCTCGCGCCGGCGGTCGGGCTGGGCATCTTGCTGGCGATCAGCCATGCGATGGGCATGCTCGGGGCGTTCGAGCTGTTCGGGGCAGGCGGGCGGCGGTTCGTCGCGGGCGGGCCGGTGGTGCTGGGGTTGGTGCTGCTGGCCGCCGACCTACTGAAGCGCCGCGGCGACGACGGCGCGAGCGTGCATCCTGCGGCGCTGGCGCTCGTGCCGGGCGTCGCGGTGCTGGTGGTGGCGTCGGCCAGCCCGCCCGGGTGGCTGTGGGCCACCGAGGGGCTGGGCTACGACACGCGGAGCTACCACGCCCAGCTCCCGGCCGAGTGGCTGGCCGGCGGCCGGCTGGGGCCGCTCGAGCACAACGTGTACTCGCACCTGCCGGGATACGTGGAGGCGGCGTTCTACCACCTCGCGGCCATCGCGGGCGAGCACCCGGCGGCGGGCTCGGGCGTGGGGCTCATGGCCTTCCAGTGCCTGAGCGCGGTCGTGCTGCTGCTGGCGGTCGTACTCGTCGGGCGCGCCTGCTGGCTGGTCATCCCGCAGGATCACGCCTCGCGCGCGGGCGTCGCGACGTGCGTGGCCGCCATCGTGCTCGCGACGCCTTGGATGGTCGTGACGGGGAGCCTGGCGTACAACGAGCCGGCGGTGCTGGCCCTCGGAGCGGGAGCGTTGCTGGCGACGCTCTCGACCGGCTCGAACATGGTCCGGTGGGCGCTCGCGGCTTTTCTCGTCGGATCGGCCTGCGCGGCCAAGCCCACGGCATTGTTCATGGTCGGGCCGGTCGTCGGCGCGGTACTCGTCGTGACCACGCCCGTGCGCGCGTGGTGGAAGTGCGGCGGGCTCGGCGTGCTCGTGGGCATCGCGACGCTGCTGCCCTGGCTCGTGCGGAACGGAATCGCGACGGGCAACCCGGTGTTCCCGCAGCTCGCTGGCGTGCTGGGCGAAGGCCACTGGACCGCCGAGCAGCACTCTCGATGGGCCCGCGGGCACGCCTTCGACGGCACGATGGTTGATCGCGTGAAGTTGATGTTCCTGCCCGATCCGAACGGACCATTCCCCGGCGGGTCGTCGATGCGCGGACTCTTGCATCCGCACTGGGGCGTGTTCGCCGCGGCGTGCGTGCTCGCTGCGGTCATCGCGCCGTTCGTGCGCCGGCACCGGGTGGTCTTCGCGCTCGCGGTCGGGCTGGGCTTGCAGTTGCTCGCGTGGCTAGCGCTGACGCACATCCAGAGCCGGTTCCTCGTGCCGATCGTGCTGGCGGGCGGGCCGCTCGTCGCGGTCGTGCTCGCGCGGTTCGGGAGGGCGGGGTTGTGGGCGGCCGTGGCCTTCGCGGTCGTGCAGTCGGGCTGGCTGGCGTGGTCGTACTCGAAGGAAGGCCAGGGGCAGCCGGGCATCTTCATCGCGCCCGGGCCGGCGTGGTTCACGGGCGAGCTCGAGCCCGAGGCCTCGCCCCACGGCGTGGTGAACTTCCGCCTGCCCGAGGGCTCGGGCCGGGTGCTGCTGATCGGAGACGGCGCGCCGCTCTACTACCTGGGCGATCCCGCGTACGCGACGACGTGGGACGCGGGGCTGCTCGTACGGGTCGTGCGAGACCACCCCGACGATCCGGCGGCGCAGGCGCGGGCGCTGAAGGACGCCGACGTCCGTTGGCTCGTCATCGACGAGATGGAGCTGAGCCGGCTGCGCGACTCGGGCTGGCTCGATCCGGTGCTCACCCCCCGCGCCGTCGGCGAGCTTGCCTCGCGGGGGACGCCTTCGGGCTACTGGCCCGGCCCCGGGCCGCTGGGGCGTATCCTGATCGACCTCGGTCCGCCGTAACGCCCGCCGCGCATGGATGACGACGCACAGCAATCGCAAGAGTCAGCCTTGCCCCCGAGGTCCGGGACCCGGATCGCGTTGCAGGTGGCGGGCTTCCTCATCGGCATTGCGCTGCTGGGCTGGTGCGTGCGGCTGGCGCTGAGCGAGGAGAATCGCGAATCTCTCAAGCAACTGGCCGACGCACCGCCGGGCGCACTGGCGTCGCTCATCGGCCTGAGCGTCGTGGGCGTGGTCGCCAACGGATTGATCTTCTGGGCGGCGCTCCGGCCGGTCCGTCGGATCGCGCCGCTGGACGTCATCGCCACGAACGCGCTCGCAACGTTCCTGGCGAACCTGCCGTTCAAGATTGGACTGCTGGCGCGCATCGCGATCCACAATCACCGCGACAAGGTACCGATGGCGATGATCTTCGGATGGTTTGGCGCGGTGACGGCGACGCTGCTGCTCGTGAGCGCGTCGCTCATCGCGGCCGGCCTGCTGCGCGGCGTACTGGGTGCGTGGACGGTGCCGCTGGCCTTGGCGCTGATGGTCGTGCTGTCGGTTGTCACCGTGTTCGTTGCCAAGCGGCTGAGCGGCAAGCGCGGGCACCGCCGGCTGGCCCGGCTCATCGGCCGCGTCGGCGGCAGGCGCGCCCTGAAGCTCGCACGCACGCAGGTCATCCGCGAGCTGCACATGGGACTGGACATGCTTGCGAGCGGACGGTGGATCGCGGTGGTCGTCTTGATGCGCGGCGTCGATTTCGCCGCGCAGGCGTGGCGATGGGTCGTGGCCGGTGAGCTGGTGGGCGCCGACGTCTCCCCCACCGACGGGCTGCTCATCTCGGGCGGGCACTTCCTGGCCGGGGCGCTCTCGCCCGTGGGCATGCTGGGCTTCCGAGAGGGCGCGGCGATGGGCACGGCCGAGCTGCTGGGGCTCGACGCGCGGGGCTTCGCGCCCATTGCGTTGCTGACGGCCGGGGCCGAGCTCGTCGTCGTCATCGCCGGCGCGGGGCTGGCCATCGCCTGGCTGCGGCTCGATCGGGTGCTGAGAGCCCGATTGGGCCGCACGACCACCCCACGGGGGGCGTAGCCTCGGCAGATGCGCGTCGCCCTGGCCCCCGTTAACCCGACGATCGGCGACCTTCCGGGCAACGCCGCGCTGATCGAGCGGGCCGTGCGTACATCGGGCGATGTTGATCTGGTGGTGCTGCCCGAGCTGGCGGTGTGCGGGTATCCGCCGCGAGACTTACTGTACGAGCGTGGATTCGTCGCGGCGTGCTACGAGCGGGCGATGTCGCTGGCGTCGCTGAGCGCCTCGGGGCCGACCATCGTCGTCGGGTGCCCGATCCATATCGGCCAGGGCGTGCGCAACGGGCTGCTGGTGTTCCAAGAAGGCAAGCTCGCGGCCACGTACGCCAAGCGTTTGCTGCCAACATACGACGTGTTCGACGAGGACCGCTACTTCGTGGCGGGCGACGCGACCTGCGTCGTTGAGGTTGGTGGCGAGCGTGTGGGGCTTGCGATCTGCGAAGACCTGTGGATGGGCGACGACGCCGGCCAGCACTGGCGGTACCAGGACAAGGCCGACCCGGTGGCGGCCCTCGCCGCGGCAGGGGCGAGCGTGATCGTCGCGCCGTCGGCCAGCCCGTTCGTTGAGGGCAAGCACGAGCGGCACCTCGCGCTGGTCGGCGAGCACGCGAAGCGGCACGGCCTGTGGGTGCTGGGCGTGAACCAGTCGGGCGCCAACGACGACCTGATCTTCGACGGGCACGCGATCGCGTTCGACCCAACCGGCACGCTCCGGGCGGCCGGTCCGCGGATGGGCAATGGACCGACGATCGTCGAGCTCTCCGAGGGCGCTCCCGAGGCGCACGATTCGATGATTGAGGCGGGTCGGGACGTTGCGCTGGGCGAGGCGCTAGCCGTGGGCGTGCGCGACTACGTCCGCAAGACCGGCTTCGGGCGCGTGCTCATTGGGCTGAGCGGCGGCATCGATTCGGCCGTCGCGTGCGCCGTGTCCGTCCGGGCGCTCGGGCCCGACAACGTGCTCGGGGTCGCGATGCCCGGGCCGTACTCGTCGGACCATGCGCTCGCCGACGCCAAGGCGCTGGCGGCGAACTTGGGCGTGGAGCTCGTGGAGCTGCCGATCGCCGCGCCGATGGAGGGCTTCCGCTCGGCCGTCGACGGCGTGTTCGAGCGCCTGGGCGAGCCAGCGCTGGGTGCGGCCCAGCCCGACGTGACAGAACAGAACCTTCAGAGCCGGATCCGCGGCACGTCGATCATGACGCTGAGCAATCGTCTGAACGCGCTCGTCGTGACCACCGGGAACAAGACGGAGCTTGCCGTGGGTTACTGCACGCTCTACGGCGACATGAACGGCGCGATCGCGCCGCTGGCCGACCTGCCGAAGATGCGCGTGTATGAGCTTGCGCGCGCGATGAACGCCAAGCCGGACGCGTTCGGATTCGATCGGCCGCCGATTCCTGAGAGCACGATCAGCAAGCCGCCGAGCGCCGAACTGGCGCCCGACCAGCGCGACGACGACACGCTCCCGCCGTACGACCTGCTGGACGAGATCGTGGTGATGCGCGTCGAGCAGCGGCTGGGCGTTGCCGAGATCGCGGCGGAGACCGGATGCGACGAGGGCACGGTGCGGCGCATGTGCCGGCTGATCGCGATCCACGAGTACAAGCGGCGGCAGTATGGGGTGGCGCTGAAGATGACCCCCGTGGCGTTCGGACCCGGGCGGCGGATGCCCATCGCCCAGGCGTGGATGGGCGAGCCCCGTCGAGAGGCTCCCTAGGATGGTCGCGTGAGCACGGTGGGTTCGATCATCGAGGGCGCTTCGCAGCGAAAGCCCGTCACGCTTGCCACGCTTGGCCGCATGGCGAGGCAGGACGAGCCCTTTGCCTGCCTGACGTGCTACGACGCGTCGATGGCGCAGCTGCTCGAGCAGGCGGGCGTCCATCTCCTGCTGGTCGGCGATACGGCGGCCGAGGTCATTCTCGGACTTCCGCGGACGATCGACATGCCGTTCGAGGTCTTGCTTGCACTGACGGCGGCCGTCAAGCGCGGCGCGCCGGGCACGGTCGTCATGGGCGACATGCCCTTCATGACCTACCAGGCCAGCCCCGACGCCGCGATCGAGAACGCGGGGCGGTTCCTCGTCGAGGGCAAGGCCGACGTCGTCAAGCTGGAAGCGGACGAGACGTTTGCCCCGCTGGTGAAGCGGATGGCCTCGGCTGGCATCCCGGTGTGCGCGCACGTGGGCAGCAAGCCCCAGCACGTGGCGCTCACGAGCGGCTACAAGGCCCAGGGCCGGACCCGGGAGGACGCCGACCGCGTGCTGCGCGACGCAAAGGCGCTCGAGGACGCGGGGGCGGCGATGCTGCTGGTCGAGGCGGTACCCAACGAGGTTGCCGACGAAATGGTCGCACGATCCAGGGTGCCGGTAATCGGCATCGGAGCGGGCCAGGGCTGCCACGGGCAGGTGGTTGTCCTGCACGACGTTATGGGTCTCCTTGAGAAAACTCCGGGCTTGGCCCAGCCGGTGGCGAACCTCGGGCCAGTCATCCGCGAAGCGGCTATGCAATGGGTGCGTCGGGTAGCCGAAAGAAACTTCGGCGGAAAGACGTTCGGCATGCGTGACGGCTGAGGCCGGCGCTGCCGGGCTCCGGCCCGGGCGGCATCTTGGTGGTTCACGCGTCGGCAGCCGCTGATGGCGTGTTCCCGGACGGTTGGGAGGCAACCTATGCGACGATTCATCACCCTTGGCCCCGCCGCGGTGGTGCTACTGACGGCGCTCGCAGCGCTGCTGGCGGCGCCCGAGATCATGCAGCGGACCGAGGCCAAGCAGGCCGAGGCGCAGGTGACGCTCGCGCGGCAGGTCCTGGGCGAGGACGACATCCTCGAGCGCATCAACCGCGCGACGCGGGCGATCGCCCGATCGGTCGAGCCCGGCGTGGTGCACCTGATGTCGGCCACCCGGTTCCGGTCCGGGGCCGCGGGCTCGGGCTGGGTGTACGACGATGAGGGCCACATCCTGACCAACGCGCACGTCGTTGGCGGCTCGGACGTCGTCCGCGTCCAGCTCTACACGGGCCGCACGATGGATGCCGACGTCGTCGGTGTGGACGTCTTCACCGACATTGCGGTGCTCAAGGCCGAAGATCCGACGGGCTTGGTGGCATTGCCCCGCGCAACGGGCGAGATGCCCCAGCAGGGCGACCGCGTGTTCGCGTTCGGCTCGCCGTTCAACTTCAAGTTCTCGATGAGCGAAGGCATCGTCAGTGGTCTCGGCCGCGATCCCAACACCGGTGCCGCTGGCAGCGCGTTCACGAACTTCATCCAGACCGACGCGGCGGTGAACCCGGGCAACTCGGGCGGCCCCCTCATCGACGTGCGTGGGCGCGTGATCGGCATGAACGTGGCCATCGCGACGGGGCGTTCGGGCGACTCGCTCGCGAACCCGAGCGAGGGGCAGAGCGCGGGCATCAGCTTTGCGATCCCGCTATCGACGATCGAGTCGATTGCCGATCAGCTCATCGAGACCGGTGAAGTGGCTCGGGGCCGGCTCGGCATCGCGTTCGGCGGAGGATTCCGCGGGCAGCGAGAGATCGTCGACGCCGGCGTCTCCCGCGGGATCGGCGTCGTCGTGGGCCAGGTGACCAGCGGCGGGCCGGCCGAACGAGCCGGCATCCAGGACAACGACGTGATCGAGAGCATCGGCGGTCACCCGGTGCCGACCCCCGACATCTTGCGCGCCGTTGTGAACACCATGCGGCCGGGCAAGGAAGTGTCGGTACGGGTGTGGCGCGATGGCCTCCCCATCGACGCGACCGTCGTACTCGACGAGCTCGACTCGATCAACGCCATCGGCCGACCGGTGCAGCTGATGCTCGACGAGGTGCTGGGCCTGGACATCCGCCTGGACAACCAGGGGCTCGTGTACGTGCAGCGGACCGCGGACGACTCGCCCGCTCAGCGGGCTGGACTCGAGCGAAACCAGCAGATCGTGGAGATCGATGGCACGACCATCGATAGCTACACCGAGTTCCTCGATGCCATGGCCGCCTCGCGCGTTTCGCTGGGCCGACGCATGACCGTGCTCGTGCGAGATCCGGGCGAGGAAGCAACCCGCGAAATCTCTATCCGCGTTCGGCCCTAGCCGGGCGAAGCTTCTGCGGTGATCCGGATCGTCACGAGATCTCCGAACTCGGGGGTACGCTCGGGGTGAGCGATCCATCGCGGTTCTTCGATGAATGAGTCGGGGCTCATGGCTCTCCGCAGGGCAACTAGTTCGCTCCCGAACGTGTGGAAGCCGACAACGAGGCCCTCGGCGTCGGCCACGTAGCGGTCCCCTTCGAAGAGTGAGCCGGCGAATACCCAGTTAGCTTTCGCATCAAACGATTCGCCCGTGTCGGCGTGGACGATGTAGTCGGTGATTGGCGCGCCGGGAGGCGGCTCGTCGCGCTCGCGGTAGGTCACGCGCACCGGAGCGCCGGTGGCAGGGTTCATGATGGCGCGCGTGCCGTCCCACGAGACGCTGCCTGGGGCGCCGGGCTCCAGGGCCAGCGTGACGAGGGCGGCGTGGATCGTGCTGGGGCGGACGCTGGTGACGATGAGGGCCTCGTGGTCCTTGCCGCTGGTGGGCGTGACGGCGATGCACTCGAGGTAGCGGACGAGCGTGTAGCCGGTGCGGTCCCGCTCGCGCACATCGATGGGCACGAAGCCGTCGAGCTCGATCCATCGCTCGCCGCGGTTGAGCCGCAGCCCCTCGGCGAGCGTGATCGTCTCGGCCGGCTCGGTCTTCGGCGGCGGGACTTCGGTTCGAACCGGAGCGGGCTCGGACACGGGCGTGGGCGGCGTGGGATCAGTCGGCTTGGGTGGGCTGCACGCGCTGAGCATCAGCAGCGATCCAGCGATGCACCAGATCGACGAACGCCGCGCCGCGGGCCTCGTAGTTGGTGAACTGGTCCCACGACGCACAGCCGGGGCTGAGCAGCACGGCGTGGCCCGGCTCGCACCGCCCCACCGCCGCCTCGAATGCCCGCTCGAGCGTGCCATCGTGGGTCACCCTTCCGCCGGCCGCTCGGTCGCGGATGCTCGGGCCGGTCGCCCCGATGGTATGGAGCGAGCCGAGCGTGCGCGTGAGGTCGGCGATGGGCGCGAGATCGACGCCCTTGTCGGCGCCGCCGGCGACGAGGTGGATCCGCTCGCGCGGCGTGCGGTCGGCGAGCGCGTCGACGGCCAGCGCCGTGGCCTCGGGCGTCGTGCACTTGCTGTCGTTGTAGAACGAGACGCCGGCGTGGCTCGCGACGAGCTGCAGGCGGTGCGGCAGGCCCGGGAACGTGGCGATGGCGTCGGCGAGGCCCGCGCGGTCGTAGTCGATGCCGTGGCGGTCGAGGGTGGCGGTCGCGGCGGCGAGCGCCATGGCGGCGTTGGTGCGATTGTGCGAGCCGGGCAGGGCGAGCGAGGGCAGGTCATCGATGGGGCGCACACGCGTGGCGGTCGCCAGTTCGGGCCAGCGATCGCACAGCAGCAGGTCACCCGGCCGCTGCTGCTCGGCGATGGCGCGCTTGGCGGCCTCGTAGTGCTCGAAGGTCTCGTGCCAGTCGAGGTGGTTGGGCGAGAGGTTGGTCAGGACGGCGGTGCCCGGAGACCAGCCGCGCTGACCGAGCCAGTGGAGCATGAAGCTGGAGAGCTCGAGGACGATGAAGTCTGTGGGTTGGATGTTGGCTTCGAGGAGCGAGCCGCCGATGTTGCCGCCGAGGTGGACGCGTCGGCCCGTCGCTTCCAGAGCCCGTGCGATCATGGCGCTCGTCGTGCTCTTGCCGGCGGTGCCGGTGACGCCGATGACGCGCGTGCGTTCGGGCAGGCGGTCGATCACCAGGCCGATCTCGGTGGTGATGGGCACGCCGGCGCTGGTGGCGGCGTTCAGGTATGGATTCGCCCAGGGCCGGGCGACGGCCGGGCTGGCGACGACGAGGTCGGCACTCGTGAAGTCGCGCTGGTCGTGGCCGCCGAGGCACGTGCGCACGCCTTCGGGCAGTTGGGCGACCTGTTCGGCGAGCGCTTCGGCATCGGCCATGTCGGTGACCAGCACGCTGGCGCCCTGGGCGTGCAGCCACTTCGCGACGCCCAGCCCGCCGCCGAATCGGCCCAGGCCCATGACGGTGACGCGCTTGCCCTCAAGCGACGGCATCAGCCGACCGCGACGGCTTCTTTGGCGGTCCGTCGGGCGGTTTCGACCTGGCTCCGGCAATCGTCCATCACCAGGTCGAGCAGGCGCTGGGCCCGGGGGCCGGGGGTGCCGTCGCCGACGGGCTTGCCGTCGATCTCGAGGGCGCTCGTGACGATGCTGGTGGTGCCCACGAGCATGACCTCGTCGGCGCGCAACAGCTCGTCGACGCCCACGGGCCGCTCGACGATGCCAGGATCGAGCGCGAGGCAGCGGGCCCGCGTGGCGCCCTCGAGGATCGAGGCGCTATCGAGTGAGGGCGTCGCCAGCCCGCCGTCGACCGAGACGATGATGTTGCTCGCGCAGGCCTCGGTGAGCAGGCCGTCCTTGTGCATGGCCACTTCCTGGGCGCCCTGGGCCTGGGCGTCGTAGGCGGCCAGCACGTTGCCCAGCAGGCTGATGCTCTTGAGGTGGCCGCGGCTCCAGCGGCGGTCCTCGACGAGGGCCAGCGTGGTGGTCGGCGGCTTCTGGTAGTGGTCCATGGCCGGCTGGGGCGTGGAAAAGGCGAAGACCGTGGGCTCGCCCTGGGTGGTCATGGTCCGGGCCCGCACGGGCTCGCCGGGCGGGGGCGTGCCGCGGGTGACCTGGACGTACATGAACGCGTCGGCCAGCTCGTTGCGGCGGCAGAGCTCCAGGCAGATGCCCGGCAGTTCGCGCGGGTCCCAGTGCACGCGGCCCTCGGCCAGGCCGGCGGCCATGCGAGTGACGTGCCGCTCGGGGCAGATCACGGTGTTCTCGAAGACGCGGACGCCCTCGTAGACGCCGTCGCCGAAGAGGAAGCCGCGGTCGAAGACGCTGATATGGGCGTCGGCCGCGGGGAGAAACTGGCCGTTGAAGTAAACGATCACGGGGAAGAGTATCGACGCGCGGACTGGAAGAGATTCAGACTTCGCCGACAGGATTGCCCGGCGCTACCAGATGCTGACCGGATCGACGTCGATGGCCACGTTGGCATCGCTGACCAGGCCGTGCTGGGCGCGGATCTTGAGCAGGCCGTCCCGCAGGATGGCGGCGCTGGCGGCGTAGACCTCCAGGCCGACGCGGTACTCGTCGTGGGCCCGCTCCAGCGGGGCCGGGGCGGGGCCCTCGATCCGGGCCCGGTCCTCGAAGGCCTCGGCCAGCAGGCCGGCGATCTCGAAGGCCCGGGCCTCGGCCTTGGCGTACTGGCGGTCTCGCGCGACGATCCAGGCAGCTCTGGTGAAGGGTGGCAGGTGGGCCTGGTGCCTGACCTCGAGCTCGTCCGTGGCGAACCGCTCGTAGTCGTGGCTCGCCGCCGCCTGGATGCTGGGCAGGTCGGGGCTCAGCGTCTGGACGATGACGCGTCCGGGCTTGTCGCCCCGGCCGGCGCGGCCGGCGACCTGGCTGACGAGTTGGAACGTCCGCTCCTGGCAGCGCCAGTCGGCGATGCCCAGGGCCGTGTCGGCGTCGACCACGCCGACGAGGCGGATGTTGGGGAAGTCGAGGCCCTTGGCGATCATCTGCGTGCCCAGGAGGACGCGGATGGAGCCGTCGGCGATGCGGCCGAGCACGCGCTGGTAGTCGGCGGCGCGGCTCATGGTGTCGCCGTCCATGCGGGCCATCTCGGAATCGTCCAGACCCATCCGCTCGGCGAGTTCGTCCTCCAATCTCTGGGTGCCGCGGCCGAGAAGGATGGTCTTCTTGCCGCAGGCCGGGCAGCTCTTGGGCAGGGTCTGCTCGGCCAGGCAGTGGTGGCAGCGGACCAGGCCCCTCTTGCTCAGCACACCCTTGCGGTGGAAGACCATGGCGGCCGAGCACGAGTCGCACGTGAGCGTCCAGCCGCACATGGCGTCGGGGCAGGCGACCACGCGCGCGAAGCCTCGGCGGTTGAGGAGCATGACGGCCTGGCCGCCGGCGTTGAGCGTGTCGCGCAGGGCGCTTTCTAAGGTTGGCCCGAGCAGCTCCATGCGCTCGCCGCGTTCGCGGCTCTTCTTGCGTTCCTCGGCCAGGTCGACGACCTCGACGCGCGGGAGGCCGGCCGACCCCGGCGCGCGCGTGGGCATGCGCCAGAGGGTGGAGCGGCCGAGCTGGGCGTTGCGCCAGCTCTCGAGGCTCGGGGTTGCCGAGCCGAGCAGCACCGGGCAGCCTTCGATCTGCGCCCGCTTGATGGCGGCGTCGCGGCCGTGGTAGCGCGGGGCCTGGTCCTGCTTGTAGTCGCTGGCGTGCTCTTCGTCGACGACGATCAGGCCCACGCTCGTCAATGGCGCGAAGAGGGCCGACCGCGGGCCGACGACGACGCGGGCGATGCCCCGTGATACCGCGTCCCAGGCGCGGTGGCGCTGGCCGGCGCTCTGGCCCGAGTGCAGCACCGCGACGCCGCGCTCCCCCAGCGTCGGCGCAAAGCGGGCGATGAACCTGGACGAGAGCTGGGGCGTGAGAGCGATCTCCGGGACGAGCACGATGCCGCTCTTGCCCGACGCCAGCACGCGCTCGAGCAGCCGGAGGTAGACCTCGGTCTTGCCCGAGCCGGTGACGCCGAAGAGCAGGTGGGTAGCGAAGGCGTCGAGGTCGATGCCGTCGATCACGGCCCGCTGCTCGGGCGTGGGGTCGGGGGCGGGGCCGGCGTCGACCGCCAGCGGCGTGGCATCGTCGGTGCGCGCGACGACATCGGTGAGGGTGATTTCCTCGAGCAGGCCCATCGAAACGAGGCGGCGGATAGGCCCGGCGTTCTTGAGGCCGAGGCGGTGGACGAGGTCGCGTTCTTCGATGGGCCATGTGTCGGCGTCGAGTTCGCGCACGCCTTCGAGGGCCTTCCTGGTTGCCGGCGGGAGCTTGGCGTCGGTGTCGGTGCCCGTGGGACGCAGGGCCGTGCGCTGCTTGCGCCCAACCGCCTTCTTCACGGCCGCCGGCAGCATCGCGGCCAGGGTCATGCCCAGGGGGCAGGCGTAGTAGGCGCTGATCCAGCGGCCGAGCTCGAGCACGCCCTCGGGCAGCTTGGCCTCGCTGACGGCGAGCAGGCGGCGGACCTTGTGGGGATCGAAGCCGTCGAGCAGCTCGGCACCACCCACGCCGACGATGACGCCGCGCGTGGGCGCACCGCCCCGGCCGCCACGCCCGAGGGGCGCCATGCAGGCGCGTCCGATCATGGCGGTCGCGTCCTCGGCGCTCTCGGCGGGCGGCGCGTACGTCAGCGTCTTGCCGTCGATCGATCGCTCGAGCGCGACGGCGAGGAACGGGCCGGTGGGCGGAGGCGAATCGTCCTTGAAGAGGCCTTGGGGCACGAACGAGGGTATGGGCGGGCGTCGATGGCTAGGGGCAGCCGATGTCGAACGCTCGCTGGAAGCACAGGAAGTCGAAGATGTCCAGCGAGCCGTCGCCGTTGCAGTCGGCCTTGGCGTCGCCCGCGGCGAAGGCGTTCTGGAAGCAGAGGAAGTCGAGCAGGTCGATCGAGCCCGAGCCGTCGCAGTCGGCCGGGCAGGTGGCCTCGCACGAGTCGGGGATGCCGTTGAGGTTTCGATCGAGCGGGCCGGGCACGAAGTCGAAGCCCTTGGGGTGGTCGAGCTGCGAATCGATGCCCTGGACGTACGCGCGGACGAGCTTGCCGCTGCGCCCGTCGTACTGGAAGATGTGCGGCCTGGTCAGGTGCAGGCCCGCGGTCGTCGGGCCGGGCGAGCCCGAGGCGGGCGGGGGCAGGCGAGGGTGCGCGTTGGCGCTGCTGACGAAGACGCTGCCGTCGGGGCCCTGACGCAGGCCCCACGGGTCGCGGAGCTTGCCTCGGAAGTCGCCCTCGTTGAAGACGCCGACGAAGTCGCCCGTATCGGGGTCGAACTCGAGGACGTTGTGCTCTTCGCCGCTCGCGACGAGCAAGCGCCATCCCGGGCCCAACTCGACGGGTCTTGGGATAAACAGGATGCCTCGGCCGTGGTGCAGGCCGGCGGCGCCATGCTCGACGACGGTGCGGACGAAGGCGCCGGTCCGGCCGTCGAACTCGAGGACGCCGGCGTGGTCGGTGTTGACGAAGAGGTTGTCGTCGGGGCCGATGGTGATGCCGTAGGGCGCCATCAGGCCGCCGGACATGGGCTCGACAAACACGCCGAGAAACGCGCCCGTGTCGGCGTCGTAGCGGAGGACGCTGTTGCCGTCGCGGTCGGCCACGAGCAGGTCGCCCTCGGGCGAGATGGCCAGGGCCGTGGGATAGACGAGCCCGCCGCTGCCGGGCTCGACCAGCCAACGCATCCAGGTGCCCGCGCGGTCGAACTCGGCCACGCCGCCGAAGCCGGCGTCGGTGACCAGTACGCGGCGGTCGAGCGAGACGAGGACGTCGATGGGGTCTTGGAGGCGATTCTGGCGGCTCTCGGCCCGCAGCACGCCGCTGCCGAAGTGGTACTCCTTGATCTTCGCATCGCCCGAGGACACGGCCCAGATGTTGTGGGCATGGTCGATGGCGTCGATGTCCATGATGCCGTCGCCGTCGCAGTCCTGCGTCTCGTCGAGGACGCCGTCGCGGTCGATGTCGCGGGCCATGTCGTCGTAGATGTTGGTCCAGTCGGCCACGCCGTCGCCGTCGCGATCGGCCTGGCACTCGTCGGGGATGCCGTCGCCGTTTCGATCGAGGCTGTTGGCGGCGATGTCCAGGTCGTCGGGCAGGCCGTTGCCGTTGCAGTCCGGCTCGCATTCGTCGGGGATTCCGTTGCCGTTGGCGTCGTTGCTCGTGCCCGAATCGATGTCGATGCTGTCGAGCACGCCGTTGGCGTTGCAGTCCTCACACTCGTCAGGCACGCCGTTGGCATTCGCGTCGAGGCTGGCGCCCGCGTCGATGTCGAGTAGATCGTCGATGCCGTTTCCGTTGCAGTCGAAGGGCAGGCGGTCGGGCACGCAGCCCGCGATGACCTCGCGGATGCGCGTGTGGAAGTGCGGATCGGTCAGCTTGGTGCCACCGCTGAAGGTCTGAGAGCAGTAGCTCAGCAGCGTGCCGCGGCGTGGACGCGTCGCCGGATCATCGCACTGGTCGACGCCGTAGTTGTGGGGATGGAGCGCGCCGAGGTTGTGCCCGACCTCGTGGGCGGCGATGCGGACGTCCTGGTTCAGTACGCTGCCGGTGATGGGGCCGTCGAATTCGCCCGTGGCGTATGCGACCCAGGACGCCCTTGCGCACACGCGAGCCGCGCCGCCGGCGCTGGCGAACTTGGAGCCGCTCATCAGCTGGCCGATGTCGTACTGCGGTGCGTCGGACAGGTCGGGGAACGTGGCGCTGATGCCGTACGGGTCGTCGGGCGTGGTCCAGAGTCGCAGGTAGATCAGGTCGAGCCGAACGCCCACGTCGCGGACGGTGAGGTCGCTGACCATCGCGTAGGCCTGGGTCAGGTAGACGAGCGCGGCCCGCTCGTTCTCGAAGAGCTCGAAGAACTCGTAGTCGCTGTCGACCGCGAGCCGGGCGCGGCGGACGCCGCCCGTGGGTGCGGGCACGGACGGCGTCCACGCGCCGGTGTTGGGCGCGTCGGGCTGGATGCCCGCGTGCGTACCGCACAGCACGGGCGATGTCTGGCGGTCCGTCGTGCGGTTTGCCCGATACACCACGGCCTGGCCCTGCCCGAGCGCGACGCCGCCCGCGGCCGGATCGCCGCCTTTGGAGCTGATGCCGTAGGTCGGCCGGCCCGCGCCGAGCTCGATGCGGCCGACGATCGAACTTTCGGCGATGCTGAGGAAGACGTGCGAGCCGTGCAGGCCTTCGACGTGGCCCCGCCAGAAGGTGATGGACCCGTCGTCCAGGCTCGCCTCGCGTTCGCCCGCGTGATCGACGACCAGGATCTTGGCGCCGGGCGCAACGATGCGGAACGGCTCGAGCACGAGATCGACGCGCTCGCCGTCGGCCAGCGGCACGCCGGCCACGCGGGTCGTTAGGCTCCGTTCCCAGGCGTCCTGCCATCGCGTGGCATCGAGCGAGAGGATGTGGTCCCGTGTTCCGCTCTGGATCGTCGCGTCGACCTCGAGCGCCGGTTGCAATGCCGGCCGGGCCAGGCACGCCGCCGCGGTGGTCGCGAAGGCAGCCAGGATTCGACTCGGACGGATTCGGGCCTGCTGGGGCATTTCTGATGACTCCGGAGCTGGGAAGCGCGGGATTACTGGCAGCCGCTCGCGAACGCGTTCTGGAAGCACAGGAAATCGAACACGTCGATCACGCCGTCGCCCGTGCAGTCGGCGATCGGATCGCCGGCCTCGAACGCGACGCCGAAGCAGAGGAAGTCGAAGACTGTGAGCGCTCCGTCGCCGTCGCAGTCGGCGATGCAGAGGTCTTCGCACTCGTCGGGCACGCCGTTGCGGTTGCGGTCCTGGCTCGTGCCGTCGGCGACGTCGCAGGCGTCTGGGATTCGATTGAGGTTGCAATCGAGGCCGTCGCCGGGGACGAAGTCGAATCCGGTGGGCGTCGTCGTGTCGGCGTCGACGCCAGCGATGAGCGCGATAAAGATCGAGCCCGTCGTTGCGTCGAACGCGAGGACGGCGGGCGGGAACAGCAGCGGCGACGAACCCGCGGAGGCGCGATGGATGCTCGCGTATACGTAGCCATCGGGGCCAAGGCGCAGGGCCCACGGATCGGCGAGCCGCCCGCGCCACGTTCCGACGCTGAACTGGCCGACGAAGTCGCCCGTCGTCGCGTCGAACTCCATGATGGCGTCGGTCTCCATGTCGGCCACGAGGAACCGCCACGTTCCGGGCTCGATGCCGGGGATAAAGAGCACGCCGCGGCTCTCGCCGATGCCGCCGGCGCCGGGCTCCACGAACTGACGGGCGAAGGCACCCGACACCGCGTCGAATTCGAGGACGCCCGCGGCATCGGTCCCGACGAACAGGTTGCCGTCCGGGCCTCGGGTCAGGGCGTACGGCGCCTCGAGCCCGCCCGTGCCCGGCGCGACGAAATCTCCGAGTGACTCGCCGGTCTGCGCGTCATAACGACGCACGGCATTCCCGTCGCGGTCCGCGACGAGCAGATCGCCATCCTCATCGATCATGAGCGCCGTGGGATAGACCAGGCCCCCAGAACCAGCAGGAACGAGATCTCGCGCGAACGATCCTTCGACATCGAACTCGACCACGCGGGCGTCGGCGCCGCTGGCGACCAGCACGCGGCGGTCGGGCGTGATCAAGACGTCCATTGGTTCGCTCAGCAGGCCGTCTGCCGATGAACCACGGAGCACGCCCGTCTGGAAGTGGTGCTCGCTGATGGCGTTCCGCATGAGGTCGGCGGTCCACGTGTTGTGGGCGTGGTCGATCGCGACGACGTCGGGCACGCCGTCGGCGTCGCAGTCCTGGCATTCGTCAAGCACGGCATCCCGGTCGAGATCGCGGGACATGTCGTCGAAGACGTCGACCCAGTCGAACACGCCGTTGCCGTCGCAGTCGGCCTGGCACTCGTCGGGAATGGCGTCGGCGTTGGCGTCCTGGCTGGTGCCGTCGGCGATGTCCAGGTCATCGGGCAGGCCGTTGCCGTTGCAGTCCGGCTCGCATTCGTCGGGGATGCCGTTCGCGTTGGCGTCCATGCTCAGGCCCGAACCGATGTCGATGCTGTCGAGTACGCCGTTGCCGTTGCAGTCTTCGCACTCGTCGGGAATGCCGTTGGCGTTGGCGTCCGTACTGCGGCCCGACGCGATGTCTTCGGCGTCGTCGATGGAGTTCTGGTTGCAGTCAAGAGGGAGCCGGGCCGCGGTGCATTGGCGGATTCGTTCGCGCAGGCCCGTGTGGAAGTGCATGTCCTTCAGCGCGGCGCCGCCGCTGAACGTCGTGGTGCAGTAGCTCATGATCGTGCCGCGGCGGGGCTGAGAGGCGACGCTGTCGCACTCGTCGAGGCCGTAGTCGTGGGTGTGTCGCGCGCCCAGGCTGTGCCCCAATTCGTGGAGGACAACGCTGATGTCGTGGTTGAACACGCTGGGCTTCGTGGGATCGGGAAACCTGCCGATGCCGTAGCCAACCCAGGAAGCGGTCGCGCAGATGCCGTAGGCAAGCCCGCCGTACGGAGCATCCTTTCTTCCGGACATCAGTTGCGACACGTCGTGTTCGATGCCGCTTGGAATCGCTGGCCGCCCGACGCCGCCGGAATAGGGGTTGTCGGGCGTGGTCCACACGCGCAGGAACACGAGATCGATGCGGACGGAGGCGTCGCGGATGAATACGTCGCTGGCGGCGCCGTACATCTGGACCAAGTAGGTCAACGCCGCACGCTCGTCTTCGAACAGTTCGAACATCGCGTAGTCGGCATCGACCGCGAGCCTTGCCATCCGAAGGCCGTTGATCGCCGGGCCGAACGGCGTGCCAAGCGTCGAGCCGGGTCCGTTGCCGCTTCTTGACTCTTCTCGCATTGATGGCCCGATCGGCATGATCCCGACGCCGCACGCGAGGGGAGCGCGTCCCTCGGCGAGGCTGCCACGAGCTCGGAACACGACCACCTCGCCCGCCCCAAGCTCGACGCCACCGGCCTCGGGGTCGCCGCCTCTCGAGCTGATGGCGTACGTCGGCCGGCCCGCGCCGAGTTCGATGCGGCCGATGGTCGAGCCCTCGGCGATCGACAGGAACACGTGCGAGCCGGGGTAGCCCTCGACCACGCCGCGCCAGAAGGAGATCGCGGTGGGGTCGAAGCCCGCCTCGTGCTCGCCTGCTCCATCGGCGATGACGATGCGAGCGTCGGGCCCGCACAGGGCGAAGGGCTCGAGGTCGAGCCGGACCACCGAGCCGCCGGGAAGCGGCAGGCGGTCGGGCCGGTCTGCGTCGAGCGTGACCACGAGCGGACCTTCGTGCAGGCCCTCGCTCGGTTCGGAGAGGTTCTGGCCGTTCGCCGAGCCTAGCAGACCAACGCCGGTGGCCGCGAGAACGGCCACGATTCGATGCCACATGGCGTGCCTCCCCTGCGAGCCGTTGGTCGCCCGCCATCTCCAATGTACCACTGGAGCGTCGAAACGTGACGCCGATTTCGTCTCGCGACGGCGAATCACTCGTCTTTGGGATCGTCCGCGTCCTCGTCGGCAACGCCCTGGACGGCCTTGTCGACCGCCTGGGCGAGCAAGACGAGCAGGCACAGCAGCGCGATCGTCATGGCGATCGGCACGAGAGCCAGGCCCGCCGCCGCTCCGGCGGCGGCGATCGCCCACAGCCCCGCGGCGGTGGTCAGGCCGTGCACCTTGCCGCCAGACTGGATGATCGCCCCGGCTCCGAGGAAGCCGACGCCGCCGACGATGGCCGACACGATGCGCGTGGCGTGGCCGGCGGTCGACTCTGCGGTCTGCAGCAAGTACTCGAAGAGCTCGGTCGAGATGAGCGCGAAGCCGGCGGCGCCCAGCGAGACCATCGCATGGGTGCGAAGGCCCGCGAAGTGCCCGCGCGCTTCACGCTCGAAGCCGGCGACGGCCCCAAAGAGCATCGCCAGCACGAGCCGCGCCGGGCCCTGGTACCAGGCTTCGGGCGACTGCATGGGTGGTCCGAAGATGGTCTCGAGCATGAGGGAGTCTATAGGCGGCAGCCCGGCGACCCTATCATCGCGTGTCCGTCGCTCATCCCGCCGTCTTGGCCGTCCATCGAGGAGTGCCCGCCCGATCATGTCAAGCACGCAGACCTCGTCCGGTGTCTCGAACGCCTTGCGACCGAAGCCCAGGGCACGCCTGGCGCTCGCCGACGGATCCGTCTTCTCGGGCGCGGGCTTCGGCGACACCGGTGATCGCGTCACCACCGGCGAGATCGTCTTCAACACCGCCATGGCGGGCTACCAGGAGTCGCTGACCGATCCGAGCTATCGCGGACAGATCCTGGTCCAGACCTTTCCGCTGATCGGCAACACCGGCGCGAACGACGTCGACATGGAGAGCCCGCGCATCCAGGCGGCCGGGCTCGTCGTGCGGGAACTCGCGAAGCGACACAGCAACTACCGCTCGACCATGACGCTGGGCGACTTCCTCGAGCGTCACGGCATCCTGGGCATCACGGGCATCGACACGCGGGCGCTGACGCGCCGCATCCGCGCAGGCGGGGCCATGGGCGCCGCGATGACGGCCGATGATTCGATCGGCGACGCAGAACTCGTCAGGATGGCGCGGGGCGTGGGCTCGATGGCCGGGCAGAACCTGGCCGCCGACGTCAGCCCGCGATCGACGGTGCGTGTCGAGCCGGGGCACCGGCTCTGGCGGCTGAAGCCCGCGAAGCAGGGTGGCAAGACCTACAAGGTCGTCGCGCTCGACTGCGGCGCGAAGCGTGCGATCTACGACCAGCTCCTCAGCCGCGGCTGCGAGGTGGTCGCGGTGCCGTTCGATACGCCGGCCGAGGCGCTCCTGGAGATCTTGGAGCAGGA
Organism: Phycisphaerales bacterium; assembly: GCA_040217175.1. Lineage (NCBI taxonomy): Bacteria > Pseudomonadati > Planctomycetota > Phycisphaerae > Phycisphaerales > Phycisphaerales bacterium. Next base: position 1,556,906 of record JAVJNT010000002.1, on the reverse strand, counting down.
GAAGGCCGACGGGCTCTTCATCAGCAACGGGCCGGGCGACCCCGCGGCGGTCGAGGCAACGATCGCGGCGCTGCGGGACGTGCTCGAGGAGCGGGCGACGCTGCCGACCTTTGGCATCTGCCTGGGCAATCAGCTTCTCGCGCTCGCCGTCGGCGCCAAGACCTACAAGCTCAAGTTCGGGCACCGCGGCGCGAACCAGCCGGTACTCCACGCGACGACCGGGCACGTGGAGATCACCAGCCAGAACCACGGCTTTGCGGTCGATGCCCAGTCGCTCGCGGCGGTCGGCGGCGAGGTGACGCACACGCACCTGAACGACCAGACCGTCGCCGGCTTCCGGCTCAAGGGCCGTCCCGTGTTCGCCGTGCAGCACCACCCCGAGGCGAGCCCCGGGCCGCACGAGAGCGACTACCTGTTCGATGCGTTCGTCGAGGCGATGGCCTCGCAGAAGTAGGGCTTACGGCCCGCCCTCGGGCTCGGCCTCTTCGGCGTCTACCGCTTCCTCGGCAGGCTGGACGGGCTCGGGCTTCGTGATCGGCTCGCCGCCCTCGAGGTATCGCTGGAACGCGTCGACGACGTCGACACCGAGCCCCGCGCGACGGGCTTGCTCGAGGCGTTCTTCGTGCGTGCGGTTGGGCAGTTCGGCCTGGGTGACGGCGATGGCCGCGAGCCAGGCTGACGCGGTGCGCTGCACGCTGGCGTAGCGCTGCACGTCTCGCTGGACGCGGCGCCAAGCGGCGAGCGAGTCGATGGTGTCTCGACCGAGCGGCTCGAACGCCAACTCCGGATCGCCCCGGTACGCGCGCCCGATGACGGCGATGCCCAGCTCCGTCTGGCCGTCGAGCACCAGCGCGACGCCGAGCAGTCTCTCGGCCCGGCGGTCGCCCTCGTTTACCAGCACGTGCTCGGTCAGGAAGCGAACCGCTTGCTCGGAATTGCCCGCGACCAGCGCCGCACGGCCGAGTTCGCGCGGGCTCACGCGGTCGGCGTCGGTGATCTCGATGGGCTCGGCCGGATCGACCTCGTTCGTTTGCACGCCGGTGCGGTCGATGATGATCACCGTGGGGCTCTGCACGACCTGGCGGCGGGTCGGCTCGTAGAACGGGTCGTAGCCGCGGTAGCGGTAGTAGCCGCCGTTGTAGACGATGAACGGCGAGCGGCCGACGTGGATGATGTCGTGGGACCGGCGGTGGATTTGGCCGTGGAATCCACCGTGTCCTTGGAAGATCGAGTGGCCGTACGAGTGCCCGTACCGCGGGGCCACGTTCGAAGGCCCGACGAAGGGCGACGGCTGCCCGATGTTGCGGTTGGCCTGCGATTCGGCGATCATGCGCAGGGCGTGCTGGCCGGCATCCCGGCGGGGGCTCTGGGCGCGGACGCCCTGCTGGGCAAGGGCCGAGCCGCTCAGGGCGAGCAGGGTGACGGTGGTGATCAGGGCGCGCATCGTGTGCCTTCCTTGGGTGTCTGCTTCGGGCCAGAGGGCTATACCACCCGACCGAGCGTTCGGCTGCATTCCGGCCGGTTGGAGTACGCAACGCTCGAGCGCGGGTTTTCCTTCCCGTTCGATCTTCCCGCCCACCGTCAGATGCGCGGTTCGGCCGCAAGGAACGCAGCCCATGGGACCGAACACACCCCGCATCACCTGCCTGCTCTGCATCTTGGCCTGCGGCCTGCTCGCTGCGTGCGGTGTCGGGCCCGATCGCGTGCGGATCGAGAGCATCCGCAACGAGGGCGAGGCGGCGACCCTCACGCATCGGCCCACGATCGTGGCGTATCGCAGTTCGGGTGATACCGACGCGGAGATCCTCGCGACGGACCTGGCGATCGACGACCTGGACCCCGCCCGCGGCTTCGAGGGCGTGCGCGGGCAGATCACGCGGGTGCGGATGTTCGCCGTGCCGGTGGCGGGCAAGACCTCGCTCTCGAGCGCCGCGGGCAACACGGTCATCCAGCACCTCATCATCAACGACGGCGCGCTCGCGGTGTATGGGGGATCGGGCCTTCTACGGCCAAACGCCAGGCCCGGGGCCAGTGCCCTGGGTGGCGTCCTCACCGGCGGCACGCTTCGGCTGACGCGCTCGACGCCGGGCATCGTCGATCCATTGGGCACCGCGAGCATCGATCTGGGGCTGACCGCAACGCTCGACGCGCCGCTGGCGTCGATCATCGCCGCCCGCCTGGACCAGGCCATCGAAGCAACGAGGCCGGTCCGACCCGAGGAGGTCGAACCGGCCAGAGGGCGAAGCACGCCTTGAGTGTTCGAGCGTCTCAGCAGCCGCCGGCGAACTGGGACTGGAACTCGAGGAAGTCGAAGATGGTCAGCTCGCCATCGCCGTCGAAGTCGGCGGCCAGGTCGCCGGTGCCGAACAGGTTCTGGAACGTGAGGAAGTCGAAGACGTCGAGCTCGCCGAAGGGCTCGGCCAGGTCGGCGGGCGAGCAGCCCATGGATGCGGCCTCGTACACGTCGGGGCGGTAGTTCTCGAGCGTGCAACGCATGCGCCGGGCCTGGATGGGCGTGAACTTGTTCATGCAGCGGTCGTCGGAGTAGTCCATGTAGTTGTCAAAGGGCGAGGGCAGGCCGCAGCTGCTGCGCGAGCTCGGACAGCCAAACGTCGGGCTGCTCTGGCCGTTGGTATCGCAGATGAGGTCGCCCGTCCGGTCGCAGGAGCTCGTCGAGCCGCAGCTGCCGTCGAACGTGTGGTAGAGGCCCAGGTAGTGGCCGACCTCGTGCGTCAGGGTGCGGCCCAGGTTGAAGGGCACCAGCGGAGCGCCACGACCGAAGGCCGAGTGCAGTACGACGACGCGGTCCTCGGGAAGGCCGACGATGCCGCCCTGGGGCAGGTTGGGCACGTAGCCGAGCGCGCCCGAGGCGTTGTTGGTGTACACGTTCATGTAGCGGTTGGTGTCCCAGGCGAGCGTGTCCCAGTACCGGCCGCGGTCGTTGAACCACGTGTTATTGGTGGTGCGCGTGATGCCAGTGGTCGGGTTGCCGTCGGGGTCTTCGGTCGCCAGGTAGAACTCGATGCCGACGTCGGTGCCGGGGGCTCCGAGCGTGCCGGCGAGGGCGCGGAAGTCTTCGTTGAGGATATCGATCTGCGAAGTGACGCGGGCGTCGCTCAACGCGCCGGTGCCGTCGGTCCGCTGGATGACGTGCACGACCACGGGGATGCGGTAGACGCCCGTGCTCGGGTCGTACGCGGCGTCGGGGTTCGTGCGCGAGAGCGAGCAATCGCTCGGGTTATCGATGCCCGGCAGCAGACGCGGGTCGGGCGTCAGGCAGCGGGTGTGGTCCTGCCGAAAGTAATCGGCGAACGGGTGCAACTCCTGGGCGTGAGCCGGAGCAACGGCTGAAATGGCAGCAGCGCAGGCGATGCCCGCGAGAACGGTACGGCGTGGCATGGTGGACCTCCCCAGTCCTGTGTCAGAAGCACCGAAGCCGGGCAGGCCGCAGCGCGGAATGGGGACGTATACGCCGCCGAGCCCGGCGTGTTTCGCCCAAGCGCGACGCCCGAGGCCCGGTAAGCGCGACGCTATCGCTCGGATAGGGCCTCGATGGCCTGGCGAGAGGCCGCGGCTTGTTGCTCGAGGAACTCCGCCGGGAAGAGGTACAGAGGAAGTGCGGACGCGCCGTCCTGACCGGTCGGCACGCCAAGGAGTGGGCCGGCAAACGGTACTCGTTTATCGTTCTCGATCGAACTCTCGATCAGGAAGGGTCGGTCGAGCGGGGCGTGGATCAGGATGCCGGCCTCCGAACCCCGAAGGTCTCGGAGGCGGACGGTCGGATCTCCCAGGTAGACGTACGAGCCGTGCGTTCGCACCCACTCGGCGTCGGGCTCGGACGCCACGAGCGCGGGTGATTCGTCGGCGCGGACGAGGAACACCCGGGACGGCTCTCGCTCGTAGACGCCCCAGAGGCCTCGCAGGTGCGGCACGAGCTCGCCGAGCTCGCCGGGCAGGTAGCCGTCGTTGGCCTTGGCATAGCTGGCAATGGCGATGCTCAGGGCCCGCAGGTCGTGCATCGCGTCGTCGAGGGGCGGCAGCGGCGTGCCATCGCGGATGGCGTCGTACAGCGCGCGCGAGTCCCGCCGGCGGGCTTCGAGGACTTCGCGATCGACCAGGTCCGCCCGCGTGTCGACCATCGCGAAGGCCAGCCGGCGTACGTGCTCGCGCAGCCGGCGGTCGGGCGTGCGCACCCAGGCATCGGACGTGGCCGAGAGCAGCACGGTGAACGCCGGATTCGGGACGCGCCACAGATTGGCCCCGTGGGCGTCGCTCGTCCACGTGCTGTTGGCGTTGATCCACTCGCTGCGTTCCTCGTCGCTCTCGAACTCGGGGATGAACGTGGTCTCTCGCGCCCGGGGCGAGAGGTAGATCTTCAAGAGGTCGGCGTCGTCCTGCTCGTCGGCAAGCCGCTCGAGGTACGCCATCGTCGACGCCCAGTCGGGTGGCGCGAGCCCGTCGTGCCGGGCGGCGTACGACTGCATGGCCTGGGCCAGGCGCGCGGCGTCACGCTCGACCTGGCGGTACATCGGCAGCGGCGCACCGTCGCGTACGGCCGCGAGCGTCTTGCGAGACTCTTCGACCAGCCAGCGGGCCTCGGCCAGCGAGACCATCTCGACGTGGCTGTCGAGAAACGCCACCGGAACGAGCGCGCCGTCCGGGTTGTCGGGCGTGGGCTCGACCGCAAAGGCCTGATCGAACGACCGATGCGCGATCGCGATGTCGCCCCAGTCGGGCACCTCGCTGGGCGAGACGCCGGCGAGCCCGATGTACTCGTGCGCGCCGCCCTCGGAGACGAGCGAGGCGCCATCTTCGCTCGGCTGGCCGTGCCTCTCGGCGAGCACCCCGAGATCGAAGAGCGCCTTGACGTCGCCCGGCATGGTGCTCTGGTCGAAGCTGTACGTCGTGACCGCCATGGCGAGGTTGCGCAGGTCGACCATCGAACGCATGCGAGCCTGCTGGTCGGCCGGCTGGTCTTGCCGGGCGAGGCAGGCCGCGGCAGCGAGCAGGACGATCGTGAGGACGTGGCCGAGTCGCGGCATGCGAAAGCCTCCTTGGATTGGACCGCACGTGTTACCGTGGGTCGCCGCCCTCGGGTTGCAGCGGCAGTGCCCGCAGCCCGAGATTCGAGCCCACGACGCGCTCGAAGCCAGCGCTCGGGCTGTTGGCGAGTTGGCTCGCCCCGTCGGCGTCGCGGATGATCATGGTGGTCGAGCCGCCGCCGTCGACGTTGAGGGCCATCGTGGCGCCGAGGTGGAACATGATGGCGGCTGCCTCGGCCAGCGACGCGCCGGTGCTGTAGCCGGGCTGGCGGCCGTCGATGGTGGCGAGATAGAGCGTCCCGTAGTCCTTGCTCAAGCCGACGAGCGTGCGCGGGTGGCGGATCGTCGCAAAGTCGTCGCCGCCTTCCACCACTCGACCGCCATCGAGGATCGTTCGGCCCGCGATCGCATGCGTCGGCGTGAAGCCTTCGAGTTGGTCGAGCTGGGTCGATGTAAGCATGACGGCGTCGATGCCGCCGTCCTGGTGCACGCCCGCTTCGAAGATGATGATGTCTCGCTGTCTCTCGGTCGATGCCGGGCTGACCAACTCGCCCTGGGCGATCGACAGGCCGGTCAGGTCCTTGGGCTCGCCCGGGATGATGTTGCAGCACGGGCCGAAGAAGTGGGTGTTGATCGCCACGTCGAGCCCGCGCTCTTCGAGGAACGCCCGCGTGGTCTGGCCGTTGGTCTCGAGCGGTGCTCCGCCGTTGCCGGGCGTGGTGAACAGCTCGAGCCCCTCGGCGGCGGCATCGATCTTGAGGGCCGAGACGACGAGCGGACGGGGCTTGTCGTTGGCGAGTTCGGCGAACTCGATGCCCTGAAAGATCGCACGCCACTTCGGAGGATCGGCGAAGAAGGGCTGCGTCGGCTCGGCGACCGGGTCCGAGGCCGGCTGCTTCGGCTGGGCCGAGCAGGCGACCATCGCGAGCGAGGCGAGCAGGAGCAGGATCGGGCGGATGGGTCGCATTCGGTCCTCCGGTCGGGCGAAATGTACGTGGCTGCAGGATGACCCGCCCGGCGGAGATTTCCGGTGTTCGCTCGGTGTTCGGGCGCGCTATCGTGGGAGTCCGGCTCGCCGAAAACCGGCGGGCGGGCAACGAGAACGAGATGAGCACGGAAGCAGCGATCATGGCGTCGTCGTCCAAGGCAGAAAAGAAGGGTGAGATCGAGCCCAAGCCGCCCCGTGGCGGGCGGAAGCGGCGCGGGGCCGTCGCGGCCGCCCCGCCCACGATCGATGGCCCGGCCATCCGCGTGAAGGGCGCTCGCGAGCACAACCTCAAGTCCATCGACGTCACCATTCCGCGTGACAAGCTCGTGGTCATCACCGGGCTGAGCGGCAGCGGTAAGAGCAGCCTGGCGTTCGACACGATCTTCGCCGAGGGGCAGCGAAAGTACATGGAAAGCCTGTCGGCCTACGCCCGGCAGTTCCTCGACCAGCTCAAGAAGCCCGACATCGACGAGATCGAGGGCATCCCCCCCACCATCGCCATCGAGCAGCGGAGCGCCGCCCACAACCCGCGCTCGACCGTTGCGACGACCACTGAAATCTACGACTACCTGCGATTGCTCTTTGCCCGGTGCGGCACGCCCTACTCGTGGCGCCCGACCAAGACCAAGCGCGACGGAACGGTCACGGCGCGTAGCGGCAAGCAGATCAGCGCCACCAGCGCGACGCAGATCGTCGACGCCGTGCTCCGCTTTGGCGAGGACACGAGGCTGATGGTGCTTGCCCCGGTCTTGCGCGGCAAGAAGGGCTTCCACCGCGACGTGCTGGAGCGCTTGCAGGGCATGGGCTGGCAGCGGGCCCGCGTCGACGGCGCGGTCGTTGATCTCAGAGACGTCCTCAAAGAACCCAGCGACAACCCGCTCGATCTGGAGCGATACGCAAAGCACGACATTGATGCCGTGGTCGACCGCATCGTCATCCGCGAGGACGTGCGGCAGCGGCTGGCCGAGTCGATCGAGGCGGCGTTGCAGGTGGGCATGGGCTCGGTCGTCATCACCGTCGAGGAGAACGGCCAGTGGGTCGACCACAGCTTCAGCGCAAAGCTGGCCGACCCCGACGACCCGGCGTACGCGCTCGACGAGCTCGAGCCGCGGGTGTTCAGCTTCAACTCGCCCTTCGGCGCATGCGCCACGTGCCTGGGGCTGGGGCACATCCTCGAGTTTGACGAGGAACTGGTCGCGCCCGACGGCGAGCGCGGCATCCTCAGCGGCGGCATTGCGCCGTGGAAAAAGAGCGGGCCGGGCGGCATGGTCTACCCCAAGCGGCTGCGCTGGTTCTGCCGGAGGTTCGGCGTGGCCCAGGGCTCGTCGCTCAACGACCTGAGCGACGAGGTGTACGGCATCCTGATGCACGGAACGAGCCCGGACCAGGAAGAGGCCTACAGCGCACACTGGGCCGGCGTGCTCACGATGCTCCAGGACTGGTTCACCAAGACCGAGTCGAGCTGGGTGAAGGACCACCTGCACGGCTTCCAGAGCGAGCGGACGTGCCCGACGTGCTGCGGCGATCGGCTGCGCATCGAGGCCTTGCACGTGTGCATCAAGAGCAAGCACAAGGCCGACAAGGGCCGCGCGGGCTCGCCAACGGTCATCGGCCGCCCCAAGAGCGACGGCACGATGCTCAACATCAGCGAGCTGAGCCGCCTGACGATCGACGACGCGATGGCGTTCGTCGAGGGGCTCGAGCTGAGCGAGGAGGGGCTCGCGATCGCCGAGCCGATCATCCGCGAGGTGGGCAACCGGCTGCGGTTCCTGCAGAGCGTGGGGCTCGATTACCTCTCGCTCGACCGCCGAACCGCGACGCTTTCGGGCGGTGAGGCCCAGCGCATCAGGCTGGCCACGCAGGTGGGCAGCGGGCTGGTCGGCGCGTGCTACGTGCTCGACGAGCCGACCATCGGCCTGCACCAGCGCGACAACGACCGGCTCATCCGCACGCTGCGCCACCTGACGGACATCGGCAACACCGTGCTCGTTGTCGAGCACGACGAGGACATGATTCGATCGGCCGACCACGTGCTGGACATCGGCCCCGGGCCGGGCGTGCACGGCGGCCGCGTCGTCGCGCAGGGCACGGTGAAGGACGTGTGCGCCACGCCGGGCTCGCTGACGGGCGAGTACCTGTCGGGTAAGCGAAAGATCGATGTTCCCGCGGAACGCCGCACGATGGACCCGAAGAAGGCCGTCGTGGTGAAGGGCGCCAAGGAGAACAACCTCAAGGGCATCGACGCGGCCTTCCCGGTCGAGGGCATCATCTGCGTGACGGGTGTGTCGGGCAGCGGCAAGAGCACGCTGGTCAACGACATCCTGCTCAAGAGCCTGAAGCGCGAGATCACCGGCACGCGCGTGAAGCCGGGCCAGCACGCCCGCGTCAACGGCATGCAGCGCATCGACCGGGTGATCGAGGTCGACCAATCGCCCATCGGCCGCACGCCGCGCTCGAACCCGGCCACGTACACGGGCGTGTTCGACGACATCCGCAAGGTGTTCGCCAGCACGCGCGAGGCCAAGATGCGCGGCTACATGCCCGGCCGATTCAGCTTCAACGTGCCGGCCGACCGCGTGGGCAAGGCGGGCGCGGGCGGACGCTGCGAGGCGTGCCAGGGCCAGGGCGTCAAGAAGATCGAGATGCACTTCCTGCCCGACGTGTTCGTCCAATGCGAGGTGTGCAAGGGCAAGCGGTACAACCGCGAGACGCTCGAGGTGCTCTACAAGGGCAAGAACATCGCCGACGTGCTGGCCATGACCATCGAGGACGCGTGCGCGTTCTTCGACGCGCACGGCAAGATCCTGCGATTCGTCGAGTGCCTGCGTGACGTCGGGCTCGGCTACCTCACGCTGGGCCAGCCCAGCACCACGCTCTCGGGCGGCGAGGCCCAGCGCGTGAAGCTGGCGACCGAGCTCGGTAAGGGCACCCGCATCGACGGCACGCCCAGCACCGAGCACACCCTGTACGTGCTCGACGAGCCGACGACGGGCCTGCACTTCGAGGACATCAGCCGCCTGGTGAGCGTGTTCGATCGCCTGGCCGACGCGGGCAACACGCTGGTGGTCATCGAGCACAACCTCGACGTCATCAAGCGGGCCGACTGGATCGTCGACCTGGGCCCCGAGGGCGGCGACGGCGGCGGCACGATCGTGGCCGAGGGCCCGCCCGAGGCGGTGGCGAAGGTGAAGGCGAGCCACACGGGGCGGTATCTGAAGGACATGCTCAAGTAAGCCCGCCTCCGTGAGCCCGTTCAGGCAGGCGCTGCGCCGCCGCCCATCGGCCCCTCGCGGAGCAGGTCGTCGATCTCCGGCAGCCAGCGACGCGCCGTGGCGCAGTCGAATCGGGCGGGGAGCGAGGCGGGCGTATCGCCCGTGCCGAGTTGGCGGGTCAGCAGGCCCAGGAGTCGCTCGAGCAGGCGGCTGGGGGCGAGGGCGCCGCCGCACCAGTAGTCGTGGTCGTGCCAGCTCAGGCTGACGGCGTGCGTCGTGGAGCCGCCCCGGCCGGTGAGCGTGACCTCGTACAGCCACCCGCGCTCGGTCGCGGTCTCGATTCCGATGTCGATGGATCTGGCAGCCTGCGGCACGTCGATCGGTATCCCTTGTGAATCTGATTCCTCGGCCCGCGACGGACGCGGGGGCCACTACCATCCTGGTTCCTGGCCGCTGCCTATTCGTCCGCCGGCGGCCGTCGGCTCCACTTGGCCTCTATCGGGTGATTCCGCGTGACATTCCTGCTCGAAACCATCCGACTGGGCATCGCCAACCTCCGCTTGCACAAGCTGCGCAGCTTCCTGACGGCCCTGGGCATCATCCTGGGCGTCGCGGCCGTGATCTGTATGGTGTCCATCGGCGAGGGCAGCAAGCAGGAGGCGTTGCGCCAGATCGAGCAATTGGGCGCCCGCAACATCATCATCCGCAGCCAGCGGCCGCCCGAGACCCAGCAGCAGGGCCAGGAGCGGTCGTTCGTCGTCAATTACGGCATCACGTGGAACGACCTGCGGATCATCTATGACAACTTCTCGGACGATGCGCGCATCGTGGCGCTCAAGGAAGTCGGTTCGGAGATCATCCGCGGACCGCAGAAGCAGACCAGCCAGGCGTACGGCGTCGACCCGCTGCTGGCGGAGGTCGCCAACCTGCGCGTAGCGCGCGGCCGGTACCTGACCGAGAGCGACAACGCCGAGCGGGCGATGGTGTGCGTCATCGGCAACGAGGTATCGCGGCAGCTCTTCCCGCTCGAAGACCCGCTGGGCAGCACGATCCGCATCGACGACAAGGCGCTTCGGATCGTGGGCGTGCTCTCGCCCGTCGGCCTGGCCGGCGGCGCTGGTTCGGCCCTGGTCGGCCGAGACCTGAACCAGGACGTGCACGTGCCCATCGAGACGGCGCGGTACGTCTTCGGCGACACCGTCTTCCGCCGCACCAGCGGCTCGTTCAACGCGTCTGAGGTGCACGTGAGCGAGCTGTACCTGACCGTGCCCGAGCGCGAGCAGGTCGTAGGCCTGGCCCAGCGCCTGGAGCGGGTGCTCGAGACGCGGCGCGACGGCATGACCGACGTGACCATGGTCGTGCCCTTCGAGCTGCTGGAGAACGCCGAGCGGGCGGCCCTCCGCGGCACGCTCATGCTCATGGCCATCGCGGGCATCAGCCTTCTGGTGGGCGGCATCGGCATCATGAACATCATGCTTGCGACGGTAACCGAGCGAACGCGAGAGATCGGCATCCGCCGGGCATTGGGCGCGACGCGCAAGCACATCGTCTGGCAGTTCCTCGTCGAGACCAGCGTGCTGAGCCTCATCGGCGGGCTCATCGGCGTCGCGATCGGCGTCGGGCTTAGCCTGCTGCTGGGCTGGGCGGTGCCGCTGCTGCCCAACGTGCCGCTCGTCGGCCGGTTCATTCCCTCCGACGCGAGCCTGCCGACGCAACTCGCGTGGTGGTCGGTGATCGTGGCGATGACCGTGGCGGTACTGACGGGCCTGATCTTCGGCCTCTACCCGGCGCGCAAGGCGGCCAAGCAAGACCCGATCGTCGCACTGCGCCACGATTAGCGACGAAGGTCACTCCATGGCGCCCGGCGTCTTCGGTCCAAGCGGCGCCGGAAACCTGCCGTTGCTCTGCTTGAGCAGCTCGAGACGAAGTTCCAGGCGCTGCGCGTCGATGCGGTCGTGCAGCATCGTTAGCAGCGGCTCGGCGTGCCGCGGCAGCTCGTCGGGCATGATGGGCTCGCCGTAGTGGACGCCGATGGGGCCCTTGAACAAGCTCGGCCGCTTTTGCCCCGGCGGGAAGACGTCGAAGACGCCGTCGATGGCGACCGGCAGCAGCGGGCAGCGGGCCTTTCGCAAGATGAGCGCCATGCCGCGTTTCAGGGGCATGACGTGGCCCTGGCGCGTGCGGCGACCCTCGGGGAAGAGCAGCACCGCGCCGCCGGCTTGCAGGCGATCGATCACGGTATTGAGGGCGGCCCGGTCGCCCGTATCTTCCTTGATGGGGAACGCGTTGAACGCGCTGATGAACCGGGAGAACAGCGGGTTCTTGAAGAGGCCCGCGCGCGCCAGGTAGTCCAGCGGTCGATTCGTGATGCCGCCGCCGATCAGCGGCGGGTCGTAGTAGCTCTGGTGGTTTGCCACGACGAGCAGCGGGCCGTCGGCGGGCACGCGCTCGGGGTGCATCCAGCGGACGTCGTGGAAGCCGCGGAAGTACGCGCGCGTGATCGGCTGGCCGATGCGGTAGGCCAGCGTCTTCTGCGGCGGGGCATGTGCGTCCGGCTCGCTCACGGGCCCGGTCCGGCTAGGCGACGCCCACGCGGTCGAGCACGTCGCGCTCCAGCCGATCGACGACGCCGTCGAAGCTCAGGCTGGTGGTGTCGACGGTGGTCGCGTCGTCGGGACAGATCAGCGGGCCTTCGTCGCGGCTGCGATCGAGCTCGTCCCGCCGCGCGAGGTCCTCCATCAGTTGCTCGGCCTCGACGGGGTAGCCCGCCTCGCGGAGCTGGTCGGCCCGCCGCTGGGCACGCACTTCGAGGTCGGCGTCGAGGAAGAACTTCACGAGTGCATCAGGAAAAACGACCGAGCCCTGATCGCGGCCCTCGGTCACGAGGCGCGGGTGCTGCTGGCCGATGAGCCGCTGCTTGCGGACCATGTGGCGTCGCAGCTCGGCGATGCCCGCGACGATCGAGACGGCCTTGGTCACGTCGGGCGTGCGGATGCGGTCGTTGAGCGGCTCGAACTTCTTATGCTCGGTGATCCAAGCCATGATGGCCGGTGGATCGGTGTTCCAGTCGAAGTGCAGGTCGGCCTGGGCGATGACGTCGACGAACTTCGCGATGGTCTCGGCGTCGCCCGCCTCGATGCCGTCGATCATGCCGCGATCGATCGCGATGGCCGCCGCGGCGCGATACATGGCTCCGGTGTCCAGCAGGTCGAGCCCCAGACGCTCGGCGAGGGCCTGGGCGACGGTGCTCTTGCCGGTGCCGGCGGGCCCGTCGATGGTGACGATGATGTCCACGTCGTGGGGGATCACGCTGGCTCGCTTGGCCGAGGGCCGCCGATCGCCTGGAGTGCCTGATTCACCGGGCCGCCCCTCTGGCCCGGAGGCGACCTCGACCGCGACGGCCGCCGAACGGAGCGTATCCCCCTGGCGGCTCATGCCTCGTCTCCGTCGTCGGTGGCCTTCTTGGCGGTCTTCTTTGTGGTCTTCTTGGCGGGCTTCTTCGTCGTCTTCTTGCTGGTCTTCGTCGGGGCCGGCTCGGCGGGAGCAGCGTCATCGGCCGCCGCGTCGCCATCGTCCGAGTCGCGGTCGACGGCGTCGCCCGAATCTCCCTCGTCGTCGTCCTCGCCTTCGTCGTCTTCGCCGCCGTCATCGCTCAGGATGGCGTCAAGCAGCGCGGCGGCGGCGGCGTCCATCTCGTCGTCGAACTCTTCCTCGTCCTGAACCAGGCTGAACGGGCCGCCCTTGCCCTCCATCGCCAGCGCAAAGCCTTCACGGCTGCGACGCAGGCCCATTCGGAGATCGCCCTCGCCGTGGTAGTCGAGGCCCACGGCGCCGTCGTAGCCGACCGCGGCGATGGCCTCGACCGCGGCGGCCAGGTCATAGCCCTGGTGCTCCACGATCGCCCGCTCGTCGTCGAGCTCGCCCTCGATCACCTTGAAGCCAAGCGTCGAGCCCAGCACGGCCGAGGCGTAGGGCGTGACCTTCCGCAAGTACGCGGGCGGGTCTTCTGCCTCGGCGGCGTGGGCGAAGTCGGGCATGGTGCCCACGCGGAAGCCGCCGATCTTCTTGAGCAGCTCCGTCAGGCGATCGGGCGACGAGGTCAGCCCGGGACGCTTGCTCGAGCCGGGCATGATGAGCAGGTTGAGCTCGCGCTGCTCGGCCTCGCCCATGAGGGCCTTGAACCGCTCGGCCACGATCTCGAGCGCCTCGGGGGAGTCGGGTGCGTCGACCGCGACGCTCGCGGCGTTGCAGCCCAGCAGGCTGGCGGCGGCCATGACCCGGCGGATGCGCTCGGCCGCGGCGCTCGCGTCGGCGGCGGCGAGCTTCTGGGGGTCTTCCTCGAGCAGGACGAGGCACGAGCATCGGGCCCGGTCGGCCGCGTCGCGCAGGCGGGAGAGATCGTCCCGGGTGCGGCCGGCCAAGAGGTCTGCCGACAGCATCAGCCCGTGCAGGCCCAGTTGCTCGTGGGCGAAGCGGGGCAGGTCGGTCAGTGGCAGGCTTGCGTCCTTGCCGGCGAGCATGGAGCGCAAGGAGCGGGCGGCGAGGGCGAGCAGCATCGGGGCACTGTAGTCGCCCGATCGGCGGGCATCCCCCGTCGCAACGCCCGAGGGTGGCTTCGGGAGCCTTCGCCCATAGCATTGCCGTCCCGGCGGATCGCCCATCGACCAAGGGCGACCGCCACGTCGATCCGCACGCCCTGCCCGAGGACTTGTTCACCATGGCCGCACCCGACGACCGCCGCTACAGCGACTCCCACGAATGGCACAAGCTCGAGGGCGACACGGTGGTCATCGGCATCACCCAGTTCGCCGTCGATCAGCTCACCGACGTGACGTTCGTCGAGATGAAGCCGGCCGGCACGAGCCTGGGCAAGGGCGACGCCGTGGGCGAGGTCGAGTCGGTCAAGACCACCAGCGACATCTACAGCCACGTCGACGGCGAAGTCGTCGAGGTCAACGACGCGCTGGGCGACAACCCGGGCCTCATCAACGAAGACTGCTACGGCAAGGGCTGGCTGGTGAAGGTCAAGGCCAGCGACGCCGGCCAGCTCGACGACCTGATGGATGCTGCCGCGTACGCCGACAGCGGCGGCGCATGAAAGACCCCCGGCCGGCGGCCCAACAAGTAGCATGATCCGCTGCCACGGACTGCACAAGCGATACGGCCTTGGCGGGCGCACGGTGCACGCCCTGCGCGGGCTCGACCTGTCGATCGACGGGCCGGGCTTCTTCGCGATCATGGGCCAGAGCGGCAGCGGCAAGAGCACGCTCCTGCACCTGTTGGCCGCGATGGATTCGCCAGACGAGGGCGAGATCGAGGTCGCCGGCGTCCGGGTCGATCAGCTCGGCGAGCGCGAGGCCAACGCGTACCGGCGCAAGTCGATCGGCATCATCTTCCAACAGTTCAACCTCATCCCGACGCTGACGGCGCGCGAGAACGTGTCCCTGCCCGCCGCGCTCGCGGGCGAGGACACGCCCCAGATGCGCGAGCACGCCGCGAGCCTGCTGGACCGCCTGGGCGTGGGTGACCGCGGGGACCACCGGCCCGATGCGCTCAGCGGCGGCGAGCAGCAGCGCGTGGCGATCGCGCGGGCGCTGCTGTTCTCGCCCCGGGTCATCCTGGCCGACGAGCCAACCGGGGCGCTCGACTCCCAGACCGGCGAGAAGCTGTGGAACCTGCTGGGCGAGGTCGCGCGCGAGCAGCAGGCGACGGTGCTCATGGTGACGCACGAGCCGGCGGCAGCGTCGCACTGCCAGCGCATCTTCGTGCTGCGCGACGGCCAGATGGACGGACACATCGAAACGGAGGGGCTCGATGCGGCCGGCGTGGCGGCTCGCTATCACCAGCGCGTGGCGCAGGCGGGCTAGGACCGCGCTGCTGACCGCGGCGGTCGCGCTCTCGGCCGCGCTCATCGCCGCCGTGGCGTGCGCGCTGTCGTCGGCCAACAACGCCGTCGGGGCGCGCATGGACGCGACCTTCGGCGCTGCCCAGCTCCGACTGGAGCCGACCGGCCGCGGCGGGATGATGCCCGCCAGCGCGCTTGACGCCGTCCGCGCGTGGCCCGAGGTCGAGGCCGCCGCGCCGCGGCTGTCGCGAGACCTGGCGCTCCAGATCACCCGCGAGGTCTACACGCCGCGCGAGGACGACCCCGAACGCCGCTACTTCCGTCGACAGGCCAACTTTCGCGTCAACGCCATGGGCATCGGCGTGGATCCGCAGGCCGAGGCGCGGCTGCGGCCGATCCGCATCATCGCCGGCCGCGCCCCCGAAGGACCAAACGAGATCGTCGTCGACGCGACGCTCGCGGGGCGATTGACCTGGCAGGGCAGCCTGGAGCAGGTGCGCAAGCTCGGCGTGTTCGACCGAGCCGACCCGCTGATTGTGCGCACGGGCGAGGATCCGGTCGACCCAGCCCCGACCGATGCGCCGACGAACGAGGCCGAGGCCGAAGCGTTCAACGACCTGCAGGGCCTGCGGCTGGGCGACACCGTGAGCGTGCGCCGGCTGTTCGGCTCGAGCGAGCTCACCGTCGTCGGCATGAGCGAGCCGCCGCCGCTGGGCGGAAGGCCGCAGGCGTTCCTGACGCTCGAGGGCCTGCGTGCCGCGACCGGCCGCGGGGCCGACGAGCTCACGCAGGTCGACATCACCGTGAGGCCCGAGTTCGACCCGCAGGCCGTCGTCGAGGCCCGGCAGGCCGACGCGCCCGAGGGCGCGATGCTCCAGACCACCGAGCGCATCACCAGCGGCCTGGACCGCAACATGAAGAGCGGGCAGTTCGGGCTCTCGCTTGCAATCTTGCTGGCACTGCTGTCGGCGGCGTTCATCATCGTCACCGGCTTGGGCGCGGGCGTGGTCGAGCGGCAGCGTGAGCTCGGCATGCTGCGGTGCATCGGCGCGTCGCGCGGGCAGATCGCCCAGGCCCAGCTCGTCGAGGGCATCCTCATCGGCGTGGTCGGCGCATGCGTCGGCGTACCGCTGGGCGTGGGCGTGGCGGCCGCGGGCGCGTGGTACTTCCGGGAGGTGCTGCCCAGTGGCCTCGCAACGCCGCCCGGCATGCTGGCGCTGGCGTTCTTCGGCTCGATCGCCGCGGGGCTGCTCGGCGCGACGTGGCCGGCGGTGCGCGCGAGCCGTACGAGCCCGATGGGTGCACTCTCCAGCCGGGCGGCCTCGCCGCGACCGCGCACGCTGGTGGTGCTGACGGTCGCCGGGCTCGCGCTCGTGTCCGTCCAGGCCATCGCGGTGGGCGTGCCAGACGATGGGCAGGTCGTGTTCTGGAGCTATGCGACCTTTGGCCTGCCGGCGATGTTCGTGGGCTACTTCCTGCTCGGCCCGCCGGTGTTGCTGCTCGTGGCAGCGCTGTTCGCTGGCCCGCTATCGAAGCTGATGGGCCTCCCGGGCAAGGTCGTGCAGCGGAGCGTGCGGTCGATGCCGTATCGGCTGGGCTTCACTTCCGGCGCGCTCATGACCGGCCTGGCGCTCATGATCTCCAACTGGATCACGGGCGGGGCGATGCTGCGCGACTGGCTGGGGCAGATCGACTTCCCCGATGCGTTCGTGAGCGGCATGCGGCTGACCGAAGAGAGCCGCGACGCGCTCGAAGACCTTCCCTTCGTCGAGCGCACCTGCGCAGTCACGCTCTTTCCGGTCGAGACCGACGCCTTCGGCATCCGCGCGTTACAGACGTATCAGACGACGTTCGTCGCCTTCGAGCCCGAGCCGTTCTTCGTGATGACCCGACTGGTGTGGGTCGAGGGCGATGCCGATGAGGCCAAGCGCCGGCTGGCCGAGGGCGGGGCCGTCATCGTGGCGCGCGAGTTCAACGTCGCCCAGGGTCTGGGCGTGGGCGATACGTTCACCTGCACCGTGCAGGGCCAGACGCACGACTTCGAGGTCGTGGGCGTCATCGCCAGCCCGGGGCTGGAGGTCGTGGGCCAGTACTTCAACGCGGGCGAGGATCTGGCAAGGCAGGCCGTGCACGCCGTGTTCGGCACGCGGCGCGACCTGGTCGAGCGGTTCGGCGTGAATGCCATCCACCTCATTCAGATCGATCTCGACGAAGAGACGAACGACGAGGTCGCCGTCGCCGAGATCCGCGACGTCTTGTTCGGCAGCGGCGTGCTCGACGCGGGCAGCGGGCGGCAGATCAAACGAGAGATCGAGACCGTCGCGGGCACGACGCTGGCGGTGTTCTCGGCCGTCGCCGTCATGGCGATGCTGGTCGCGTGCTTTGGAGTCGCGAACCTCGTCGTCGCGGGCATCCATGCCAGGCGCTACGAGCTGGGCGTGCTGCGCGCGATCGGGGCATCACGCGGCATCGTGGCGCGCCTCATCCTTTCCGAAGCGATCCTCATTGCCCTCGCGGCCATCGTGCTGGGCACGCTCTTGGGCTTCCAGGCCGCATGGGCGGGGCAGCGGCTCTATGCGTTGCTGGTGGGGCTCACGCTGTCGCTGCGGCCGCCCGTCGGGCCGCTCGCGTTCAGCTGGGCGGTCACGATGGTGCTGACGCTACTGGCCGCGGCGCCGGCGGTGCTCTCGCTCGCGCGACGCCGGCCGCTCGAACTCTTAGGAGCGCGCGGTGGCTGACGGCCGATACCATCATCGGTGAGCGAGACCAAGGCAACCACGGCGACGACCGAGCGGCCCACGAGCTATCCGAAGGACAAGATCCGCATCGTGCTGCTCGAGGGCGTGCACGACAGCGCCCGCGAGCAACTGCAGGCCGAGGGCTTCGCCGTCGAGTGCCTGCGCGATGCCTGCACCGGGGCGCTCATGGCCGAAGCGATCCGCGGCGCCCACGCCATCGGCATCCGCAGCAAGTCGCAGATCGACGCCGGGGCGCTTGATCAGGCGGGCTCGCTGCTGGCTATCGGCTGCTTCTGCATCGGGACGAACCAGGTCGACCTGGGGGCCGCGGCGGCGAGGGGCGTTCCGGTCTTCAACAGCCCCTTTAGCAATACCCGCAGCGTGGCAGAACTGGTGATCGCGGAGGTGATCGCGTTGCACCGGCGCTTGCTGGATCGCTCGACGCAGATGCACGCCGGCCGATGGCGCAAGACCAGCGCGGGCAGCCACGAGGTCCGCGGCCGCACGCTGGGCATCGTGGGCTACGGCCGCATCGGCTCGCAGGTGAGCGTGCTGGCCGAGGCGATGGGCATGCGCGTGATCTTCCACGACGTGCGGCCCACGCTGGCCTTGGGCAACGCGCGACCGGCGGCCTCGCTCGACGACCTGCTCCGCGAGAGCGACGTCGTGACCCTGCACGTGCCGGCGACCGACGGGACCGCCAACCTGATCGGCGGACGAGAGCTCGGCCTGATGCACGGTGGCGCGATGCTGCTCAACAACTCGCGCGGCAGCGTCGTCGACATCGACGCGCTGAGCGAGGCGTTGCACGGCGGGCATCTCGCCGGAGCCGCGGTCGACGTGTTCCCCCAGGAGCCGTCGAGCAACGACGAGCCGTTCGCGAGCCCGCTGCAAGGGCTCGACAACGTGATCCTGACGCCGCACGTCGGCGGCTCGACGGGCGAGGCCCAGGAGGCCATCGCCCAGGACGTCGCCACGAAGCTCACGAGGTTCATCAACGTCGGCTCGACAACGGGTGCCGTCAACGTGCCGAACGTCGAACTGCCCGCACAAGCGGTGAATGACCGTGCCCGGCCACACCGCATCCTGCACTTCCACAAGAACGTGCCGGGCGTGCTCGGCAAGCTGCACCAGGCGCTCAGCGCCCACGGCGCGAACGTCAGCGGCGAGGTGCTCGGCACGAACCAAGACCTGGGCTACGTGGTCGTCGACGTCGACCCGGGCGACTCGCGGCCGGTGGTCGCCGAGCTCGAGGCCATCCCCGAGACGATCCGGGTGCGCGTGCTGTGGTGAGGTGGGAAAGTGGCGAGGGAGGGACTCGAACCCTCGACCTCCGGGTTATGAATCCAGCGCTCTAGACCAGCTGAGCTACCTCGCCGAAGTGCGGCCACGCCCTCTACGGACGCGGCGGGTCGGGATGATAGCGGGGCTCGCTCGACCGTGCCGAGCGATGATGGCCTCAGCTCGTGCGTGGCTGGCCGTCGCCGGGCGTGTGCGGCGGCGTCTGCTGCTGGGGCACGGGGTCGGGCCGTCCGACGTCGCCCGCGGGCGGCTCGTGGAAGGCATCGTCGCGGTAGGCCGTGCCCTTGGGGGCCTCGAGCTCTGGGGCTGGGCGGCCCTGGTCGCGCGAGTCGGGCTTGCGAGACTCTTCCTCGATGTCGTCGGTGATGCCCTTGACGCCCCGCTTGAACTCGATGATCGCCTTGCCCACGTTGCGGCCCACGTCGGGCAGCCGGCGGCCGAAGAGCAGCACCGCGATGACCAAGATGGCCCCGATCTCGGGCCAGCCCAGCGGACCGATCAGGGCGAGGGGGAGGTTCAAGATGGCGTCACTGGGCATAGCGGTCCTCTTGGCAATCCAAGCCGTTCGGGGGCTGCAAGTCAACCGGCAGCGCCCCTGACGACCCTGCGTACGACTGCATAACGCGATGCAAACAAGGAACTTGCATCGAAGCCGCGCTCAGAGCCCCAGACGCCGGAGCACGTCATCGAAGATGGCCCGGGCCGCGACCTCGTCGCCGGCGGGCTCGAGGGTGATCTTGACCCCCACCGCCGCCGGCGTCAGGGTGGTGCGAACGACGACGCGTCGGTACCCGCCCATGACCGTGTCATCGGGCCCGCGGGCGGCCAGGTATCCGCGGTCGGCGGTCGTCTCGTCGGCCACCACGGCGTAGCCGCGGGCCTGCAGGGCCTCGACGGCGGCGTAGTGGGCCCCGGGCACGCCGACCGCGTCGGGCACCTCGGCCGATAGGGTGCGGCCCTGCCACGTCGCGACGGTGCGGCTCTCGCCTTGGTACCGCTCGGACGATTGGCAGCCGGCCGCGAGCGCGAGCACGGCTAGGAGGAGGGAGGCGGCGTGTCTTGCTGTGGGAGCCATCGGTCCATGTCCAGATCGGCCGGGTCGATGGACAGGCCGGAATCTTTGAGGAGGTCCTTCACGTCGGCGGGCAACTCGTCGTCGGCCGGCGGCGGCGGCGGGGGCGGCTCTACGCGAGGCTTCGGTGGAGGTGGCGGTCTGTCCTTCGATGCGCTCGGCTTGCCGTTGGCACCCAGCAGATCCTTGGGGATCTTCAGCCGCTCGTGGGCGTGCGGGCTGCTGGCACGCTTCCGGGCCTGCTCACGCTGGCGTTCCTCGTCGAGGCCGCGCTGGGCGGCGCGGGAGACGTCCGAGACGGGCCGCTCGCCCGGCGGGGCCTCTTCGGCCATCGAGCCGTAGCCGAAGAGCGACATCCAGTAGCCGACCGCGTATTCGTTCAGCGGCACCTGCGTGGCGTACCCGGGCAGCGGCTTGGCCCTGGGCTTGCTTGCGTCGCTGGCCAGGTGCCGAAGGAATGCCTCGCTCGTGATGCTCTGTGCGCGTCGTCGCCGGGCGGCCCTGATGAGCCGGCGATCCGTCGAGACGACCAGCAGTCGCCTCGGGGCCGTGTCGCGCGCGAGCAGCAGCTCGATGACGTCGTCGGCCTCCTGGTTCGCCCCGGCGTAGACGACGTCGAGCCCCGCGACTTCCTTGCCCGAGGGTGCGGTGTTCGTCGCTTCGGGCGCGCCCGTCTCGGAAGCGAGTGCGGCGTCGTTCGCGCGGCTCGGTCCCACCCCGTCGCTCACCAGCACGGCCCGCCGCCGGCCGTACCGGCTCGTCGAGATCAGCCGCGCGAGGCCCGGCAGGTCGAGCCCGGCCCCGTCACCCATCATGTGCTGCGGCAGCACGCCGGTCACGTAGAGGACGTTTGACGTATCGACGAGCAGCATTGTTCAGGCCGGCTGCCCGCCGAGGACCCGACGCGCGTGGTCGGCCACCAGCTCGCGCCATGCCGCGGCGTCGAGCTCGCTGGCCCGCTTGCTGGGCACGAGCGAGGCGATGCGGGCGATCGTGTCGTCGAGCTGACGGCCGCGGCGGAGGGCCTCGGCGTAGGGCACGTTGGTGAAACTCACCAGGTTGTACAGCGGCGTGGCACGCTCGGGCATCTCGTCGCCCAGCTCGGCGTGGACGGCCTGCTCGACCTTCTTGTGGTACAGGAACTTCTCGTCGGCGACCTTCTCGCGCATCTCGACGAAGTTGGCGATGGCCATGTCGGCGATGGCGTTGGCGTTGTCGACGCGGGCCTTCCAGAAGGGGTCCATGACGCCCTCGATGTCGCCGCCCGCGCTCTCGATCATTTCCGCGAACACGCGGCAGTCCTCGAAGGCCGCGTTCATGCCCTGGCCGAAGAACGGCACGATGGCGTGGGCCGCGTCGCCCAGGATGAGGCTCTTGCCGCGACGCCAGGGCCGGCAGCGCACGGTGACGAGGCTGCTGGTCGGGTTCGCACGGAAGTCTTTGACGAGCGTCGGCATGAGCCAGCGCGTGTCGGGGTAGTGCTCGTCAAAGAACAGCCGCAGGGCGTTGTCGCTGAGCGCTTCGACCGCGTCGAAGCCGTGGGTGCCGGCGTAGGGCCAGAACAGCGTGCACGTAAAAGACTTGTCGGGGTTGGGCAGCGCGATCATCATCGAGGCCCCGCCGCCGCGGCCGGCCCAGATGTGCAGGCCCTTGGGCTCCATCGCGAAGCCGCCAAACTCGTCCGCGACGCCGTCGGGCAGGTCGGGCAGGTCCTGGGGCGCCGGTATGTGCAGTTCCTTGTAGCCCGCTTCGAGGTAGCTCTGGGAGTAGTCGAAGCGGTCGGTGACCTGCATGGCCTGCCGCACCGCGCTGAACGCGCCGTCGGCGCCAATGAGCACGCGGCCCTGCAACGTGACCTCGCCATCGGGGGTGTCGAAGGTCGCGCTGGCTTCGTCGAGATCGACGTTCGTGCAGCGGTGCTCAAATCGCAGCTCGACGCCGGGCGTCTGCCCTGCCGCGTCCAAGAGCGCAACGTTCAGACCGCCGCGCGAGACGCTCAGGATCGCGTCGGCCGGGTCCTGGCTGTAGGGCTGGTAGACGGTGCCCTCGCCCGTCGCGTCGGTCAGGCTCTCGGGGTGCATGATGCGGCCGGGCATCGGCAGCGCGTCGGCAAGGACCTGGTCGGCGATGCCCGCGGCCTTGAGCGCCGTGATGCCGCGAATGGACAGCGCGAGGTTGATCGACCGCCCGCCGACGTAGCCCTTGGCCCTCGGATCGCCCCGCCCTTCGGCGACGACGACGCGGAAGCCCTGCCTGGCAAGCAGGACGGCGAGGAGCGAGCCGGCGAGACCGGCGCCGATGAGGAGGACGGGCTTGTCGGAATCGACCATGATGAATGGTAACGGCAGCACCGTTGCGAAAGGCGATGGCCCCAGGGTCTCCCCCGGGGCCATCATGTGGTCGCGTGCGGCCTATAAGCCGAGTTCTGTACCCATTCCCGGTGCGAACGGCCCTCCGGGGTGGGCGACGGCCATTTCTCTGGCCACGCCGTTGCCGGCGTGATCGGAGCCGGAGCTCCAGCGGTCTACCCGCCGCCTGCCGCCCGGGCCGGGCGTCGATGACCGAGATCATCGCGACGGCTGCGTGACCTTGCACGCGGTGGGGTTTGCCGTGCCCCGATTGTCACCAATCGGGCGGTGCGCTCTTACCGCACCATTTCAACCTTACCTGTGCGCCGCAAGCGGCGCCATCGGCGGTGTGTTTTCTGTGGCACTGTCCCTCGCCGGCTCGCGACCTGATCGAGATCCGACGGGTGGGCGTTACCCACCACCGTTGCCCTGTCGTGCTCGGACTTTCCTCGAACGACGGGATCGCTCCCCCCGCCCGCGACCGTCCGGCCGCACCACTCGTACACTGCATGGTACGCCGGCGGCTCGCGGAGGCTTCGCGTGGAAGAAACATCAGCCGATTCCCGAGCCAACTCGATGGCCATCTGGGCCACGCCCGAGCAGGCGCCGCTGCTGGCCGCGCTCGCCAATGAGCTCGACGCGAGCGTGACGGCCGCGGCCTCGCCCGTCCGCGCTCACGGCACGACGCTGGCCGACGAGCTCGGGGCCACGTTCGCCGGTGACCTGCTCGACCTCTTGAACACCGACGCCCGCGTCGTGCTGCTGGCGACCGCGTGCGATGGCTACGGCGATGCGCTGCCGCAGGCCATCGCAAGGGCCGCTGCCGAGGGCAAGCGCATCGCGACGCTCTCGCCGCTGCCCATGCCGCCCAGCGACGCGGCCGAGGCCTGGCACCGGCCGATCCAGGGCCGCGTGCCCACCGAGGCCGTCCGCTTCGGGCCATTGCTCCGCCACGGCCTTGCCGCGCAGGAAGCGGAGGAAACGCTGGTCGCCTTCGGCGAGATCCGCAGCGCGATGTTCGCGGGCTTCCGCGACCCGACCATGGCCGGAGAGGGCGCGACGGGCGCGCTGCTGGTCGACGCGCTCGACCTGCTCGTGGGCGTGCTGGGCGAGGCCGAGCGCGTGGAGGCGGCGCTGAACGGGCCAATGAAGCCGAGCGCGAGCCTGTCGCTCGGCGCGCTCACGGGCGACCTGACCGCCCACGCCCGCTTCGAGGGCGGTGCCGCGGCGTGCATCATGCTGAGCGACCGGGCCGGCGGCTGGCAACGCCGGGCCACGCTGCTGGGCGAGGCGGGGAGACTGGAACTTGGCGACGACGGCCACCGCTGGATCGACCCGACGGGCAAGACCATCGACAGCACCGAACGCAGGGCACGATCGAAGGCTGAAGCCCAGCACCGCACCGCGCTCGATGCGCTGGTCGCGTTCGTCTCGCCCCTCCTCGACGGCCGCGCCACGCCCCCGCTGGACGCCCAGCACCTGGGGCCGATGGCGGCGGCGGTGTTGCTGAGTGCGCGGACCGGGCAGGCGGAGAGCCCGAGTACGTTGCGGGCGATGGCTTAATCCACCCGCGTCAACCTCGCATACTCCAGGATCAGCGTCTTCACCCCGATGCCCGTGAACTCCACGCGCGCCCGCGCGCCGGGGCCCGTGCCGCAGCTCAGGACCTTGCCCACGCCGAACTGGGGGTGGCGAACGCGTGAGCCGACCTTGAGGGCGGCGGTCTTGGGCTCGTCGTCTTCGCCCCAGGGGTCGAAGTCGGCGCCGCCTCCACCGCCGTAGTCGCTGAAGTCGTCGGCGCGATCGCTGAACTGGACGTGGCCGTCGCCCTCCTGGCCGATCTCGCTCAGGAATCGGCTGGGGATCGTGCGCTCGGGTACGCCGCGGACGGCGCGCACGCGGGCGCTCGTGATCAGCAACCGCTTCATGGCTCGCGTGATGCCGACGAACGCGAGGCGGCGCTCCTCTTCGAGCTCGGCCTCGCTCTCGCGGGCCCGGCTGTGCGGCAGCGTGCCTTCTTCGAGGCCGATCATCGCGACGGCGGGGAACTCCAGGCCCTTGCTGGCGTGCAGCGTCATGAGCGTCACGGCCCCACCCGCCGCGTCGACGGCGTCCTGGTCGCTCACCAGCGCGACGGTCTCGAGCCAGGCGCGGAGCATCGCCAGCAGCGGCGGCACTTCCGCGTCGTTGCCCTGGCTGGCTTGCTCGGCGTCGGTGAAGGCGAACGGATCGCCCGCCGGGTCGTACTCACGCTCGAACTCCGCTGCTCCCGTGATCAGCTGGTCGAGGTTGTCCAGCCGGCTCTCGTCTTCCTCGCCGCCCGACTTGGCGCGTGCCTCGTACATGGTGCGCAGGCCGCTGTCGTCGATGACGCGCGCCACGAGGTCGGCCAGCGTCGCGCTGACTTCGGCACCCATGAAGCTGCCGTGCCCGGTCCAGCCCTCGATCATCTGCACGAACTCGCGGCAGCTCTTGCCCGAGCGAGCCGTGACCTCGGGGTGCTTGTCGGGCTCGCGGAGCATCTCGAACAGCGGAACGCCGGCCATGTTCGCCGCGGCGTCGAGCTTGTTCAGGCTCGTCTTGCCGATGCCGCGAGTAGGCGTGTTGACGATGCGAAGCAGCGAGATGTTGTCCGCCGGGTTGGCAACCACCCGCAGGTAGGCGATGGCGTTCTTGACCTCTTCTCGGTCATAAAAGGCGGTGCCGCGGGCGATGCGGTAGGGCACGGCGTGCGATCGCAGCGCATCTTCCATCACGCGGCTGAGCGCGTTGGTGCGGTAGAAGACCGCCATGTCGCGCCACTCGAGCCCGTCCTCGGCGCGAGCCTTGAGCCAGTCGGCAACCAGCTCGGCCTCGTGACGCTCGTCCTGGCACAGCACGGCCTCGACCGCGTCGCCGCCCTCGCGCTTCGTGAACAAGTCTTTGTGCTTGCGGCGGACGTTCTTGGTGATCAACGTGTCGGCGGCCTTCAGGATCGGCGCCGTGCTGCGGAAGTTCTCGCCCAGCGGGATGACCTCGCACGCCGGGTACTGCTGCTCGAACTCCAGGATGTTGCTGATGTCGGCCCCGCGCCAGCCGTAGATGGACTGGTCGGGGTCGCCCACGACGCAGAAGTTCGGGCCCGCCTCGCCGCGGCCGTCCTGGCCCGCTTCGCCGGCCAGCAACGCGGCGATCTCGAACTGGGCGCGATTCGTATCCTGGTACTCGTCGATCAGCAGGTACTGCCAGCGCTCGCGGAGCTCTGCTCGGGCCGCGTCGCTCTTCCTCAAGAGGCGCGCGGTCAGCAACAGCAGGTCATCAAAGTCCACCGCCCCCGCGGCCCGCATCGCCTGCTGGTACGCCGAGTAGATGCGCGCCACCTGCTTGCTGTAGAAGTCCATCGCGTTGGCGGCGTACGCGTCGGCGTCCTGCAACTCGTTCTTGGCTCCGCTGATGGCGTTCAAGACGCTCCTCGGAGCCCAGTTGCTCGTGTTGAGGTTGAGGTCCTTGATGGTCCGCTTCATGAGCGCGACCTGGTCGGACGTGTCGTAGATCGTGAAGTCGGGCTTCAGGAACTCTAGTGCCGGGTCGTCGGCGTATCGGCGGAGGAGCCGCGCGCACAGGCTGTGGAAGGTCCCGATGGTCAGCCCGCGCGTGCGCCTCGGGTCGTACCCCGCCTGCCCCGGCTCGGCCCCCTCGAGCAGCACGCCCACCCGCTCGCGCATCTCGGCGGCGGCCTTGTTGGTGAACGTCAGCGCCAGGATCGACCACGCCGGCACGCCCAGCCGGATGAGGTGCCCGATGCGCCGCGTGATGACCCGCGTCTTGCCGCTGCCCGCCGCCGCCAGCACGAGCACGGGCCCCTCGGTGGCCAGCACGGCCCTCCGCTGGTTCTCGGTCAGGTCTGCCAGCAGCGGGTCTGCGTTGGGATCGGCATCGGCATCGTGCCCTGACCCGTAGGTGTGCGGGTCGTAGGGGTTGTGGTCGTGGGGCTGGGCGTTGGGCTCGGTCATGGCGCCTTCCGTGGCGTGGGGCTGGGTCATGGTTCAGCTTACGTCACCTCGTGCCCCCGGGTTGTCGGCTCTCTTCAGTGGATACTCGTAGACAACCACCGCCGGGTCCTCGCTACCGCCGCGCTCCTGCAGGATCTTCCGGTACACCGCTCGCGCCGCCGCGTTGTCGTGCTCGGTCGCCAGCCACGCCTGGCGATAGCCGCGTTCGGCCAGCAGTCCGAGCATGCGTCGCACGAGCGCGGTCCCGATGCCCCGGCCGCGATACGCCTCCAGCGTCGCCAGCTCGTTGATCCACGCCTGCGGCGGCTTGTCGGGGTGCAGATAGCCGTTAGCGCTCACGAACGCGATCGGTCTGTCCGTCGCTGCATCGATCGCCACGATGATCTCGTGCCGCGGATCACCGAGGAACGCCGCCGTCTGCTCCGAGTCGATCGGGAAATCGAACAGCCCCGGCGGTGCTCGGTGCAACACCGAGGCGTCGCCGGGGCCGAGGATCTGATAGTCGATGCCCATGCACCATCGTTGGACGGTGCGGGTCACGCCGTCTCAGGAGCAGCCGGCGTCGAAGGCGTTCTGGAACGCCAGGAAGTCGAACAGCGTCAACTCGCCATCCTGGTCGAAGTCGGCCCGGGCGTCGCCCGAGTCGAACGCGTTCTGGAAGTCGAGGAAGTCGAACAGCGTCAACTCGCCGTCGCCGTCGAAGTC
Organism: Phycisphaerales bacterium; assembly: GCA_040217175.1. Lineage (NCBI taxonomy): Bacteria > Pseudomonadati > Planctomycetota > Phycisphaerae > Phycisphaerales > Phycisphaerales bacterium. The sequence continues at coordinate 1,529,662 of JAVJNT010000002.1, read as the reverse complement.
GGCCGGGCACGGGCCGGCCTGGCCGCCGGCGAACTCGATAGCACCGAGGTCGACGATCGGGGCGGTGCCGGCGCCGGTGTCGGGCGTGGCGGGGTCGTCGACGAAGCGGTCGCCGCCGAAGAGATCCATCGTGACGCCGCTGGGAACGGCCGCGTTATCGCCCGCGTCGATGGCGGGCGAGCCGGGCAGCGGCGCGAACGAGTCATCGAGCTGCGGATCGGCGAAGATCACGCCATCGCCGATCGTCTCCGAGGCGGTGCCGTCGATGACCGAGAAGGCCACGTCGACGATGCCGGGCCCGCCGATCTCGATGCTTCGCGGGTCGATCTCGTTGCCGGTGAAGACGCTATTGCGCACGACGGGCCGCGACTCGCGCTGGGCGAAGATGCCCCAGTCCTCGTTGTTGACGATCGTTGAGTTGACGATGATCGGCGCCGAGGCGTTCGTGTAGATCGCACCGGTGCCCGTGAGGCTGTCGGCCACGAGCGTATTGACGACCTCGAGCGTGCCGCCGCCGGCGATGTACAAGCCGCCACCGAAGGCCGCCTTGCTACCGATGATCCTCGCCGAATCGATGCGTCCGTTCACGTTGCTGGTGTAGATCGCGCCTCCGGCGAGCGTTCTGAAGATCCGCGTGGGCACGCTTGCCGCGCCGCCGCTATCGATGATCTCGCCGTCGCCGTTGTCGATCATCTCCAGGCCCCGGGCGTCGAGCGTCGCGCTGTTGACCGAGACGGCCCCGCCCTGGCCGCGGCCGAGATTGCCCTGGAACGTCGCGCCATCGATGGTCAGGCTGCCACCGAGCACGTAGACGCCCGCGCCGCCGTTCGCGGCCGAGTTGCCCGTGAAGGATCCGCCACGGATGGTGACGTCGGTGACGAGTGCGTCGATTCCCCGATTGGTGTTGGCCACGAAGGCCGAATCAATGACGACCAGCGAGCCGCCGTTCGCATTAATGGCACCACCGAACCCGGCGCCGGTGAACGTGAAGCCCTCGATCGTGACGCTCCCGACGGTGGTCAGGATGGGGTCGCCCAGGCCCGCGCCGTCCAGCGTCGTCGCGTCGGCGCCGTCCTCGGAGCGGAGCGTAATGGTGGTGTCGCCAACCGTCAGCGCCTCGTTGTAGACGCCGGCCGCGACGAGCACGACGTCGCCGCTCTCGGCGCGATCGATCGCCTCCTGGATCGTGGCCGCGTCGCCGGGCACTCGGATGGTGCTCTGCGCTACGGCCGTGCCCGCGGCAAGCAGCATGATCATGGCGGTCGCGGCCAACGGCTTCGTACCCTGCGTTTGCATCTGCAAGTCCTCCCCTGATCCGCCACGCCGGTCGCACGCCAAGCCAACCCATGTGGCCCGGCGCGACCCGCGCTTACGACGGGTCCACCCGAGACCACGCGGTCCGACGACCCGTCTCCGTCATGCTAATAGCGATCGGGGCGCAGCTCCGTCGCCCTACGGACATCCCGCATCGAACGCGTTCTGGAAGGCGAGGAAGTCGAAGATAGTGAACTCGCGGTCGCCGTCGAAGTCCGCCGCCGGGTCGCCAGCGCCGAACAAGTTCTGGAAGAGCAGGAAGTCGGCGACCGAGTGGGTGCCGTCGCCGTCAAAGTCTGCAACGCAGCGGCTCGGATCGCGACCATACAGGACGTACGCCCGACCCGCGTTCAAGACGCCGCCGGCGTCGACGTCGGCGGCCCCGATGATCAGATCGAGCACGCCATCGGCGTTGACGTCGCCGCCGCCGGAGACGTCGCTGCCGGCCGCGTCCTGCGTCTCTTCGCCCTGGAACCGGACCACGCCGCGACCCACGAGCGTCTCGATGTCCACCGATGCGCCAAACCCACCGCCGGAGCGACCCGAGACCAGGTACGCGAAGCCCGTGCGACGAGCACCGTCGTACGAGCCCGCCGCGCCGATGAGCAGGTCGTCCACGCCGTCTCGATCGATATCGCCGACCGATGCGATCGCGTTGGCGAGGTTGGCCCCGCCGCGCGGGCCGACGAGCTTGAAGCCGTTGTCGCCGTCGAGATCCGACAACTCGAACACCGGAGGCAGCCCGCCGGCAACGCCGTAGACCACGTAGCACGCGCCGTTGCCCCTGGCGGTGTCGGGGCCCCAGGCCGCGGCCCCGACGGCGAGATCGTCGATGCCATCGTCGTTGAAGTCGCCCGCCGCCGAGACCGCGCTGCCGCTGGCAACAAACTGGACATCGCCCAGGAGTCGTGCGCCCTCGTCCGCGCCGAGTCGCGGGAGCTCGACCATCGCCGGGAACCCGCCCGCGCGGCCATAGACCACGTAGGTCTGCCCCTGGCCCCCGGCCGCACGCACGTCGGCCTCGGGCGCACCGACGGCCACGTCGTCAACGCCATCGGCATCAACATCGCCCACGCCCGCGACCGACTGGCCCGCGCTCTCGCGCGACGCGCCAACAAGGCGGAATCCGTTCACGCCGTCCAGCATGGTGAGGTCGATCGACGCCGGGAAGCCGTCGCGCGAGCCGTACACGACGTAAGCCTCGCCGACGCCCCGCGGCGCGCCGATGATCAGGTCGCCCAGCCCATCGCCGTTCACGTCCCCGGCCGCCGAGACCGACGAGCCGCTGCCGCCGATGCCGGCCAGCGCGACCCCGTCGCTGCCGTCGAGCTCGGACAGGCGCACGTCGGCCGGGAATCCACCGGCGCGGCCGAAGACCACCCAGGTCACGCCCGAGCGCGAGCCGGCCGCCCCGTTGGCGAAGGGATCGCTGACCGCCAGGTCGTCGATGCCGTCGCCGTTGAAGTCTCCGGCCGCCACCACGACGGATCCGCTGCTGCTATCCGGTCCGATGAGCCGGAACCCAAGGACGCCGTCCAGGTCGCCGGGACGGATCTCTCCTTGCAGCGAGCCGCCGGCGGTCGGCCCGCGACCGAACAGCACGTACGTCTCTCCGCCCGCGCCGGCACCACCGGCGCCGATGGCGACGTCGTCGATCCCGTCGGCGTCGACGTCGCCCACGAACGCGACGGCATCGCCGACGCCATCGCGGGATGCCACGCCATCGAACACCGCCCCGTTGCGCCCGTCGACGCCCGAGAGCTGCTCGATGGGATCGAAGGGCTCGCTGAGCACGCCCTGCGCCCACGCGCCGGACGCGCACGCAACGATCAGCGACCCGACCACAACAAACCCCAACAACCGGCGACCACATCGCGTGTCCATCTGCAACCCTCCCTTGCCAACGCGTTCCGGCGGACTCTCCATTCGAGCATACCACGAACCGGGGCGAATCCCACGATGAACGCACCAAGAGGCGCGTGAAGAATCGACAAAGCGCCCGCTGCTGGCCGCGCGTGCACCGACGATGCCTCAGCACGCCGCCTCCTACGGGCAGCCGGCGCCGAACGCGTTCTGGAACGCCAGGAAGTCGAAGATGTCCAGCACGCCGTCGCCGGTGAAGTCCGCCCGGCACGGCACGCGCACGGCGATGACCGCCGGGTTGCTCGCCGCGCTGCCCGAGGGATTGCTGACGACCACGTCGTAGGACGCGATGTCCTCGGCCCTGGCGTCGATGGTCAGCGTGGGCGTCGAGGCGCCCGAGACGCCGCCGCCGTCAACGAGCGGCACGCCGTCGCGCCGCCACTGGTAGCTCAGTGGCGCCGAGCCGATCGCGCCGACGGCGAACTCCGCGACGCCCCCGCCCGGGGGCAGCAGCACGACGGGCGCCGGCTGCGCGGTGATCTCGGGCAGCACGATGCACCGGTTCAGCAGCACGCTCACGTCGTTGGTGTTGGAGTTGGCCGTGGCCAGGTCGGCGTCGCCGTCGCCGTCCAGGTCGGCGATCGCCACCGACCTGGGCCGGTCGCCGACCGCCAGGGGCACGCCGCGCGCGAACGTCCCGTCGCCGTTGTTTTCCAGCACGCTCGCGGTCATGCCCTCCCGGTTGGCGGTCGCCAGGTCGTTGTCGCCGTCGGCATCCAGGTCGCCGATGGCGATCGATTGCGGGAACACGCCGGTGCCGTAGAACGCGTCGGGCCCGAACGTCCCATCGCCGTCGTTGAGCAGCACGCTGGCGTTCAGGCCGCCCGAGTTGGCCACCGCCAGGTCGCCGTCGCCGTCGCCATCGAGGTCGCCGATCGCCACCGAGATGGGACGGCTGCCCACGCGGTAGCGCGCGTCTTCGACGAACGTCGCGTCGCCATCGTTCAGCAGCACGCTCAGGTCGTTGCTGGCGTTGTTGGCCACCGCCAGGTCGCCGTCGCCGTCGCCGTCCAGGTCGCCGATCGCCACCGCGATGGGCGCGTCGCCGGCGAGCATCAGCGTATCGTCGGCGAAGGTCGCGTCGCCGTTGCTTAGCAGCACGCTCACGTCGTCGCTGATCTCGTTGGCCGTGGCCAGGTCGGCGTCGCCGTCGCCGTCGAGGTCGCCGAAGGCGACCGAGTAGGGCACGACGCCCACGCCCAGGCGCACCTCGGGCGCGAAGGTCTGCGTGAGGTCGCACCCCTGGGCCGCGGCGCTGGGCGCCAGGGCGAGCACGGGCAGCGCCGCCAGGGCTGTGACAACGGTCGGCAGGACGGCGGGCAAAACGGCGGGCAAAACGGCACTGAACGCGGCATGCGCGCGGCACGCTCTCTTCATGCGGCATCTCCTCACGCCACCAGCATACCGGAAGATCGCCACCGACGCAAGGCCAACGAACTGGCGGCGGGCCGCTCCGTGGCGGGGTCTCATCGCTCCGCGCGGGGGGCGACCTTATCGCCTGCGGACGCCGCCCAGGCCCGCCGCCAGCACGAGCAGCGCGCCCACGCCGGGCGCGGGCACGACCACCACCGTCGCGCGCGCCTCGCCGATGATCCGGTCGACGGACGAGCCCGAGAACTCGCTCACGTAGAACGTGGAGCGCGTGATGTCGGTCCGCAGGTCGACGCCTCGGGGCGTGAACTCGTCGACCGAGATGGTCGCGCTCCACACCGCGATCGGGTCGCTCGGGTCGGCGAAGACGCCTGCGGCGGGGAAGTTCAACTGTCCCGACAGCGCTCCGAGCACCGCCAGTCCATCGGGGGTAACGACGCCGTCGCTCGTGCCGGGGGCATCGAAGCCGCTGGCCCGCATCGGGTCCGACCAGCGTGCGTCGAGCGCCGCGCTCGACGCCGGATCGGCGAAGGCGTCGAAGGCCACCCCTGCGACGGCGTAGAGCCCGTCGGGCACGGGTACCCACAGCGTCACCGTCGCGCTGGGCGTCGCCGGGCTCAGGTCGTTGCTGACCTCGAAGAACGCGCCGCCGGTCTGCCCCAGCGCCGGCGCACCAAGAACCACGGCGGCCGTCGCCGCCGCCCCAACTACCAATTGTCCGTGCATCGTCTCGTCTCCTCGTCTCTGGACTCCTGGCGGAGCCTACGCGCGGGTCGGGCGGGGGCGTTTCGGCCGGTGTCCCGCCGGCGCGACACCGGCAACGGCCCCCAGGCCGAGATCCAAGGCAGGCTCGTTCTACGCGGCCGAGACGGGAGGACGGGTGGCGGTGACGGAAGCTCGGATGGCGGTGACGGAAGGACCGTCAGCGGTGACGGAAGGACGGTTAGCGGTGACGGAAGAACGGTTAGCTGTAACGGAAAGACCGTTAGCGTTAACGGAAGGACCGTCAGCGGTGACGGAAGGACGCGTGGCTGTGACGGAAGAACCGTTGGCTGTGACGGAACGACGGGTGGCTGTAACGGAAAGACCGTTAGCGTTAACGGAAGGACCGTCACCGGTGTTCTCGGGCGTGGATGGGCGGCGGAAGGCCGCGGGCGCGGCGCTGCGGGCGGTCGCAGGATGATCGGGGGGCGACTCATCGCGTCCCAAGGCCTTTATCCTTTCATCCGGCGCAATTGGGGAAAATAGTTGCGTCCGTGTTGATTGACTGTGGAGCATTGGTCGATATTGTTCTGACCCGACAGGGTTGACATTTCCCGGCTATCCGAGCGCGTACCTGCCATTCTGGCGGGTGGTGATGGCGTCGATCGGGTTTTGGCAAGCGCAACAGATTACCAACATTGCTGAGAATCGGCCCTCACGAGGCGTGAGGCTGGTCTTGTTGCATGGACGTGCCATGGCCCGGCTCGGCACGCGGCCTGCACGATGGGCTCGCACTCGCTGGCGACGCTGCCGGCGACCGCGGGCCGTAAGGACGGGGCCCGGGCGGGCCAAGGCGGTGGGCCTCTCCGTGGGGGCTTGGCGGCGGGGCTCGGTGGAACCGAACGTCCATGAGGCCCCCACGCCATGAAGATAAGCATCGAACGCCCCGATCCGGGCACCCTGAACGACATGCTCAACCGCATCGTCGAGCGCATCCAACTTACGGACACGCAGCACAATCGAGCCACCAAGGTCTACGAGAAGGTTGGCCGTTGGCTGGACGAGACCGATTCGGAACTCGAGCCCTACGAGCCTCGCATCTACCCCCAGGGGTCCATGCTGCTCCAAACAACGGTTCGACCGATGGGGGAGGACGGCGAGGCGGCCGAATACGACATCGATCTGGTGTGCCAGCTCAACGTCGATGCCGACGCCACGCACGCTAACACGCTCTACAACAGAATCCGCGATCGGCTTGTTCTGCACGACGAGTACGGCGATCTCGTCGAGGAGAAGGGCCGCTGCCTCCGTCTTGGTTTCGAAGACGACCGGATGCACCTGGACGTAATCCCGGCCGCCCCCGATGACCGGGCCCAGAGCGCGACGGGCATCCTGATCCCAGACAAGCGGACGTGGACGCAGCGCAAGCTGCCAAGGGACACGTATAAGGAGACCGATCCCACCGGATTTGCCGAGTGGTTCGACGCGCAATGCGTCGTACGCGAGGCCACTGGACGTTCGATGGCTCAGGCGTCCATGGACCCGGCACCGCACCGGGAGCCGGTGTACGCCAAAGCGCCGCTCCGCAAGATCGTCCAGCTCATTAAGCACAGACGCAACCAGGAGTTCCTCGGCGAGAAGGAGATGCCCTCGTCGATATTAATCACGACCATGGCCGCCCGCGCTTATAGGGGACAGGCCGACCTTGGTGTAGGACTGGTCGATGTGCTTGGCGCGATGGACCACGACATCAAGTCGGCGCACCCGCATCGCGTCGCCGTGCCCAATCCAACCAACGAAGACGAAGACTTCGCCGATGCTATGTCCGATGAGTGCTACGACCGATTCTCGCGGATGATCTCGGACATGCGCTGGGAGGTAGTCGATGCGGCAGGGTCGGGTACACAGCGCCTGAGCATCGAGCCCAAGCTCGCCAAGTTCGCCGGCCAGGGCGTGGTCGCCAAGGCGTACAACGACCTCATGAGTGAACTGAACGAGGCGCGAGACGATGGCCGGTTGGTTGTTGGCGGTGGTGGCGCGCTCTCGATCGGCTCGGGTGCCTCTGCAAGCGGGCACGGCCGGCGGGTTCGTGACAACACGTTCCACAGCAACGGATAGCTCGTGGGCAAGCCCCTGTCCATCTTTGAGCAGGCGCGCCTGCTCCGCGCGCGCTTTCCGGGCGACAAGGTCTGGACCGATCGTTCTGCGAAGGACCGAGTGCTCATTGCCGAATTGCGCCTGCGTCCGGCGGCCTGGTGCAGTTCATACATCGTGCGTGTCGGATACGCGTACGGCATCAGCCCATATGTACTCGTCGTCGACCCCGAGCCGGTCAAGTTCAAACACGGTGAGGTCACGCCACACCTCAACGAGAATGGCACGCTTTGCTTGTACGACCCCGATGGCGACGAATGGGGGCCGGATCGGTCGATCGCGGACACGACCGCGTCCTGGGCTTCGCTGTGGCTCCTCTACTACGAGGACTGGCTCATCACCGGCGACTGGAAGGGCGGCGGGCCGCCCATGCCGGATGAGGTCGTTCGACGGATCACCAAAGCTCATCTGGAGACCGGATCATGACCCAGAAGTTTCGCATCCTCAGCCTCAGCGGCGGCGGCATTCGCGGCGTGTACAGCGCCTCGTTCTTGGCAAAGCTGGAAGAGCTCACTGGAAAGCGGGTGGCAGATCACTTTGACTTGATTGTGGGCACGTCAACAGGCGGGCTGATCGCGTTGGGGCTGGGTCTAGGCCACTCGGCCGCCGACATCCGCGATTTCTACTTTCAACATGGCGAGAAGATCTTCTCCGGTCGCCGCTGGTATCAGAAGCTGGCCAACCCGCTCGGCTTCCGCCGACCGAAGCACCAGCAAGACGAGCTTCGAGAAGCGCTCAAAAAGCTCCTGGGCGAAGACGAACTCCTCAGGGAATCGACCAGCCGCCTGGTCATCAACGCCATGTATGCCGAGGCCAGCAACCCACGATGCTACAAGACACGGCACCACGCCGACTACACACGCGACTACCTGCTGCCCGCGTGGGACGTCGGGCTTGCGACCTCGGCTGCGCCGGTGTTCTTTCCGGCCCATCTGGCGATCGACGGCCGCTACCACCTTGATGGTGGGCTGTGGGCCAACTGCCCGATCGTTGTCGGCATTGCCGAAGCGGTGGGCAAGCTCAACCAACGCCCGCAAGACCTCGACATCCTCCAAGTCGGGACGTGCCACCAAGCGGTCACGGCCAGCCGGTGGGCGCTCAACGGTGGATGGCTTCCGTACCTTTTTCTCGGCCCATCACGGCTGCACGAGATCATCATGGAGGCGCAGCGAAGGGCGGCGATCAACACTGCGGGAATCATGCTCGGACCCGACGCGATCGTCGAGATCGACAAGCAGGTGGAGCGTGGCAGATTCGGGATGGACGACACCAGCGCTGCTTGCCTGCATGGCCTCCGCACACTTGGCGAGACCAAAGCTGAAGAACGCTGCGACGAAGTTGCCGCACGTTTCTTAAACGTCCCCGCCGAACCCCTCGGGGCGGTGCCAGCCAGCCTTGAGCCCGAGCCGGATGGCGCGTCGGAGATGCTGGCCCGATAAGAGAATTTTCACCACAATCCGTACAGACCGTAAAGCCGCCCCGCGAACCACTCGATGAACCCCCTGCGACGGGGACTCTCCCCGCCGCCCGCGCACACGCCGTGGGTTCCGCGTGATGGAAGGGATTCCGATGCCCGTGCAACCTCGCAAGAAGGTCGAAAACATCGAGTTCTTCGAGCAGCGCGCCCCCATCTGGGAGGCCAACGCTGCGACGCTCAACTTGACCACGGAAGAAACCGCCCAGCTCACGAGTCTGACCGGAACGGCGCGCACCCGGTACACCGAGGCCCAGCTCAAGGCCGAGCAGTCCAAGACCGCGACCGCCAACCAGGACATCGCCATCCAGGCCATGCGCGACCTGGGCGCCGACCTCATCAAGAAGATCCGCGTGGCGGCCGAGCAGACCGGCAACCCCGAGCTGTTCACCCTCGCCCAGATCCCCGAGCCCAAGGACCCGGCGTCGATCCCGCCGGTCGACGCCAGCGACGTGGCGTTCGACCTCCTCAACGACGGCAGCCTCGAGCTCACCTGGAAGGGCAGCGTCTCGACCGGCACCACCTACATCGTCCGCCGGGCCATCACCCCCACCGGCGGCAACCAGCAGGCCTACCAGGACATCGCCTTCGCCGACGGCAAGCGCTTCGTCGACAGCACCATCCCCGCCGGCACCGAACGGGCCAGCTACGTCGTCCGCGCCAAGAAGGGCGAGACCGTCACCCCCGGCACCGTGCCCATCACCGTGCGCTTCGCCATCGGCGGCAACGGCCAGCTCGAAGCGAAGGCGGCATGAAGTTTCGACTCGTCGCGGCGGAGCCCCGACGAGTCGAGGTAGAGAAGGCCGTAGGGCTGGTAGATTGAAGGATTAGTAGAGAGGGAAGGGCTGGCTTCGGTCGGCCCTTCCTTTCTTTAGTCGAACCGCAGCGCTTTCACGGGGTCCATCCATGCGGCTCTGGCCGCAGGTACGAGCGCGCCGACCACGCTGGCCACGATGCCGCCCGTCACGATCACCACGAACTTGAACCCATCCAGGTCCGTCGGGATCGTCGTGAAGTAGTAGACGTTGGGGTCCCACACCTGCACGCCAAGCGCCCTTCCGAGCCACTCGTGGATGGGGTTGATGTTCGTGACGACCAGCGCCGCGAGGCCCGCGCCCAGCGCGCTGCCCACGATGCCGATCGCCAGTCCGTAGCCCACCCAGACCGCGGCCACGCCCGTGCCCGAGGCGCCGATCGCGCGCAGCACGCCGATATCCCGCGTCTTCTCGCTCACCATCGCCCAGAAGATCGCCAGCACCAGGAACACGCTGGTCAGGCTCACCACGCCGAAGATGAAGAGGACCAGCGTCGTCTCCTTCTGCACGGCCCCGATGAACATCGCGTTGCGCTGCTCGTAGGTCTGGATCGCGATCGACCGGATGCTCGGGACCTCGCCCGGCCGTGCATCGGCAAACTCGCCGTACACCCGCTCGGCGGCCTCCTGCAGCTCGGCGGTCGTCACGCCCTCGGCCGCGCGCACGAGCACGTCGGTCGCCCGGGCCGGGCTCTCGCCCAGGATCGTCGGCCGCACCGGGCGCTCGACGCCGTCGGGGCCGACCTCGACCGCGAACGGGTTGCTCGCCGGATCGATCCGACGGGCGGCGCCCATCTGCAAGAGGTCCTGCAGCGCCTCGAGCGGCACGAGCGCGAAGGCCGAGTCGTACGCATAGTTGCCCGTCGCCAGCTCGTTGGCGATCGGAAACTCGATGGTCCGCAGGTCGAGCGCGCCCGCGCCGTCCTGGCCGAGCGGCAGCACGGTCAAGCGCACGGTCCGCTCGGGCAGGAACGACCGGTCGATGCGCACGCCCCCGCGCGGCAGCCGCTGCTCGGTGATGCGCGGCACGTAGAAGTTGCCCGGCACGATCCGCCAGTTCCAGCCCGTCGCCGCGATGCCCGTGACCATGGCCGGCTCGCCGCCTGGCGTCCGCAGCGTGCGCCCCTCGGCCAGCCAGCGCTCCAGGTCTCGCTCGTTCTGGGCCTCCATCCTGGGGTCGCGCAGCAGCGGGTCGCCGTTCTCGTCGAGCTCCACCGGCTCGTCGCCGCCCTCGATGGGCCGCCAGTACAGGCTCTGCTCGTACACCGTCGCGTCGGCGTAGCTCGCCGCCTCGACGCCCAGCAGCCGCACGCTCACGGGCCGATCGTCGGGCATGCCCAGGATCGCCAGCGTCTCGATCATGGGCGTGGCGTGCGCGATGGCGGGGTCGGCCTCGAGGCGGTCGACCAGGTCGTCGTAGTAGCCAAAGCCCACGTGCTCCCAGGTGATCCGCAGGTCGCCGTCGGTCTTGCGGCCCTCGTTGACCAGCATCGTGAGGAACCCGCCCATGACCGACCACACGATGAGCTCGGTCGCGACGCTCAGCGTGACCGCCAGCGCCGCCAGCAGGGGGATGGCCTTGGTCGTCAGGTACTTTCGGGCCAGCACGGCGGCGTACATGGGCCCAGTGTAGAGGGGCGCGACGGCCCGGTAACGCGTAACCGAGGCCGCCGATCGGGGGTATGGTGCCCCCATGAAGCCGCTGACACCACCGCCATGCCGACCCGGCCCGCTGCTGCGGGCCGCGCCGCTCGTGCTGCTGGCCGGGCTCGCCGCCTGCGCCACCCAGCAGCCCCACGCCACCGAAGCGCACCCGCCCCGCGCCAGCGAGCCGCCGCGCGCCATCCTCACCGAGACGCCCACGGCCTCCAGCATCGTCGCCGCCGAGCGAACCGGCGGCGTGCTCGCGGTCGATCGCTTCCGGATCGGCAGCACCGCGAGCGACCAGCCCATCTATATGTACCGCGTCAGCCAGGGCGAGGGCGACCCCGACGCCAAGCCCGGCCTGCTGATCGTCGCGGGCATCGACGGCCGGCACACCACCGGCCCGATGGTGGCCCGCGAGCTGGTCGGCGTGCTCGAGCGTGAGGCCGACCTCGCCCACGCGACGGCCTACGTCATCCCCCGCGTCAACCGCGACGCCCGCGACCGCGACGACCTGGGCACGGCTGCCCCCGGCGGCACCCGCACGCCCGAGGACGGCGACCGCGACGGCCGCATGGACGAGGACGGACCCGCCGACCTCAACGGCGACGGCCACAGCACCATGATGCGCCTCGACCGCGCGGTGCCCAAGTACGGCATCGAGCTCACCCACGTCGTCGACCCCGACAATCCCCGCCTGCTCCGCCGCGCCAACGCGAGCAAGGGCGAGGTCGCCACGCACGCGATGCTGCCCGAAGCCGCCGACCAGGACGGCGACGGCAGGATGGGCGAGGACGGCGTCGGCGGCGTCGACCTCAACAAGAACTTCCCGTTCCGCTGGCCCGAGTTCGGCAACGACAGCGGCCTCTACCCGCTCAGCGAGTCCGAGAGCAAGGCGCTGGCAACCTGGCTGCTCGGTAGGCCCAACGTCATGGCCGCCATCGTCTACGGCCCGCACGACACGATCATCAACGTGCCCGCCGCCAGCGGCAACGACCAGACCGGCCGCGTGCCCAAGGGGCTCGAGAGCGCCGACAAGGAGCTCATGGACCGCCTGAGCGGGATGTATAAGGAAGCAACCGGCCTCTCGCAGGCGAACAAGCTCGGCCTCGACGGCTCCTTCGCCGGCTGGTCGTACGCCCACCTCGGGCTGGTAACGATCGCCACCAACCCCTGGCAGCGACCCGAGCAGGCCAAGGACGAAGCCGAGGACGGCGAGGCCGACGCGCAAGCCGAAGAAGTGGCACCGGACGAGCCGCCGTTCGTCATGATCGGCGACTACAAGCTCGAGCTGACGCAGAGCGGCATCCAGGGCGCGATGGCCGAAGTCCAGTCCCTCAGCCCGGAAGAGCAGGCCGAGCGGATGGAAGCCTTCGAGGCCCTGCCCGCCGCGACGCGCGAGCGCATCATGACCATCGCCCAGGGCGCGCCCGACCCGATGGCCCAGGAAGCCCGGCCCGAGGCCAGACGCCCGGCCCGCCGCGCCCGAGGCGGTGGTGGCGGCGGCTCCGACGACGCCAAGTGGCTGGCCTACGCCGACGAGGTCGGCGGGGGCTACGTCGACTGGGAGCGCGTCGACCACCCGCAGCTCGGCAGCGTCGAGGTCGGCGGCTTCGTGCCCGGCTTCAAGCTCAACGCACCCGAAGACGCCGTCGAGGGCATCGTCGAGACCCAGGGCGAATTCGTGCAGCAGCTCATCGCCATGATGCCGCGCCTGGCCATCGACGACCCGGTCGTCGAGCAGGTCGGCGAGGGCGTGTGGCGCATCACGATGGAGATCCACAACGAGGGCGAGCTGCCCACCCGTACGGCGATGGGCGTGAAGGCTCGCCGCCTCGCACCGCTCGTACTCGCACTCGACGTGCCGCAGGACACGCTCCTGAGCGGCTCGACGATCAACCGCGCAAGCAGCATCGCGCCCGGCGGCACCATGCGGGCCGAGTGGCTCGTGCTTGCCAACGAGGGCGACACGCTGAACGCCCAGTTCCGCAGCGAAGAGTTCGGCTCGACCGACATCGAGATCGAGATCGCCCAGACGCAGCCGCAGGGAGGCAACCGATGAAGCAGTTCCCCAACCTCAAGACCGCTGCGATGCTCGCGGCGCTTGCGGCGGCACCGGCGCTCGCACAGACCCAGCAGTCGCCGTCCGCGGCCGAAGACGGCACACACCGCCACAACCCCAACTACACGCTCGATATCGCGTGGAACCGCTACTACGACTTCGAGCAGGTCGAGGACATCCTGCGGCGGATGGCCGAGGCGTATCCCGAATTCTTGGAGCTACGCAGCCTGGGCAAGAGCCTGCAGGGCCGCGACGTCTGGCTGGCCATCGTCAACAACCCGGCCACCGGCGACCACACCGACAAGCCCGCGATGTACATCGACGGCAACATCCACGGCAACGAGGTCCAGGCGGCCGAGACCGTGCTGTACTCGATGTGGAAGCTGCTCGAGAGCCAGGGCACGAACGAGCGTCTCACCGAGCTGCTCGAGAACTCCAGCTTCTACTTCGTTCCCGTGGCCAACCCCGACGGCCGTGCGTGGTGGTTCGACGAGCCAAACTCACCGAACTCCAGCCGCACCAACCAGCGTCCGGTCGACAACGACGGCGACGGCCTGATCGACGAGGACGGCTACGACGACCTCGACGGCGACGGCTCGATCACCCAGATGTGGCGTGAGCGCGTCGGCGGCGGCTGGCGCCGTGACCCGGACGACCCGCGCCGCTTTACCCGCGTGGGCCCTGATCAGCAGGGCGACTGGGAATACCTCGGCATGGAGGGCATCGACAACGACGGCGACGGCCGCATCAACGAGGACACCGTCTTCGCCGACGACATGAACCGCAACTGGCCGGGCGACTGGCAGCCGACGTACACGCAGCGAGGCGCCGGCCCCTACCCCTTCAGCGCGCCCGAGACCCACGGCATCGGCCGCTTCATCATCGACCATCCCAACATCGCCGCCGGCCAGAGCTACCACAATACCGGCGGCATGGTCCTCCGCGGCCCGGGCACGAGCTACCGCGCGAACCTCTACGACCGGACCGACTCGCGCGTCTACGACGCCATCGCCACCGATGGCGCACAGATGCTCCCCTACTACCGCGACTGGGTCATCTGGGAGGATCTTTATAACGTCCACGGCGGTCAGGTCACGTGGATGGCCGAGTCCCTGGGCATCGTCAGCTTCACCAACGAGCTGTGGATCAACGCCAAGCGCTTCCAGGGCGAGGCCGCCCGCGAAACCGAAGACCAGCAGTGGCTCTGGCGAGACCACGTCGTCTTCGGCAACGAGTTCACCGACTACACGGAAGTCGAGCATCCCGAGTTCGGCACCATCCTGGTCGGCGGCAGCAACCGCTGGGGCTCGCGGCAGACGCCGCCCTTCCTACTCGAAGAAGAGGCCCACCGCAACTTCGCCTTCACCATGTTCCACGCCCGGCAGATGCCGCTGCTGCGCTTCGGCCGCGTCGACATCGAGCAACGCTCACCCGGCCTCTGGCAGGTCGACGTCGCGGTGCGCAACGAGCGGCACATCCCCACCCGCCTGAGCCTCGCACGACGAAACAACATCGGGCAGAACGACCTCATGCTCTTCGAAGGACAAGGCGCCGAGGTCGTCGCCGCCGGCCAACTGCGAGACTTCAACGACCGCCAGATGCGTGAGGTCCGCTTCGAGCCGGAGCGCATCCAGCTCAACGAGGGCATCGGCGGCATGGACCAAGCCATCGTGCGCTACGTCGTCCGCGGCGATGAGGGCGCGACCTTTACGCTCCGCTATGAAGCCGAGAAGGCCAAGGACCTCGAGCGCATGTTCACGCTCGAAGCGACGAGCGAGCCCAGCCCCCGCCCGCTCGGCCGCTAATACCTGCCCGGCTCACACCCGTCCAAGATTCCTACCGCCTAGCCGAGCGCGTCAGCGCGCTCGGCTGGGCCGGGCTGCGCACTGCGACCGGTGATCAGCCGGGCGCCGCGGCTCCACGAGACGTAGAGCCATGACCACTCGATGAGTGCGATCAAGCGATTCCGGAATCCGATCAGGAACGCGACGTGGATGACCGACCACAACACCCACGCCACGAATCCGCCGAATCGCATCGGCCCGATTTCCGCCACCGCGTGTGCCCGACCGATCGTCGCCATCGAGCCCTTGTCGAAGTAGTGGAACGCCGGCCGCTCCTCGACCGACTTCCCCCCGACCTCACCGGCGATGAGCTTGCCCACGAAACGACCGGACTGCATCGCGCCCTGCGCCACGCCCGGCACCTGCTCGCCCAGCTTCGGATCTTCGTAGGCCATCAGGTCGCCCACGACGAACACGCTCCGATGCCCCGGCGCGGAAAGATCGGATTTGACTTCGACCCGCCCCGAATCGTCCTTCGGAACGTCGAGGCCATCGACCACCGACTCGGCCTTCAGCCCCGCCGCCCAGAGCACGCAGCGCGAATCGATCCGTCGAGCGTCGTCGCCCTGTCCGATGGTGACGCCCTTGTCATCGATCGTCGACGCCATCGTCCCCAGAACGACCTCGACGCCGAGCTGTTCGAGGCTCCGCTGCGCCCGTTCGGATGAATCCGGATGGAACGCCGGAAGCACGCGGTCGGCCCCCTCCACCAGCACGACCTTGGCCGCGGTCGTGTCGACGCGTCGAAAGTCCCGTGGGATCGACTGCGTGGCGATCTCGGCGATGGCGCCTGCAAGCTCCACGCCCGTCGGTCCGGCTCCGATGACCACGAACGTCAGCTCGGCCTGCCTTGCCGCCTCGTCGGCTTCCACCTCGGCCGCCTCAAACGCCAGGAGCACCCGCCGTCGCATCTCGAGGGCATCATCGATGGACTTCAGTCCCGGTGCGACGGCTTCCCACTCGTCGTGGCCGAAGTAGTTGTGCTGCATGCCGCATGCCAGTACGAGGTAGTCGTACGCCCGCTCGCGGCCGTCGATGGTGATGACCTTCGATTCGGCGTCGACCGACTCGACCTCGCCCATGACCACCGTGCAGTTGCGCTGCCGACGCATGATCCGACGGATGGGCGCCGCGATGTTCGCCGGCGAGAGCGCCGCCGTCGCGACCTGGTACAGCAACGGCTGGAACAGGTGGTGGTTGCGCCGATCGACGAGCACGACGTCGACGGGCGCTCGCTTGAGTGCCCGTGCGCACTCCAGTCCCGCGAAGCCGCCGCCCACGATCACGACCACCGGGCGTTGGTTGTCTTCAGGCATGCACGATCATAGCAAACGCCCGAAGCGCTCCAGCGTTGCGGCCGCCAGCGACCGGACCTCTGCATCGAACGAGTGGTCATCCCGCACGCTGCGGAGCGATTCCAGCATCCTCCGAGCCACCGGATGCCCGGCCCCGAGGCGCCGGATCTCGTTGCCAGCCGCGATCACGGCGTTGCGGTGCATCATGCCCAGCTTCGACCGCTTCATCGCGCTGCCGGCGAACGCGCGGCGCCGCGCGTCCTCGTCCCAACCGAGGACCTCGACCAAGTCGAACGACGACCGCGTGCCTTGGTACGCTTCGTTGGCTTCTCCGTTCTCCGTGTTCCGAGGCGAGTTGTGCGGGCACACGTCCTGGCACACGTCGCAACCGAAGATCCAGTTTCCGATGCCCTGCTGCAAGCCGGGATCGATCGGCTCACGACGCTCAATCGTCAAGTAGCTGATGCATCGGGAAGCATCAACGGCGTAGGGCGTGATCGCGTCCGTCGGGCACGCATCGATGCACCGCGTGCACGTACCGCAATGATCTGGCTCTTCCCGTTCATCGACGTCGAGCTCGAGCGTCGTCAGCACGCCACCCAGCAGCATCCAGCTTCCCATCCTCGGGTGGATTACCAGCGTGTGCTTTCCGATCCACCCGAGCCCGGCCGCCAAAGCCAGCTCACGCTCATGCACCGGCGCCGTATCGACGAACGCCCGCGTGCGCGACCCGGGCCAGCGCTCGGCCAGCTCATCGCACAGGGCGTGCAGACGCTTCTTGATGATCTTGTGGTAGTCGCGACCGCGCGCATACCGGGCGATGCGTCCGTGTCCGTCGGCAACGTCATCCGGCTGCTCATTTCGTGTCGCGTACAGGTCGGCGACCATGATCGCGCACGTCGCGCCCTCGAGCAGCCGCGATGGATCGGCCTTGAGGTCGGCATGCTCAGCGAGGTACGCCATGGAGCCGTGCCTGCCGTCGGCAAGCCACGCCCGCATCTCTGCCTCGTGCTTCATGCGCTGAACGGGTGCGATGCCAGCCAGCGCGAAACCCAGATCGCGGCAGTGCTGCAGCACAAGGCTCGTGCGTTCGCGGCGGTTCGTGGCGTCAGACCGCCCCGGCCGCCTGCCGCGCACCGGGCTTGCTGCCGGTCGCGCCCATCCAGCCGTAGATCGTGCGGATCGCCTCGGGCAGCACGTCGTCGGCCGGTGCGAGCGAGTCGTTCCAGGCACGATCCCACTCGTAGCAAAGCCAGCCATCGAAGTGGCCGTACGACCGCAGCGCCTTCACGAAGCCCTCGGCGTCGCTCTGACCACTGCCCAGCGGCACGCACCCGTCGCTGCCCACGTCCTTGAGCCGGGCAAACTTCATGCGGCGGCCGAGCGTGCGAACGGCCTTGGCGTAATCATCACCGGCCGCGTGCCCGACCGCGTTGTTGTAGCACGCGGCCATCTGCGGGCTGTCGACCATGTCGACGATCTCGCGCAGGTCGTCGGCCGTCCGGAAGCTGCCGCCGTTCTCGAGCACGACGGTCACGCCGCGGTGCCGAGCATGGTCGGCGATCGCGCCGAGGCGGTTCGCGATCAGCCGGACCGAGGTCGTCCGCTTCTCGCCCTCGGGCACCTCGAACCCGAACACACGCAAATACGGCGCGCCCACCATCGCGGCGTAGTCCACCATGCGGGTTGCATGCCGCGTCACGCGCTCCTGGTCGAACAGGAACGTCCGACCCACGACGTGCGGCCGGATCGGGTGATCGAGCGAAATCGACGTTGCCAACCCGCAGACGTCGACGCCGAGGTCGCCGAACGTGCTGGCAACCTTTCGAGCGCTGGTCATGAGCGGGTCGCAGACGAACGTGCGGGAGTCGTACCCGAAGGTCCGCAGGTCCACGCCATCGAACCCGAGCTCGGCCGCAGTGCGGGCCACGCGCTGCAGGGTCCACGTGGGGCAGGCAACCGTACTGAACGCCGTGCGAATCATGGAGCGGTCCTCGTGCCGGATCGCCGGCGGTCCTGGGGCAGACAGCTAGGGACAACACGTACGGCGTCGTCCCGATAAACACCTGGTGAACCGCACGCCGGCAAGGATCGTACGACCCACCCCAGCCCGGTCAACGACGATGCGGACCGAGGGACGGGGCGACTTCTTCCAGTTCTACGGGCGCACGGGCGAGCATTCGTCCGATGATCGGCCCCACCGATGGCCCAGCGGCAACCGGGAACGCAAGCTCGTTCAGCCGCGCCCCGCGACACGACTCCACCGATATGCGCTCGACCACCCGCAAGGACGCACTCGCCCGTATGAGCATGACTCAACGCACCACACGCACGACCAATGACGACCGCATCGCACTCCGCACGGTGCTCTTCGGTCTTCTTGCGCTCGGCGGCGCCTGCGTGCTCGGTGGTTGCTCGTCGAGTCCGCGTCCCGATGGCCCCCCGAAGGCCCGGGCGTACGCCCCCATGGTCTGGCAGGCCACGCCCCCGGCCCTGAACGAGCCGCGCGTCGCCCGCGACGGCCGCTGAGCAGATTCGCTCAGGTCGTCTCGGTCGGCAGCCCCGCCTCGGTCCAGCCCCGGTAGCCGCCGTCCATCGAGACGACGTTGCGATACCCCATCTTCTGCAGGTTGTCCGCCGCCAGGGCCGATCGGTAGCTCCCGCCGCAGTACAGCACGATCTTCGCGTCCGGGTCGGGCAGCTTCGCCTCGGCGTCACGCTCGATCACGCCCTTGCCGATGTGCCGGGCGCCGGGCAGCCGACCCTTCGCAAACTCGCTCTCTTCACGCACGTCGACCAGCTCGAACGCTTCGCCGTCGGCCCGCATGTTTTCGACGTCGCGGATGGTGCACTCCTCGATGCGGCTGCGAGCATCGTCCACGATCGCCAGAAACTTCGCCGAGTGCTTCATTGCGCTGCTCTCCTGGCGGGCCATCGCCGCCCGCGGGCGCGGCCGCGTCGCTTGCAGTGGGCGGCCCGCCCCAATACGCTACGGCGCGATGAGCCCCTCCGTCCGCCTCCAGCCGCGCTTCGCCCGCCGAGAGACTCCGGCGCGATGAGCATCCCCGTCGCCATCGCCGGCGCGACCGGCTATACCGGGCTCGAGCTCATCCGCCTGGTGCTGGGCCACCCGCGGCTCGAGCTCGCGGGCGTCTTCGCGTCGCCGGGCGGCCAGAGCGTCGGCCAGCGCGTCGGAGACGTCTTCCCCGACCTCCGCGGCCGGACCGACGCCGTCTTCGCCTCGGGCGAGCCCGACGCCATCCTCGCCTGCTCGCCGCAGGTCGCGTTCCTCTGCACGCCGCACGAGGCCAGCGCCAGCCTCGCGCCCGCCCTGCTCGGCCCGTGCCCCGTCGTCGCCGACCTCTCTGGCGCGTTCCGCCTGCCCGCCGCCAGCTACCCCGCCGCTTACGGCTTCGAGCACCCCGCGCCCGACCTACTCGAAAGCGCCGCCTACGCCCTGCCCGAGCACAACCGCGAAGCCATCCAGCAAGCCGACCTGCTCTCGTGCCCCGGCTGCTACCCCACCGCCAGCCTGCTGCCGCTCAAGCCCGTGATCACCGGCGGCCTGCTCGCCCAAGGCCACGCGATCGTCATCGACGCCGTCAGCGGCATCAGCGGCGCCGGACGCGCGCCCAACCAACGCACCGTGTTCGGCGAGGTCAGCCTCGGACCCTACAACGTCTTCGCCCACCGCCACCAGCCCGAGATCTCGACCCACGCCGGCGTCCGCGTGCTCTTCACGCCCAGCGTCGCGCCCTTCTTCCGCGGCATGCTCGCGCTCGTGCACGTCGACCTCGTGCCCGACACCACCGAAGCTAGCCTGCGTGCGTGCCTCGAGTCGGCCTACGCCGACGCCCACTTCGTCCGCCTCTTGCCCAAGGGCCAGTGGCCGAGCGTGGCGGGCGTCGAGCGCACCAACTACGCCGACATCGCGCTTGCGTACGACGCCGAGTCGCATCACGCCGTCCTGGCCTGCTCGCTCGACAACTTGCTCAAGGGAGCCTCGGGCCAGGCGCTGCAAGCCGTCAACATCCGCCTGGGCCTTGACGAACGAGCCGGCCTGACCTCCGACCACGCCACGACGCCAGAGGAGATCGCATGAACGCAGTCGTCGTCAAGGTCGGCGGTCGCGGCGTCGACGCGGCCGCCGCCCGCGAGCCCATCATCGACGCCATTGCCAAGCTCGCCGTCCACGAGCGCCTGGTCATCGTGCACGGCGGGGGCAACGCCATCGACGACCGGCTCGAGCGGCTGGGCATCGAGGCACGGCGCGTGCAGGGCCTCCGCGTCACCGACGACCAGACCATGCGCGAGATGGTCGCGGCCGTGGGCGGCAACGTGAACCACGCCCTTACCGGCGCTCTCCTCTCGCGAGACGTCACCAGTGCCGGACTCACCCTTACCGGCGCCGGCATCCGCTGCCGCCTGCACGAGCCCGTCGAGGGCGTCGACCTGGGCCGCGTGGGCATCGTCGAACCCAGCGAGGACGCCCACGACGTCGACGGGCTGATCGCCCTCATGGGCGCTGGCGTGCTGCCGGTCGTCTCGTGCGTGGGCGCCGACGACGACGGCCAGCCCCTCAACGTCAACGCCGACGACGCCGCCGCGGGGGTGGCCGTCGCGCTCGGCGCCAGCCAGCTCGTCCTGCTCACCGACACGCCCGGCGTGCTCGACGCCGACGGCGGCCTGATCGAGCAGCTCGACCGCGCCGAGATCGAGCGTTTGATCGACTCGGGCATCATCGCCGGCGGCATGATCGTGAAGGTGCGCGCCGCCGTCGACATGGCCGCCCGACTGCACGCGCCCGTGCGCATCGCCGCCTGGGCAGATGCCGACGCCGACTGGTGGCGAGACCCCAGCGCCCCCGGCGGCACCATCATCCGCGACGGCAAGCCCGCCTCGCTCGGGGCGGGCAATGGCTGACGCGCCGGCAGCCATGCCCAAGAGCCTGCTCTCCTCGGCCCAGCTCGACGCCGACGCCATCCGCGCCGTCATCGACCTGGCCGACGAGATGCGCGCTGCCTGGCCCGCGCCAAAGCGCACGCTCGAGAACAAGGCCGTCGCGCTCGTCTTCGAGAAGCCCTCCCTCCGAACGCGCACGAGCTTCGACGTCGGCCTCTCGCGACTGGGCGCCGACGTGACCTACCTCGACCAGTCCGCCTCGCCCCTGGGCGACCGCGAGTCGATCGTCGACTTCACGCGCACGCTCGAGCGATACGCCGACGCCATCGTCGCCCGCGTGCGCCGCCACGTGGTCTTGCAAGAGATGGACCGCGTCTCCCGCGTCCCCATCGTCAACGCCCTGAGCGATCACGAGCACCCGTGCCAGGCCCTGGGCGATGCCATGACCATCCGTGCCGCCTGCGGCAAGGTCGAAGGCGTCCGCGTGGCCTACATCGGCGACGGCAACAACGTCTGTAATTCGCTGGTGCTCACCATGGCCGCGCTGGGCGCTCGCGTCACCATCGTCGCGCCCAGCGCCTACGAGCCGCAGCCGGCCGTGCTCGCGCTCGCCCGAGAGCGCGCCGAACCAGCCGGCGGCGCGGTCGAACTCGCCACCGATCCGGCCGCGATCGAGGGCCACGACGTGGTCTACACCGACACCTGGGTCTCGATGGGCAGCGAGAGCGAGCGCGACGAACGCGTCGAAGCCTTCCAGCGCTACCGCGTGACCGCCGCCGCGATGGCCAAAGCCTCCGAGGGCCGCGAGCCAGCGAAGTTCATGCACTGCCTGCCCGCCTTCCGCGGCGTCGAGGTCGACGACGAGGTCATCGACGGCGAATCCTCGCTCGTCTACGAGCAGGCCGAGAACCGCATGCACGCCCAGAACGCACTGCTGACCATGCTGCTGGGCAACCAGCGCGAGAACGGAGCCAACCCATGACCCAGCGCAAGGTCGTCCTTGCCTATTCCGGCGGCCTCGATACCTCGGCCATCGTGCCCTGGCTGGTCGAGACCTACGGCTTCGAGGTGCACTGCATCGTCGCCGACGTCGGGCAGGGCCAGGACGAGCTCGAGGGCGTCATCGAGAAGGCCCGCAAGACCGGAGCCGAGAGCTGCAAGGTCGCCGACCTCAAGCAGGAGTTCGTCGACGACTACGTCTTCCCCACGCTCATCGCGGGCTGTCAGTACGAGACGACCTACCAGCTCGGCACCGCCATGGCGCGCCCCGTTATCGCCAAGGCCCAGGTCGAGTACGCCCTCGAAGTCGGCGCCGACGCGGTCTGCCACGGCTGCACGGGCAAGGGCAACGACCAGATCCGCTTCGAGGCCGGCTACGCCGCGCTCGCGCCGCACATGGAGATCATCGCGCCCTGGCGCATCTGGGACCTGCACTCACGCGAAGACCTGCTCGAGTACCTCGCCGCCCGCGACATCAAGAGCACCGCCAGCGCCACCAAGATCTTCAGCCGAGACCGCAACCTCTGGCACATCTCCCACGAGGGCGGCCCCATCGAAGACCCGTGGAACGCTCCGCCCGCCGACGTCTGGATGATGTCGCGGAACATCGAGGACGCGCCCGACCAGCCCGAGCACGTGAGCCTGACCTTCGAGGACGGCCGGCCCGTCGCGCTCAACGGCAACACGCTCGGCGGGGTCGAGCTCATCGAGCAACTCAACGACATCGCGGGCCGCCACGGCGTGGGACGCGTCGACATCATCGAGAACCGCTGCGTGGGCATCAAGAGCCGCGGGCTCTACGAGACCCCCGCCGGAACTGTCCTCGTCAACGCCCTCCGCGGCCTGGAAGAGCTCGCCTTCGACCGCGACGTCCGCCGCTATCGCGAGCACATGGCCACGACCTTCGGCGAGCTCGTCTACTCGGGCAAGTGGTTTACGCCGCTGCGCCAGGCCATCAGCGCCGCGGCCGAGTCGATGGCCTCGCGCCTCTCGGGCGAGGTCTCGGTCCGCCTCTTCAAGGGCCACGCCACCGTCGAGCAGCGCCGCTGCGACGCGGCCATCTACGACCCGGGTCTTGCCTCGTTCAGCGACACGCCGCTGTACGACCAAAAGCACGCGGGCGGGTTCATCCGCCTGTGGACGCTCACCCAACGCGTCGAGGCCCTGCGCCTGCAGCGCGACGTCAAGGAGCCCGAGGCCCCGGCCCGGATCATCCCGTGAGTGATTCCGCAAAGCCCGCGTCGATGTGGGGCGGCCGATTCGACGAGCCGCCGGCCGAGTTGTTCAAGCGGTTCAACGACTCGCTGCCCATCGACTGGCACATGGTGCAGCAGGACATCGCCGCATCGAGCGCCTGGGCCCAGGAAATCCGCGACGTCGGCGTGCTGACCGAGGACGAGTGCGAGCGCATCACCGCAGGATTGCGCGAGATCGCCGAGCACGCCGCTTCGCTGCCGGGCGCGCCCGTCGAGTCGGGCCTCGAAGACGTGCACACCTGGGTCGAGCACGAGCTGGTCCAGCGTCTCGGCGACCTTGGCAAGAAGCTGCACACCGGCCGCAGCCGAAACGACCTGGTGTCCACCGACTTCCGCCTGTGGACGCGCCAGTGCATCGAGGTCCGCCGGCGTGAGCTGACCGACCTCCGCCGCGCCCTCATCGACCTGGCCAAGAAGCACGCCGCCGACCCGATGCCCGCGTACACCCACCTGCAACCCGCCCAGCCCGTCACCATCGGCCACTGGGCGCTCGCCTACGAGGCCATGCTCGCACGCGACAGCGCCCGCCTGCACGATGCGCTCGACCGCGTCGACGAGTGCCCGCTCGGCTGCGGCGCCCTTGCCGGCACGGCCTACGACATCGATCGCCACCGCCTCGCGCGCAATCTCGGCTTTGCGCGGCCCAGTACGAACAGCCTCGATGCCGCCAGCGACCGCGACTTCGCGCTCGAGACCCTCGCCATCTTCGCCGGCTGCGCCATCCACCTGTCGCGCCTGGCCGAGGACATGATCATCTACAACAGCGCCGAGTTCGCGCTGGTCAAGCTCAGCGACAAGGTCACCACCGGCTCGTCGCTCATGCCCCAGAAGAAGAACCCCGACGCGCTGGAGCTCATCCGCGGCAAGGCCGGCCGCATCGCGAGCGCCCACAACCAGATGCTCATCCTCCTGAAGGCCCAGCCGCTGGCGTACAACAAGGACAACCAGGAAGACAAGGCCGCCCTCTTCGACGCCGCCGCCGAGCTGAGCATGTGCCTGCGCATCGGCGCGATGGTCGTTGAGACGACTTCGTTCGACCTCGAGCGTTGCCGCGCCCGCGCCGCCGCCGGCTACGCCAACGCCACCGAACTGGCCGACTACCTCGTCGCCAAGGGCGTGCCCTTCCGCGAAGCCCACGAGGTCGCCGGCAAGGCCGTCCGCGCAGGCCTTCAGGCTGGGCTCCCGTTGGAAGAACTCTCGCTCGAGCAGCTGCGAGCGATCCATCCTCGGATCGACGACGACGTCTTCGGCGTGCTCACGATCGAGGCCACGCTGCAGAAGCGGTCGGCCTTTGGCGGCACGGCCCCCGCTCGCGTACGCGAGTCCGTCGCCGCCGCCCGGGCCCGTCTCGGCCACGAATCAGGGGATGCCGAGGCCGGCTAGATGCACGTGCTGACACCCCCAATCGGGGTGGTATCGATAACCGGCGGACTTTACGCAGATGCGCTCAGCGTAATCCTCCCAGAATACCTATTTACCCAAAAGAATGCAGGAAAATTCAACGGTTTTGGGCCAAAGGCTCGTTACTCTGTGCGATTGCCGACCGGCGTCCGCAGAGACGCTTTCGATGCGAACGAAAACCTGACCTGCGCCGATGGCTCGGAGGCCCGACGCACAGGCCCACCAGGACTACTCCCCCGATGCTGTCAGAAACATCTGCGTTGCGGGGGCGGGCGGCCTGCCTAGCTGCCACGCTCCCGCTGGCCTGTCTATCCGCTTTCGCCCAGCCCGCCATCGACGCTCGGCACGATCCCCAGACCCTCCAGCTCCGCTACGCCGCCTTCGATCCCGCGGAGGTCATTCCCGCCGTCCCGCTCGAGCTCCGCGCCGAAACACCGGGCGCGTACATCGTGCAGCTGCGCGACCGCGCCACCGACGCGTCGCGCGCCGCGATCACCGAAGCCGGCGGCCGCATTGGCCGCTTCCTTCCTCACAACGCGTACATCGTGCGCATGGACGCGCCCACCGCCGCCCGCGTGCGCACGCTGGGCGCCGTCCGCTGGGTCGGGCCTTTCCACCCCGCGTACAAGCTCGACGAGCCCTTGCTCCAGGCCATCACGATCGGCGGCAGCTACGCGACGCCCGCGCGATACTCCATCCAGATGCTTGGCCGCGGTCCGGCCGACCAGCACGCCGTGGCCGACGCCATCGCCGAGCTCGGCGGCGTCGTGCATGGTTTTGAGCCGCAGGGCTACCGCATCGAGGCGACGATGACCCTCGATGAGCTCGCCGCCGTCGCGCACCGCCCCGAAGTTCTGTTCATCGATGCGAAGGGCGCGCCCGAGACCGACATGGACATCGTTCGCCTGTTCAGCGGCGGCGATCGCTTGCATGGTCTGGGCTTCTCGGGCCAGGGCGTTCGTGGCGAGGTACTCGACGGCGGCCTGCGCACCAGCCACCTGGACTTCCAGGCCAGGCCCCCCATCATCCATACCGCCAATGGGCCCGTGACCGCACACGGCACTGCGGTCTACGGCATCGTGTTTGGCGACGGCTACGCCGACGAGCGGTACGCCGGCATGCTGCCCGAAGGCCAGGGCATCTTCGCCAGCTACCCGGAGCTTGGCTTCCTTGGAGCCGGGCCGGGGCGCTACGAGCACACGGCCGAGCTGATCGACCCCGAGGGTCCCTACCGCGCCGTGTTCCAGACCAACAGCTGGGGCGACCCGCGCTCGACGAACTACACGACGATCTCGGCCCAGATGGACGACATCGCGTTCCACAACGACATCCTCATCACCCAGAGCCAGTCGAACTCGGGCGACCGGCGTTCGCGCCCGCAGGCGTGGGCCAAGAACATCGTGTCGGTCGGGGGCATCAACCACGAGAGCACGCTGACCCGCGTGGACGACTACCACTGGGCAGCCAGCACCGGACCCGCCGCCGATGGGCGCATCAAGCCCGACTTCTCACACTTCTACGACCGCATCGAGACCACCAGCAGCGCCGGCCCGCGAGAGTACACCGTCTTCAACGGCACCAGCGCATCGACGCCCATCGTCGCGGGCCACTTCGGGATCCTCTACCAGCTCTGGAGCGAGGGCATCTTCGGCAACGCCGTCGATGCCGCCGGCGACGTGTTTACGAGCAGGCCCAGCGCCACGACCGCCCGAGCGCTCATGGTCAACACGGCCCGGCCCTGGCCCATCAGCGACGACATCGCGCGAGACGAGCAGGGCTGGGGCCCTCCGAGCGTCTCGAGCCTGTACGACGCACGCGATTCTCTCTTCGTGGTCGATCAATCCTGGACGCTGCTGCGACGGGGCGACCGCGCCGAGTTCGCGGTGGGCATGCCGCCGCAGGGGGCACCTCTCCGCGTGACCATGGCCTACCTCGATCCGGCGGGCAACCCGGCGTCGACTGTCCATCGCATCAACGATCTCGACCTCCGCGTAACCGCGCCCGACGGCACGGTCTACCACGGCAACGTCGGCCTGCACGACGGGCTGTACTCAATGCCGGGCGGCGACCGCAACCAGGTCGACACCATCGAGAACGTGTTCATCGAGCGAGCCGACGCGGGCGTGTGGACCGTCGAAGTGGTCGCGCAAGAAATCAACGAAGACTCGGATCTCTCGACGCCGGGCATGGACGCCCACTTCTCGCTGGTCATCCAGGGTGGTGGCGTTGCCCCCATCTGCGGGGTTGACTTCGACAAGGACGGTAGGCTGACCATCTTCGACTTCGTGGGCTTTCAGTCGGCCTTCACTGATGGCGACCTGGCCGCCGATTTCGATCGCGACGGCGTGCTCACGATGTTCGACTTCATCCTGTTCCAATCACGCTTCGTCGTCGGCTGCTCCTGACGAAGCGGCATCGAAGCCCAAGAACGGACCCGCCCCGCATCGGCTGACGCCGGTGCGGGGCTTCGTACGTCCTGCCCTCCATCGAAGCAGACGCCGGAGCGCCCGCGAGGATCACTTCGCTTGCGCGATCTCGCCCGTGCTCGACGCACCCTTGCCGAGGGCGATGGCGTCCAGGACCGTGCGACTGGTGTAGTTGTTGGCGACCCAGGGCGAGTCATCGGGGATGCCCGGGCCGTAGACGGCCAGCACCGGCGGGGCATTCTGGTTCAGCTCGTTCATCAAGTCCCAGGCCGGCAAGCCGCTGCTGGTCAGGTCGGCCTTCACCATGACGACGTCGTCTTCTCGCAGGCGTGACAGGACCGGATCGACGCCCAGCACGCCGCTCTCGAGCGCGCGACAGGTCAGGCACCAGTCGGCCGTGAACTTGACGACGATCACGTAACCTTCTTCGCGCGCTCGGGCCATGAGCTGGGGCGAGTAGTCGACCCACGTGCTCGTCAGGATGACGCCGTCGCCGTCGCCCGCTGCCTCGGCGATGCGCGCCTCACGCTCGAGGTAGTCGGCCTTCGCGCTGTCGGTCACGTCGTATGCGAACAGCACCGCACCAGCGGCGAGCGCGAGCCCAAGCACGCCGAAGATGCCTCGCTTCGGCACGCTCTTGGTGATCTGCATGGTGCGAACGGCGAGCCACAGGCAGCCGATCGCGACAAACACCGCCGCGGCCCACCAGTGCAGCTGGCGTCCGATCCACGGCATGTCGAGGATGAGCGCCTGCAGGCCCGACGCGACGAAGTACGCCGCCGCGCCCAGCAGCAGCAGCCCCATGACCTGCTTGACGAGCTCGCTGGCCGGCCCCGTGCGCGGAAGCACCTCGACCCACTTGGGGTTCAGCGACAAGATCAGGTACGGCAACGCCATGCCCACGCCCAGAGCGCCGAAGATCAGCATCGTGACGACCGGCGGGATGACCGTCGAGCTCGCCAGCAACGCGCCCGCGACCAGGCCGAAGCACGGCAGGCCCAGTACGCCGGTCAT
Source organism: Phycisphaerales bacterium (assembly GCA_040217175.1). Lineage (NCBI taxonomy): Bacteria > Pseudomonadati > Planctomycetota > Phycisphaerae > Phycisphaerales > Phycisphaerales bacterium. Next base: position 1,501,067 of record JAVJNT010000002.1, on the reverse strand, counting down.
GACGCCGAATACGAACGAGCCCCAGGGCGAATCGGCCTTGGGATTTACCTTGTACACGGATTGTGGCAGCTGGACCGTGAACAGGCCCATCAGGCCGATCGACATGATGGCGATGATGACGCCCACGGCGAACGTGAACCACCAGATGCCGAAGATAGCGCCCACGGCCTTGCCCAGCAGCGCGGCCGGGATGCCAAGCGCGATCCAGAAGCCGATGACGCCAAGCGCCATCCAGATGCCCAGGACCAGCGTCTTGCCGGGCGAGCCCGCGTGCTGCGACAGCGTCATCACCTTGATGGGGATCACCGGCAGCACGCACGGGGTCAGGTTCAGCACGAAGCCGCCCACCAGGCCCAGCAGTACGACGACGGCGATGCCGCCGGCCGAATCGGGGCTGGGTACGGGAATGAATCCGAGGAACTTGTTGCGCGTGTCGGCAGCGCCGGCCTGGGCGGGAGCCGCGGGTTCGGTTGTGGGATCTTCATCGGCGGCGGCCGGCTCTTCGGCCCCGGGCGCGCTGCTGCCCGCGACGGCAAGGCCGATGGCCGCATCGATGGTCTGTGGCTCGAGGCTTGCGGCTTCGGCCGGAACTTCACCCGAGCCGAAGGCCGCCAGGCTCGCAGAGACGTCCACGTTCTCGGGCGGGTAGCACACCGTGTCGTCGCAGGCCTGGTAGCTCACGGCGAGGTCGAGCGTGCGGGCCTGGCCGGCTGCCTCGCGATCGATCAGCACCGGAATGAACGCGACCGCCCGGCCCGAGTAGACGGGCACCTCGATCGGATCGCCCATGCCGCTCGGGTCGGGCACCGGGTAGGGCTTGGGGTTGGGCCACTGGATCTCGCCCGTGCCCAGCACGCCCGGGCTGGGCTGGAGCGTCGCTTCGGTTCGGATGGCAAAGGACGCGACGTCCTCGGGCAGCACGTCCTGGTCGGCGCTGGGCCAGCTGTGCAGGGCCGGTGGGTGGTCGAGCGTGACGGCCACGAACGCCACGAGCGGGCCTTCATCGGCCTGCCGGGGAGACCACCACGCGGTCGCCGACACGGCAACATCGCCGCCGAAGCCAACGGGCTGGGCGGCCGCCGCGGGCGAAAGGAGTCCGAAAAGCAGGGCGATGAGGCCCAAGATGGTCGCGTGCCGCATTCGAGCTCTCCGGGGCCGTGCGGGCCGTGGGACGGGGTCTTTGGAGCGTGCCCAGTGTAATCCGCCACCGCGCGGGCGTGTTCCCGGATGCCACCGGCGATTCTGGCCCGCCGCTTGCGGCTCGTTCCTCAAGCCTCGCCCGCCGCGGGACCGATCCCTGACCGATCGCCGCTTGATCAACGGGGCCGGTGCCGCCCCAGTTCTGTCATTCGACCTCGCTTGAGAGCCCCCATGGACGTGCTGGACCAGAACGAGGTCGATGCCCTGCTTGCCGCGGTGAACTCCGACGCGGTCGAGCAGGAGCCGCCACGGGCCCAGATCTTCAGCCGGCACCTCCGCGACTTCGACGAGATCGAGGTCCGCACGTACGACTTCAAGCGCCCCGAGCGCGTCAGCAAGGACCAGATGCGGGCCCTGCAGACGCTGCACGAGCAGTTCGCGCGGAACTTCGGTGCGTCGTTATCGGGCTTTCTACGAACCATCGTCGAGGTCAAGCTCGCCACGTGCGAACAAATGACGTACGGCGAGTTCATCAGCGCCCTGCCCAACCCCACGAGCTTCAACCTCATCGAGAGCAGCATCCTCGAGGGCCAGATCTGCATGGAGCTGAGCCCGCTCATCATCTACCCGATCATCGATCGCCTGCTGGGCGGCACCAGCCAGGACCTCTTCATCCCTCAGCGGCCCATGACCCTCATCGAGAGCCGGCTCATCAGCAACGTGACCAACCGCGGCCTGGGCGCCCTGAGCGAGGCCTGGGCGGGCGTGAAGGAGATGACCTTCGAGATCAAGGCCACCGAGAGCAACCCGCAGCTCGTCCAGATCGTGCCGCCCAACGAGGTCGTGGTGGTCGTGGGCTTCGAGATCAAGATGTCCAACCGGGCCGGCACCATGAGCCTGTGCATCCCCTACAACGTCATCGAGCCGGTGATCACGGCCGTGAGCGCCCAGAACTGGTTCTCGTCGAGTCAGTCGGCCAAGTACGCCAGCATGGAGCGGGCCGTCAGCGGCACGCTCGCGGGCGCCAGCGTGTCGGTGGCCGGCGTGCTGGCCCGCACCACCATCAGCCTGCGCGACCTCGCGACCATGTCCGCCGGGGATCTGATCATGACCGAGACCCCCGCCACCCGGCCCATGGTGCTGGCCGTCGAGGGCGAGCGGACCTTCCTGGCCCACATCGGCCAGCACCGCAACAAGCGGGCCCTCCGAGTCGTCCGAGCCACGACGCAGACCGACCGGGTGTAGGCCACCTCGACCCCGGACGCCGCAAGTTTGGATCGTGCGAAGCCCGCCGGCTCTGGTTGACTCTCGCGGGCCCCGATCGCTACCATCGTGCTGCTATGAGCCACGCCGGGACTCATGTCGGACCCCCGCCCACGCCCGTTGTTGGTGTCGGAACGGGTAATGGCATGGCCCGGGCCTGGAAGGGTTGCTGCCGATGATGTGAGGTTTCGGCACAATCTGCACGCCAGCGACGATCGGGATGGCCCCTCGTCGTGCGGCTTGTGGCCGGGTCATGGGCGCGTTCAGCGGCTCGTGGCCCGGGTTGTTGTTGGCAGAGCGAACAGCGCTGCCCGAATGGTTTGGTTGGATTGGTCTCGACAAGCTGACAGCACGGACAAGGACGCCCCTCGCGGCGTCGGAGGAAGCGGACGTTGAACGGCCCCGAAATGCTCAGGATCTTGGATTCGATCGCACGCGACCGCAAGGTCGAGCGTTCGGTGCTGGTTGCCGACCTCGAGCAAGCCATGGTGAGCGCGGCGCGCAAGCACTTCGGCTCGCTCGATCTCGAAGAGTTTGCCTGCTCGGTCGACCAGCTCAGCGGCGAGATCGCCTTGACGCGTCACGGCGAGCCGGTCGAGCTCAATCCGCAGGACCTGGGCCGCATCGCCGCCCAGACCTTCAAGCAGGTCATGATCCAGAAGTTCCGCGAGGACGAGCAGACGAGCTTGTATGACCGCTACCACACCCGCGTGGGGCAGATCGTCACCGGCACCGCGCAGCGCTACGAGCGCGGCGGGCGCCTGGTCGTCTCGCTCGACGCCGGCGAGGGCGAGATGCCGCGCCAGGAGCAGATTCCTGGCGAGCAGTTCAGCCCGGGCGACCGCGTCCGCGCGATGATCCTGGACGTGAAGCGTGACGGCTCGGCCACGCGAGTCGTGCTCAGCCGAGGCCATACCGACTTCATCAAGCGGCTCTTCGAGGTCGAGGTACCCGAAGTTGCCGAGCGCATCATCGAGGTGAAGGCGATGGCGCGCGAGCCGGGCCAGCGCACCAAGATCGCCGTGAGCAGCATCGACAGTCGCGTCGACGCCGTGGGCGCCTGCGTGGGCGTGCGCGGCAGCCGCATCAAGAACATCGTCGACGAGCTCAACGGCGAGAAGATCGACATCGTCCGCTGGAACGAGAGCAGCCAGATCCTCATCCAGAACGCGCTCAAGCCCGCCGAGGTCGCCGAGATCAGCCTGTGCTTCGAGCTCGGCCGCGCGACCGTCGTGGTGCGCGAGGACCAGCTCAGCCTGGCCATCGGCAAGCGCGGGCAGAACGTGCGCCTGGCGGCCAAGCTCACCGGCTGGGACGTGGACATCCTCACGCCCGAGGAGTTCACCAAGAACCTGGAGATCATGTCGACCACGCTCCAGCAGGTCGACGAGATCGACGAGCAGATGGTCGACCGCCTGGCGGCGCTGGGCATGATCAGCGTGTTCGACGTCGAGGAGATCGGCGCCGAGATGCTGGCGACCGAGCTTGAGCTGAGCCCGGAGGTGGCCGCCAAGGCCGTCGAGCTGGCCAGCGACCGTGCGAAGATCGTGGCCGAGGAGCAGGCCCGCGAGAAGGAAGAGGCCGAGAAGCGCCGCCAGGAAGAGCAGGCCCGGATCGCCGCGGGCGAGGACCTGCTGGGCCCCGAGGGCGCGCCCGACGCCGACAGCGCGGCGGCCGCGATCCTCGGTGGATCGGGTGGTGGTGCCACAAGCGACGCAACGGAAGGCGACGCGGGCGGCGCATCGGATAGTGGTGGTGAACAGGCCTCGTCCGAGGATGCGAGCGAGTCTGCCGGCAGCGGCGACTCGACGCAAGCCGAGGGCGAGGGGAACGACAGCAACGGCGACAGCCGGGCCGCGGAGATCCTCGGCGGCTGATCCAGTGGTGCAGCGCGTCCGCGGGGCCTTGCCGGTGTGTTTGGCGGGGCTCGGGCGCATGGAGTGACGTTTGGCAAAGCGTGTGTTCGAGATCGCGAAGGAGCTCGGGGTTGCCTCGAAGGCCGTGGTGCAGAAGTGCCGCGACGAAGGCATTCCCGAGTCGAACATCAAGAACCACATGTCCACCGTGTCGGTCGGGCTCGAGGCAACGATCCGCGAGTGGTTCGCGGGTGAGGCTGCGCCCTCGGCGACCGCGGTAGAGACGTCCGAGCGCGTCGACCTGGAGAAGGTCCGCGCCAAGCCCCGCGCCCGCAAGGCCGCCGCCAAGAAGATCGGCAAGGCAAGCAAGGCCAGCAAGCCGGACGAGACCGAGAGCACCACGGGCACGGCCGTCGCCGAGCCGCCCAAGCGTGCCAGCCGGGCCACGCCCGCCGCGCCCTCGGCAGACGACGGCAACGACGCGAGCGTCAAGGAAGAGCCCCCGGTCGAGGCACCCAAGCCCGAGGCTCCGGCCAAGGCGGCCGAAGCGCCCGTCGAGCCGGCGAAGCCCGCCGCGACGGAGGCCCCCGCCGCCGACGAAGCACCGGCAACCGGCGACGCGGACGACGACGCATCGGGCAACGGCCAGCAGGCCGCCGCGGAGGCGCCCAAGTCTCCGCCCAAGCCCGCGCCGCAGAACGTGCCGACGCGGCCGACGGTCGTCAAGCCCGCCGGCCCGATGATCGACCAGCACGAGAAGACGCCGGTGAAGCTCAGCGGCCCGAAGATCGTGCGCGTCGAAGCCCCCGAGCAGGTCGACACCCGGCCGCGCGGCCGCGGTGGCCCGCGTGGTGGCGGTGGCGGCGGATTCGGCGGGCCGGGTGGCCCTGGCGGCCCGATGCCCCCGATGGACGGCGGCGGCGGTCGGCGCGGCGGGCCCAGCTCGCGGCGTCGCGGACGCAACGAGCCCCAGCAGGGCGGCAGCGGCATGTGGCGCGAGCAGGACCTCATCGAGCGTGAGGCCAAGCTGCAGCAGGCCGGCGGCTACCTGCGCAAGCGCCGCCAGGACCTGGCGCGCGGCGCGGGCCAGCAGGCCCGCCAGCAGAGCCCGGCCCAGCAGGGCGGCACGGTCAAGATCACCGCGCCGTTCACGATCAAGGACCTGTCGGCCGCGACCGGCGTGAAGGGCGCCGAGATCGTCAAGAAGCTGTTCATGCAGGGCATCATGGCCCAGATCAACAGCGGCATCGAGGTCGAGAAGGCCCAGGAAATCATGATGGACTTCGACATCGAGCTCGAAGTCACCGCCGCCAAGAGCGCCGAGGAAGCCGTTGCCGCCCAGTTCGAGGAGCGGACGACCGTTGATGAGCGGTCGCGTGGCCCCATCGTCACCATCCTGGGCCACGTCGACCACGGCAAGACGAGCCTGCTGGACAAGATCCGCGACGCGAACGTGGCCGCGGGCGAGGCCGGCGGCATCACGCAGGCTACCAGCGCCTTCCGCGTGCCCGTGCACGTGGGCGACGACACCGACCGCGAAGAGAAGCAGGTCGTCTTCATCGATACGCCGGGCCACGAGGCGTTTACGTCCATGCGCTCGCGCGGCGCCAACGTAACCGACATCGTGGTGCTGGTGGTGGCGGCCGACGACGGCGTGATGCCCCAGACCATCGAGTCGATCAACCACGCCAAGGCGGCCGGCGTGCCGATCGTCGTGGCGCTCAACAAGATCGACCGCCCGCAGGCAACCGATGCGAAGATCCAGGAGATCCTGGGCCAGCTCGCCCAGCACGAGCTGAACCCCGTCGACTGGGGCGGCGACGTCGAGGTCATCCGCACCAGCGCCCACACGGGCCAGGGCATCCAGGAATTGCTCGAGACGCTCGACTTCCAGGCCCAGCTCCTGGAGCTCAAGAGCGACTTCGGCGGCAACGCCCGCGGCACGGTCATCGAGAGCCAGATGGAGCCCGGCCGCGGCGCCGTCATGAACGTGCTGCTGCAAGAGGGCGCGCTCAACGTCGGCGACTTCATCGTCGCAGGCCGCGCGTTCGGCCGCGTCCGCGACATGACCGACGACAAGGGCCAACGCATCCGCGAGGCCCACCCGCCCATGCCGCTACAGGTCACCGGCATCGACGAGTTGCCCGACGCGGGCGACAAGTTCTTCGTGGCCAGCAGCCTGAAGGACGCCCAGAACGCCGCCGAGCAGCGCCGCGCTCGCGAGCGCGAGGAGCAGCTCGCCCAGCCGGCAATGACGCTCGACCGCATGTTCAGCCAGATGGCCGAGGCCGAGCTGAAGGAGATCCTGGTCGTTCTCAAGGCCGACGTGCAGGGCTCGGTCGATGTGCTCAAGAGCGAGATCGAGAAGGTCTCGACCGAGGAGATCAAGGTCCGCGTCATCCACGCGGCCGTGGGCGGCGTGACCGAGAGCGACGTGCTGCTGGCCGAGGCGTCCAAGGCCGTCATCGTCGGGTTCAACGTCATCCCCTCGGGCAAGGCCCGCAAGCTGGCCGACGGCAAGGGCGTGCAGATCCGCACGTACGACGTCATCTACCACATCACCGAGGACATGCAAATGGCCGCCGAGGGCATGCTCGACCCCGAGCTGCGCCAGGAGGTCCTGGGCCACGCCGAGGTGCGTGCGGTGTTCAAGGTGTCGAAGGTCGGCACGATCGCCGGCTGCTACGTCACCGACGGCGTGGTGCAGCGCGACGCGCTCATCCGCGTCACCCGCGGCGACATCGTCATCGAGAACGATCGCAAGCTGAGCCAGCTCAAGCGCTTCAAGGACGACGCGAAGGAAGTTCGCGCGAACATGGAGTGCGGCATGAAGATCGACGGCTACGACGACATCAAGGAGGGCGACATCCTCGAGTGCTACAAGCAGGTCGAGGTGAAGCGGACGCTGTGATGGGGAAGGCACGAAGGGACGAAGGGACGGAGGCACGAAGGGCAGAGCGCAAGGTCGATGCGTTCTCTCCTTCGTGCCTGCGTGCCTCCGTGCCTTCCTGCCTCTAGCTCATGGTCATCGGTGTCCTCCAGTTCGAGCTGTTCGTGCCCGGCGCGGAGTCCCTGAAGGACAAGCGGGCCGTGGTACGGTCGGTGCGCGACAAGCTGAGCCGCGAGCTGCGCATCAGCGTGGCTGAGGTCGGGGCCCACGACAACCCGACGGTTGCCATGATGGGCGCTGCGCTCGTCGCCACCGACGGACCTCGCGCCCACGAGCTGCTCGACAAGGCGTGGAACCGCCTCAAGGAACTCCGCGACGGGCAGATCGGCAGCGTACGACGCGAGATCGTGGTCCCGACGCGTGAGGAAGATGCGCCGCCCGGGCTGGATGAGTCCGGGCCGGATGCAGAGGCATTGGGGCAGGAGATGCTCGAGCACTTCAGCCACTCCGACGCGGCCGAAGGGAGCGAGACGGCATGAGCACCAAGACCGACCGCCTGGCATCCTCGCTCGAGAAGGGCGTGCAGCAGGTGCTCGCCCGGGGCCTGCAAGACCCGCGCGTCCGTGGCCTCATCACGGTCACGAGGGTCGACGTCACGCCCGACAGCAAGCAGGCGACCATCGGCATCAGCGTGCTGCCCGTCGAGCACCAGAAGCTCACCGTCCACGGCCTGCAGAGCGCCGCACGGCATATCAGGCGCGAAGTCGCCGAGCTCATCCGCACGCGCACCATGCCCGAGTTCCGCTTCGTCGAGGACTCGAGTCTGAAGAAGCAGGCAGAGGTGCTCTCGACGCTGGCCAAGGTGCGCGAGGAGCTCGACGAGAAGGGTGACGGCGAAGAAGCCGACAGCGACCAGTCCGCAAACGCGCCCGATTCGACGGACCCGCAGCCATGAACCACCCCGTCGCCGAGACGCAGCGTGTGCTGGAATCGTGGCTGGGGGGCGTGCCCTTGCCGCCCTCGCCCGATGCCGCCGCGCTGCTGCCCGGCTCGACCGACATGGCGACGGCCGAGCTCGTGTTCTCGCTGCTGGCGTGGGAGGCGGGCGTGCCCGCGGCCGTCAGCGCGGCCCGCCGGCTGGCCGACCAGTTCGTCGACCTCAACGAGGTCCGCGTCGCGCTGGAGGAAGAGGTCGAGGACACGGTGGGCATGACCGACGAGCACGCAATGAGGCGGGCCCGTGCGATCCTCGACACGCTCAACGCCGTGTTCGATCGCGAGGACGCCGTCAGCATCGACCGCGTGGCCCGCGCCGGTGCCCACGAGGGCGGGCCCTACCTCGAGGGCATCGAGGCACTGCCGGCATTCGCGATCGATCGCGTACTACTGCTCGCCTTTGGCGAGCACCGCGTGCCGGTGGACGGCCGGTTGCTGGGCGTGATCGTGGAGCGCGGCGTCGTGCCCGCCGAGACGAGCACGGCCGACGCCGCCGACCTGTTGGCCCGGTGCTGCTCGACGGGCGAGGCCAGGGATCTCTACCTGCGCCTCGAGGCCGCCGCCGGCCGCGTGGCCCGCGTCTGAGCGACACTACAATCGACCGCACGCACGGGCCGGGTCTCGCATCGGCCGCAGAACATCGTCATTTGATCGGCACTGGGCCGGGGAGACGCACGTGGCCGGACACAGCAAGTGGGCGAACATCCGTCACCGCAAGGAGCGGCAGGACAAGAAGAAGGGCAAGATCTGGAGCAAGTGCTCCAAGGCCATCATGGCCGCGGCCCGCGCGGGCGGGGGCGACCCCGACACGAACTTGGCGCTGCGCTACGCCATCGACGAGGCCCGCTACGCCAACATGCCCAAGGACACGATCCAGCGGGCCGTCGACAAGGGCAGCGGCGCCGCCGACGGTGCGGGCTTCGAGGAGATCGTCTACGAGGGCTACGGCCCCGGCGGCGTGGCGATCATCGTCGACACCCTGACCGACAACCGCACGCGGACCGTGAACGACCTGCGCTACGTCTTCAGCAAGGGCGGGGGCACGATGGGCAACGCCGGCAGCGTCGCGTTCATGTTCGAGACCAAGGGCCGCATCTACATCGAAGCGTCGAAGACGAACGAAGAGCAGCTCATGGATGTCGCGCTCGAGGCCGGGGCCGAGGACATCGAGGCCCCAGAAGCCGATGGGGATGAAGAGGGCTACTGGGTCATCACCACCGAGCGTACCGACTACCACGCCGTCCGGCAGGCGCTCGAGCAGGCCGACATCGAGGTCAGCGAGGGCGGCATCGACAAGATCCCAAACGTCATCGCCAAGCCGACCGAGGAAGAGGCCCAGAAGCTGATGAACCTCATCGACGCCATCGAAGACAACGACGACGTGCAGAAGGTGTACCACAACCTGGACGAGGACATGGCGGCGGGGGCGGCGGGGTAGGCAGGATCAACTCGCTCGGGGGTCGCGTCACGTGCGGAAGGTTGTTGACGCAATCAAGTTTGCAGCCACCGCTCGCTCGTGGGACGCGGCTGTGTGCGTGCTCCGCTTAATCGCCATTATCCTCGTTGTACGGTTCTTCTGGCGGATGGGCCAACCGATCTGGGACGCTGACATCCGAGACGAGTACGCCGAATCATTGCTCGGAGTACCCGGCGTGCTTTGCATCATCGCGTTGCTCCACCTGCTCGTCTTGGCTGCGCTCGTATGGGTGATCTATCGCAGGCTCCAGCCGCTTTTGCGTACACAACATGACTAGCTCGCACCCACGCCTATCTCTCAGTCCGCCGCTCACGCCTACACCGGCAACGAATACGACCGCCCGTCTGACCTAGCCTTTCTCATGGCCAAGAAGCGACGATCAGCGTCGGAGCCCGCCCCGAAGCTGCTCACGGGCGGCAACCCGCAGATTCCCAAGGCCGATGGTGATGCGCCGGTGCAGGCGTACATCGCCGCGATGCCAGGATGGAAGCGGTCGATCGGCGAGCAACTGGATGCGCTCGTCGAGCACGTCGTGCCCGACGTTCGCAAGGCCGTTCGCTGGAACACGCCGTTCTATGGCGTCGAGGATCGCGGCTGGTTCATGGGCATCAACTGCTGCACGAAGTACGTGAAGGTGTCGTTCCTGATGGGGGCCCACCTTCAGCCGCAGCCACCGGTTGGCTCGAAGCACCAGGACGTTCGGTACGCCCACGTCTTCGAGGGCGAACCGATCGATGAAGCGCAGTGGACCGAGTGGATCCGACGGGCGGCCGCGATGGACGGCGAGCACCTGTTCTAGAACGAGCTTGATCCTTACGACTGCTCGGCCAGACGCTGGTTGTCCTCGAGATCTTCTTCGAGGTCCTCGACCTGGGCCTGCACGAGACCCGCATACGCCCCGCCCCGCGCGAGCAGCTCCTCGTGCGTGCCGACCTCGGTGATCTGGCCCTTGTGCAGCACGACGATGGCGTCGGCGTGGCGGATGGTGCTCAGGCGGTGGGCGATGACGAAGGTCGTGCGTTCGCTCGTGAGCTGCCGCAGGGCACGCTGGATGAGCCGCTCGCTGTGCGTGTCGAGGTTGCTCGTCGCTTCGTCGAGGATCAGGACCTTCGGATCGGCCAGCACGGCTCGCGCGATGGCGATGCGTTGCTTCTGCCCGCCGCTGAGCCGCACGCCGCGCTCGCCCACGATGGTCTGGTAGCCCTCGCTCAGCTCCTCGATGAACTCGTCGGCGCTCGCGATGCGCGCGGCCTCGCGCACTTGGTCCTCGGTCGCCCACCGCCGGGCGTAGGCGATGTTGTCGTAGATGCTGCCGTCGAAGAGGAAGACGTCCTGCTCGACCACGCCCAAGAGCGCCCGGTACCGATCGACGTCGATCTCGCGGAGGTCGACGCCGTCGAGCAGCACGCGGCCCTTGCTCGGGTCGTAGAACCGCGCGACGAGATTGCACAGCGTCGTCTTGCCGCTGCCGCTGCGCCCAACGAGCGCAACGGTCGAACCCGCCGGCACGTCGAGGTTGATGTCCCTGAGGACGTACTCGGGCTCAATATTTTCGTCGGACTTCTTCTTGCTCTTCGGATACGCGAACCACACGCCCTCGAGCGCGATCCGGCCGTGCACGGCCGCGGGCATGCTGGTCGCCTCACCCCGCGTGTCGGCGAACTCGAGCGGTTCTTCGAGAAGGTCCAAGGATCGATCAAGACCAGACAGCGCGTTCTGGATCTGCGTCGCGCTGGCCGCCAGGGCCTCGATGGGCCCAAGGAGATAGAGCAGGTACACCGAGAACATCATGACGTCGCCGATGGTCATCGTGCCGCCCAGCACGGCCGCCCCGCCGTAGAGCAAGACGCCCGCCGACGCCGCGGGGATCATGACCGACCAGACGAGCTCGACGCTCCGGCTCCACCACCACGCCCGAAGCTCTTGTCGAGCCATCAGGTGCACGCCGCCGGTGAAGCGCGAGGCCTCCTGCTGCTCGCGGTGGAAACCTCGGACGACGCGGGCGCCGCCGAACGCCTCGGTGGCGTGCGCATCGATCTCGCTGCGCGTCTTGCGCACGTCGCGGTAGATGGGTCTGATGCGCCCGATCCAGGCTCGATGCGTTATCCACACCACCGGCAGCAGAAAGATGGCGCCCACGAGCATCCGCCAGTCGACCACCGCCATCGCGATGAGCGCACCCAGGAGCGTGACGGCGGCGCGCCAGGGGTTGTAGATCATGCCGAACAAGAGCTCGGCCGCGGCGCCCGCGTCCTCGCGCAAGATGCTCGAGACGCCGCCCGAGCGCATGGCCTGCACGCGATGGAGCGGCAGCCGTGCCGCGTGCTCGAACACGCGGCGTCGCAGCATCGCCTGGACGCGCTTGGTCATGCGGGTCATCTGCCAGCGGCCCCAGATGCCGAAGGCCACGCCCAGCACCGCCACGAGCATCATCGCGCCGCACAGCACCATCAGCGCCCGCCACCGCAGGGACGTCAGGCCGTCCTCGTCGAGCGTACCGAGGTGCTTGAGCGCCCGCTCGCGCTGGGGTTCTGGCAGCGTCTCGGCAAGCCCCATCAGGCCCGGTTCGGTGCTCAGGATGAAGTCGAGCGCGATCTTGGTCGAGAGCGGCAGCAGCAGCCCCAGGCCTGTCGCGATCGTCAGCGTGACGAGCGAGGCGACGACCATGCGGCGGTGGCCGCGGAGCAGGCCCCAGAACTCGCGCGCGAGCGTGCCGAAGCCGCGCGTGCGCTTGCCCTTCTTGGCCAGCGGATCGTCGGTGGGCTGGTTCGCCTCCTCCCGCCGCTCGCGTTCACGCTGGATGTAGTGCCGGTACCGCCGGCTGCTGACTTGCTGGTTCCTCGCCACGCACCATCGTATGGCGGGGGATAACAGTTTCTGAACGCGGGCCGCATAGGGTTGGCGGATTCACCATCCGACCCGCGACCACCCCGAGAAGGCATTCGCAGGAGGTTTCCATGGCCGATTCGTCCAAAGCCACCCCGCGCCGCAGGGGCCTCGCCCTGCACTGGCAGATCATCATCGGCCTGGTCGCCGGCATCGTGGTGGGCCTGATCATCAACCTGGCGTGGACCACCGGCACCTGGAACGCCATGGGCGTCGACGACGTGCCGGCCTTCCTGGCCAAGGACGCCAGCGCCCTGCTGGACGACGGCGTCACGCCGGCCAACCAGGACGCCAACTTCCTCGCCCACGCGTCCCGATTCGTCCGCAACTTCAACCTCTTCGTCGGCGACCTCTTCATGCGCAGCCTGCGCTTCATCGCCGTGCCCATCGTGCTGTTCAGCCTCATCGTGGGCGTCAGCACGCTGAACAACCTGACCAAGCTCAGCCGCATCGGCGGCAAGACCATCGGCATCTACCTCGCCACCACCGCCGTGGCGATCTCGCTGGGCCTGATCATCGCCAACGTCGCGCGCCCGGGCTCGTTCGTGCCCCAGGAAACACGCGACCGCCTGCTAGCCGACTACAGCGCCCAAGCCCAGGGCGGCGTCGATCGCGCCACCGCCGCCGAGGGCCTCAACGCCTGGGACCGCATCGTCGACCTCATCGCCGCCAATCCCTTCGCCGCCATCGCCGAGGGGAACATGCTGCAGATCGTGTTCCTCGCGCTGCTCATCGGCATCGGCCTGAGCCTGATCCTGCCATCGGAGGCCAAGCCCGTCGTCGACTTTTGCGACGGCATGACCAAGGCGGTCATCAAGCTCGTCGAGCTCCTCATGCTCACCGCCCCCATCGCCGTCTTTGCGCTCATCGTGAAGGTGGTGGCCGACCTGGGCCTGGAAGTCCTCGGCGCGCTCGCGGTCTACAGCCTGTGCGTCGTGGGCGGGCTGGCGCTCATGGTCTTCGCCGTGTATCCGGTGGTGCTCAAGGTCTTCACCGGCGTGGGGCCGGGCCGGTTCTACCGGGCCATCGCCCCCGCGCAGCTCCTGGCCTTCAGCAGCGCGAGCAGCAGCGCCACGCTGCCGGTCACGATGGAGTGCGTCGAAAAGCGGCTGGGCGTCAACGACGAGGTCTCCAGCTTCGTGCTGCCCCTGGGGGCCACCATCAACATGGACGGCACGGCCCTCTACCAGGGCGTCGCCGCCGTCTTCATCGCCCAGCTCTACAGCATGAACCTGGGCCTGGGCGACCAGCTCGCCATCGTCGGCACCGCCACGCTGGCGTCCATCGGCACCGCCGGCGTGCCGGGCGCGGGCGTCATCATGCTGGTGATCGTGCTGCAGAGCGTGGGCGTGCCGCTGGAGGGCATCGCCGCCATCCTGGGCGTCGACCGCCTGCTGGACATGTGCCGCACCACCTGCAACGTCACCGGCGACGCGATGGTCGCGACGGTGGTGGCGGGGACGGAAGGGGAGTTGGCGAGCGCCGAGGAGGTCGAGCGGCGGTTGGTGGAGGAGGAAGAGCGGGGGTTTGATGAGTCGCCGCCGAGCGGTTCCTAAAACTCGGCTCTTGTCCGGAGCACTTACTCAGAATTCTCACGCACGTATCGACTCACTGAATCTGACAGAGACTCTTCCGCCGCGGCTTCGAATGGCGTTCCGGCAAGTCTGAAGTAATCACTGTCCAACGCGCGGAGTTCTGAGAGGAGCTCTTCCATCTCATACATGATCTCACGTCGATCCTCGGTATCGCGCGGGTACTCACCGCCCAGCTTATCCATTGAGGCTTGCAGCAGTCTTGCCAAGTCCAATCGACCAATGGCGACAAGGCCTGTCACCGCGCCAGGAGCCAGCACGCCCGAGTGATTGTACAAAAACTGATGTATGCCGCCATTGCATACTTCAGAATCGCACCTCAGCACGCATACGACATTGCGAACTGCTTCGGGGAAGTTGGCCAGGTCAGCATCGACATCATTCGGGTCGAGACTCAGGTCCATGGCAGACCGAGCCACGCGGATCATTGACCACAACCCATCTTCTGTCATGCCACTCTCCCCCATGGCTCATTACCACTCCGGCCCGCCCGCATACCGCCCGTAGATATCCGCCATTGCCTGCACCATCTCGCCCAGCGTGGCGTTGGCCAGGGCGCCGTCGATGAGGTGGGGCATGACGTTCTCGCCCTTCTGGCAGGCCGTGCGGATGGCGTCGAGGGCGCGCTTGGTCTCGTCGGCGTTGCGGTTGGCCTTGAACGCCGTCAAACGCTCGAGCTGGGTCTCCTCGACCTCCGGGCCGATCTGCAGGATGTCGATCGGTCGGTCCTCGTTGTCTTCGACGTACTCGTTGACGCCGACGATGATGCGATCGTGGGCCTCGCACTCCTCGCTGAAGCGGTAACTCGCCTCGGCGATCTTGCGGCGGAAGTAGCCCTGGTGGATGCCCTCGACGACGCCGCCGTAGCCGCCGGTCGGCTTGCCGCCGTCCTGGCCCTTCCAGATGCCGCCGCCCATCTCGTCGATCTCGCCGATGTAATTGAGCGCCTGCTCCTCGACCTCGTCGGTGAGCGCCTCGACGAAGTAGCTGCCACCCAAGGGATCAACCGTTCGCGTCACGCCGGTCTCGTGGGCCAGGATCTGCTGCGTGCGCAGCGCGACGGTGACGGCCTGCTCGGTGGGCAGGCCCAGCGTCTCGTCCATGCTGTCGGTGTGCAGGCTCTGGCAGCCGCCCAGCACGCCGGCCATGGCCTGGTAGGCCACGCGGACGATGTTGTTCAGCGGCTGCTGCTCGGTCAGGCTGCAGCCGGCCGTCTGCACGTGCGTCTTCATGAACCAGCTCCGCTCGCTCTGCGCGCCGTAGCGCTCGCGCATCATGCGGGCCCAGATGCGCCGTGCCGCGCGCAGCTTGCAGACCTCCTCGAAGAACTCGTTGTGGCTGTTGAAGAAGAACGAGAGCCGAGGCCCGAACTTGTCGATGTCCAGCCCGCGCAGGAGGCACGCCTCGACGTACTCCATGCCGTCGCGCAGCGTGAAGGCCAACTCCTGCGGGCCGGTGCTGCCGGCTTCGCGGATGTGGTAGCCGCTGATGCTCACCGAATTCCACTTGGGCATGTGCTGGGCCTGGAACTCGATCGTGTCGACGACCAGCTTCACGCTCGGCTCGGGCGGATAGATGAACTCGTTCTGGGCGTGGAACTCCTTCAGGATGTCGTTCTGGAGCGTGCCGCCCAAGTCAGCAATATCGAAGCCGCGCTGCTTGGCCATCGCCAGGTACATGGCCCAGATGACGCACGCCGGCCCGTTGATCGTCTGGCTGACCGTGACCTGGTCGATCGGGATGTCGGCGTACAGCCGGTGCATGTCCTCGATGGTGTCGATCGCCACGCCGCACTTGCCGACCTCGCCGACGCTGAGCGGGTCATCGCTGTCGCGGCCCATCAGCGTGGGGAGGTCGAACGCGGTCGACAGCCCGGTGTTGGCCTTGGTCTTGGTCGTTTTGCCGGCCTGTAGCAGGTACTTGAAGCGCCGGTTGGTGTCGTCGGCCGAGCCGAAGCCGGCGAACTGCCGCATCGTCCACAGCCGGCTGCGATAGCCCTGCGGGTACAGCCCGCGCGTGTACGGGTACGAGCCCGGCTCGGCGATGTCGCGATCGAAGTTCTGCAGCGACGCCGGGAGATTATCGGGCCCGTACTTCTCGTCGAGCACGATGCCCGAGATGGTGACGGCCACCGGATCGACGCCGGCCGGCGTGCCGTCGGCGTTCAGGCCCGAGCCCGTGATGCTGGTGTTGGCGGTGGTCATGGTCGTCTCCTGGGCCCGAGGGGGCATGGGGCAGGCGGGCCCGGCTGCCAGTGGTGTGCGTGATTCGGCCTTGAAGTATACGTCCGGGGGGCGAAACGCCCAAAGCGCGCGACCTGCGCGATGGGGCTTTTCCAGACGCAACAACGCTCGTCGTTCGGACGTAATCCATGCGGTCCATCCAGGAGAAGCTTTCAAGATGCGTACCACCCTCGCCGCCGCGTTGCTTTGCACCCCCGCCTTCGCCCAGGACGCCCTCTGGATCAACCACGAGGGCGACGCCGCACTCGAGGCCACGGGCTTCGCGTCCAGCGCGGTTCGCATGCCCGACTCGCTGCGGATCGCCGCCGACGACTTCCAGATCGGATGGGCCACCACTACGAGGATCACGGAGATCGTCTTCTACTCGGTATGGATCGACCCGCCGGTCATCCTGGGCGGCGACTGGTACCTCTACGTATTCGACGACGGCACCGGCGGGCCGGGCGACCTCATCGTCGGCGAGGCCGACGCGACCATCACGGTCGAGCCCAGCGGGCTGGTGAGTTCCACCTTCGGCACCATCTATCGCAATTCGATTACGGTCGACGTGCAACTCGAAGAGGGCTGCTACTTCCTGGCCTTCCGCACGCACTGCGCTCCGGGCGCCGGCAAGCCCGTCAACGCCCCGCTCCACCCCGAGTGGACCAACGGCAACGCCACCGCTTTGTGGAACTTCTCGGTGACCGAGGGTGGCGACGTGCTCGACCCGTGGCAGCCCATGACCGTCTTCCATCCGACGCGCAAGGAGTGGGCCTTCGAGCTCTACGGAACGGTCGGCCTCGACTGCATCGCCGATCTCGACGAAGACGGCGCCCTGACCATCTTCGACTTCCTGATGTTCCAGAACCTCTTCGACGCGGGCGACCCCACCGCCGACTTCGACGGCGACGGGTCTTTGACCATCTTCGATTTCCTTGCGTTCCAGACGGCGTTCGATCGCGGCTGCGAGTAAGCCCTAGCTGTTCGCGAGCGAAGCCGTCAGCTGTCGCAGCAGCTCGCACGCGTCTCCACCCAGACGTTCCGATACTTCTTGCTGCGCTGCCCTCCAGTGCGGTAGCGCGTCGACGAGCAACGCCCGCCCGTCGTCGGTCAGCGAGTACCGTCGCACCCGCTTGTCCTGGTCGCACTCGGTTCGCTCGGCCAGCCCGCGTTCGACCAGGCGGTCCAGGTTCCGGCTGAGCGTGGTCGCGTCGGTGTACGTCGCCTCGGCGAGTTCGCTCTGGCTGGGACGGCCGAGCTTGGCGATCATGCCCAGCAGCGACATCTGGGTGCCACGGAGCCCGACGGCGCGCAGCCGCTCGTCGAAGACCGACGCCACTAGCCGGTCGGCCTGGCGAATCGCCGAGGCCAGGCACCCGGTGAAGGTGTCGGCCAGTTCTCGGTCTTGCTCGGGGGTCGGCGTGGTCATCGGAGCCTCTATCGGATGAATCGATGCAGATGCAAATATGTTCCGGCTCGCTCGCCGCGGATGTGGGCGACGTGCAACGTGTTGATCTGGGGCGTTGCCGCGAAGCACCATCGCTCGTCTGATAAGCCCGAATCCGGTGCCCGCGGCACGTCCGGCACGCGGTTATGGCCGCTCTGGCACCCTTGGCACCGGGGTTGAAGGTCTATCTTCGAACCGTCCCGGGTGCGGGCCGGCGACAAGAGCAGAAAGGCCGAAAACCATGAAGAGCGTCCTTAAGGTCTCCGACAACGGCAAGCGGGTCATGCTCCTTACGGTCCTCAGCTTCATCGCCCTGATGTAAGCAAGAAGCGGTGCTGGCTGCGGCCAGAACCGTGGACCTGCCATACTGCGCACAATGAAAAACCCGGGCTCGCGCCCGGGCTTCGTTGCGTTCCTGATGAGCTCCTACGAGATCAGAACTCGATCTTGTTGGTTCCCATCGCGTCGTGGTCGTCCATGCCGCCGCGCTGCGGGCTGGCATCGGCCGAGTAGGAGCCGTCGCCGGCGTCGCCCCACTGGGCACGCTTGAGGCTCAGGCCGATCTTGCGATCGCTGATGTCCACGCGCAGGATCTTGACGTCGACCTCGTCGCCGGCCTTGACGACCTCTTGCGGGTCCTCGACCTTGTGGTCGGCCAGCTCGGAGATGTGCAGCAGTCCCTCGAGATCGTCCTCGAGCTCGACGAACACGCCGAAGTTGGTGATCTTGGTGACCGTGCCACGGACGACCATGCCGGGCTGGTAGGCGCCGGGAATGGCGTTGAGCCACGGATCCTCGGTGAGCTGCTTGACGCCCAGGCTGATGCGTTGCTTCTCCTGGTCGACGTCGAGCACCACGCACTTGACCATGTCGCCCTTGGCGACGATCTCGTTGGGGTGGGTGACCTTCTTGGTCCAGCTCATGTCGCTGACGTGCAGCAGGCCGTCGATGCCCGGCTCGATCTCGATGAACGCGCCGTAGTTGGCCAGGTTCCGCACCGAGCCCTCGATGATGGTGCCGGGAGGATACTTCTCGGCCACCAACTCCCAGGGGTTCACCTCGGTCTGCTTCATGCCGAGGCTGATCTCCTGCTTGTTCTTGTCGATGTCCAGGACGACGACGTCGACCGGCTCGCCCACGCTGACCACCTCGCTGGGGTGGTTCACGCGGCGCGTCCAGCTCATCTCGGAGATGTGGACCAGGCCCTCGATGCCGTCCTCCAGACGCACGAAGGCGCCGTAGGACATGATGTTGACCACCTCGCCGGCGATGCGGCTGCCCACGGGGTACTTGGCCTCGATGGCCTCCCAGGGGCTGGGGTCCTTCTGCTTGAGGCCCAGGGCGATCTTCTCCTTCTGCATATCGATGGAGAGGACCTTGACCTCGACTTCCTCGTCGACCTTGAGCATCTCGCTGGGGTGGTTCACCCGGCTCCAGCTCATGTCGGTGATGTGCAGCAGGCCGTCGATGCCGCCGAGGTCGATGAAGGCGCCGAAGTCCGCCAGGTTCTTGACCTGGCCCTTGACGATCTGGCCCTCGGCGAGCGTCTCGAGCAGGCGCTTCTTGGCCGCGTCGCGTTCCTGCTCGATGAGGCGGCGTCGGCTGATGACGATGTTGCGACGCTCGGTGTCGATCTTCAGCACCATCGCGCGGACCGAACGGCCCACGAAGTCGCGCACGTCGTGCGGACGGCGGACATCGACCTGGCTGGCCGGCAGGAACACCGGCACGCCGATGTCCACCAAGAGGCCGCCCTTGATCTGCTTGACGACCTTGCCCTCGACTATGTCGTCTTCCTTGGTGTTGTCGACGATGCGGTTCCAGGCGATCTGGCGATCGGCCTGGCGCTTGGACACCTCGACCACGCCGCTGGAGCCCTCCAGGCTCCGCAGCAGCACGTCGACCGTCTCGCCGATCTTGGGCTCTTCGTCGAACTCCTCGCGGGGCACCAGGCCCTCGCTCTTGAGCCCGACTTCCACCACGACGTCATCGCCGGCAAAGCCAATAACCTTGCCCTTGATGATCTTGCCCGGCTCGAGGTCGGAGATCTGGTTGTCCAGCAGGTTGTCCATGTCGCCGCTGGCGACCGCTTCGCCCAGCGCTTCACGGACCATCGCTTCGGCCTCGCTGTCTTCCAGGCCAAGCGATGCGATCAGGGTTTCGTCCACCATAAAGTTGCGTCTCTCAAGTCGGTCGTGCTCGTCGATCTCGGGCCGCCGGGCCCCGCGATCAATCGACACGCCGCCGTACCGGCTCGCACGCCCCGCGGGCGAATCGCTCGAGTCGGCCCGCCCGAGGGCGGCTCTTGGCTCGTTCTGGGTTCCGGGGCGCCACCACAACGCCTGCGTACGACATCCGGACCGGCGGAACGGAACAGGATACTAGGCGCCGGCCCCATGGGCAGGCTCCCCATCTTCGTTCGGACGCCGGCCGGATGCAGCCGCAGAAAACCGCGCCCGCCGGGCCCCGACCACTCCGATAATGCCGCCTTCCGAGAGCGCTTTTTCGCCCCCTTCCGGCTAGCCTTACGGCTCAGCTCGACGCTCGGGCCGCGGCCGGCGGGAAGACCCCAGCCGGCACGCCGCCCGCGATGGCTGGGGCCTTGCCAGTGCCGGGCGGAATCGGCCGATATGCAAGGGAGATGGAGGCACGCGAACGAACGGAATGGCCGTTCGTTCGTAGCGTGGCAGATAGAAACGGGCCGCGGGAACCGATCCTGCGGCCGTCGGGGTTGGCGGACCCCAGCACCGGATGGAACCGCCGATTTCACCGTGAGGCAGCCGCAGCAATGACAACGATCGCGACGCAGACCCAAGGCTCCGCGGGGGCTCCCGCCCTGGACGAGGAGAACCGCAACCCGGTGTTCGACGAGCTTGGGTTTCCCAAGGATCCCAACAACCTGTACACGCAGACGGTCGGCAGCATGCTGCACGCCGCCGACATGCTCGACCTCCAGCACCGCGTCAAGATCATCCTGGCCCAGCCCAAGAACGAGATCATGGTGCACTTCCCCGTCCGCCTCGACGACGGGCACCACCACCTCTTCAAGGGCTATCGCGTCCAGCACAACAACGCGCTAGGCCCCTTCAAGGGCGGCCTGCGATTCCACCCCGACGTCCACCTCGATGACGTCAAGGCGCTCGCGCTGCTCATGACCATGAAGTGCTCGCTGGCCCGCCTGCCCCTGGGCGGCGGCAAGGGCGGCGTCAAGGTCGACCCCCGCAAGCTGAGCCCCGACGAGATGGAGCGCGTAACCCGCCGCTTCACCAGCGCCATCATGAACGACATCGGGCCGGACTACGACATCCCCGCCCCGGACGTCGGAACCAATGCCCAGCACATGGCCTGGATCGCCGACACGTACCAGATGTCCAACAGCAAGAGCGCCTACGACGGCATGCGCGTCGTCACCGGCAAGCCCGTCGAAGTCGGCGGCTCGGTCGGACGCGAGAAGGCCACCGGCCAGGGCGTCGCCGACGTCATGGCCGAGATCCTCCCGCAGATCAAGATCCCCATCGAGGGCCTGCGGTTCAGCATCCTGGGCTTCGGCAACGTGGGCTCGTGGGCCGCCCGCATCCTCCAGGACATGGGCGCCACGCTCATCGCCGTCATGGACCACTCGGGCGCCCTGCGCTGCGACACCGGCATCGACGCCCACGCACTCAGCGAGTACAGCTACGAGCACTACGGCATCGCCGGCTTCGAGAAGTCCAAGGCCGCCACCCAGAGCGGCAAGGACGGCAAGGGCGCCGACGCGATCTCGAAGGAAGACTTCTACAGCACGCCCGTCGACGCGTTCATCCCCGCCGCCCTCGAGCAGATGATCGGCCCGCAAGAGGCCGAGATGCTCCAGTGCCGCGTGGTGGCCGAGGGTGCCAACGCCCCGTGTACCCCCGCCGCCGACCGCGTGCTGCAGCGCCGCGGCATCGAGGTGCTCCCCGCCATCCTGTGCAACGCCGGCGGTGTGACCGTGTCCTACTTTGAGTGGGTCCAGAACAAAGCCTGCCAGATCTGGGACGTCGAGACGGTCGACCGCGAGCTCAACAAGGTCATGTGCATGTCGGCCCGCCGCACGCTGCTGGCCCGCCAGCGCTACGAGTGCGACATGCGGACCGCCGCCTACCTGGCCGCCCTCGATCACATCGGCCGGGTCTATAAGACCCGCGGCATTTTCCCGTAAGCTACGATCGAATCCGAACCGAGCCGCGTGCGAGAGCACGCGGCTCTTTTTTCGTTGGCTACAGCACGCCCGCGAGCGCTGCCCGCACCTGCGAGATCGTGTCGCCATTCGGGTCGACGCGCACGGCCTGCCAGCCCATCGCCCGGGCGGCCGCAACGTTTGCCTCGAGATCATCGAAGAACGCGATCTCGGGACCCGACGCCCCCACCGCTCGCTCGAGCGCTCCATAGAACCCGGCATCGGGCTTGGCCGCGCGGTGCTCGTGGCTGGCGAGCTGGTGCTCGAGCGTGCCAGCGGCGGCGAACTCGCCGCGACGCATCCAGTGCCGGGCATTGGTGTTGCTTAGCAGCGCGCTCGTCAGCGTCGCATGGCAAGCCAGTTCCTCCGCCAGCTCCTGCGCCCCCTCGTACTCGTGGAGCAACC
Source organism: Phycisphaerales bacterium (assembly GCA_040217175.1). Taxonomy (NCBI): domain Bacteria; kingdom Pseudomonadati; phylum Planctomycetota; class Phycisphaerae; order Phycisphaerales; species Phycisphaerales bacterium. Next base: position 1,478,695 of record JAVJNT010000002.1, on the reverse strand, counting down.
ACGCGTCGTGCAGCCGCTGAATGTCGTCGGCCGAGTACCCCGGCGAGAGCGCGGCCACCGCCGGGAAGTAGGCCTCGCAAGACAGGTGCCCGAGCTGGTACGCCTCGGCCAGCTTCCGCCGCTCGGCGCGCACGCCGTCGCCGACCGGTGCCTCGGGAAGCGGCAGCCCCGCCGCGACGCAGGCCTCTTCCCACCCGTTGCAGATGCGCAGCAACACGCCGCCCCAGTCGAGGCAGACCACGCGGACCGACTCGGGTCGATCAATGCTCACGAGCCCTTCGCTTGGTCGGGCTTCATGACCTCGGCCATCGCTTCGGTCGCGAAGCTGCCCCGCGGGAGTTCGAACCCACATCGCACGTACGTGCCGTGCGCGTCGGCCCCGCCCTCGACCTGCGGGTACCGCAACGGCACACGCAGCGGCCGGCGGTCGCCGTCCATCGAGCCGCGGTGACGCTTGGCGAAGCGCTCCAGGTGCTCGGGCGAGAGACCGAACCGCTCGAGCGCCTGCCGCTCGATGCGGGCCGGCTCGCCCGAAGCGAGCCGCATCGAAGGCCCCCACAGCGGGCCCGTCGGGCTGATCTCCAGCCGCTCCAAGCGATCCTTGAGCTCCTGGCTATCTGCCTCCTCGGCGCTCACGACGAAGGTCGTCCGACCCGCCTCGTGCACGACGGCGACGTCGCCCTCCATCAGCGTGTCGAGCGTGCCCTGCCGCATGCGCTCGCGGAGCACCTCGTTGAAGATCGCGCTCTGCAGGGCGCTGACCATGAAGGCCGTCTCGGTGCGCCCCAGCCGCTCGATCGCGCGCGCGAGCGACTTGCCCTGCACGAGCGCGCCGAGCACGCGTCGCTCGCCCTGGGCGCTGTGGGGCAGCTTCGTCAGCGCGGCATCCAGGTCACCGGCCGCGTACGCCGAGCGAGACTCGTCCGTCCCCCCGTCGGGCGTCGGGCCCAGCAGCAGGTCGCATGCTTCCTGCGCCTCGCCCAGCACCATCGCCCGGCCGACGCGGTGGTTCGTGTTCCACTGGCCGAAGCGCTGCTCGCCGACGGTGTTGGCCATGCCCTTCTTCTCGAGGATTGCCAGCGTGCGGTGGGCGTGCAGCACGCCCTGGGGGTGTACGCCCCGCACGCGGATCGAGAACCCGTTGCCCGCCAGGTGCCCGCGCCGCAACTTGCGGTCGTGCAGGTCGAGCCACAGGATGCGCACGCGGTCGTCGCGCAGGTCGGGGAAGTCTTCGGGCCGCTTGCCGGGCACGTGCACCGTCACGTGCTGGCGCGTGATGGCCGTCTTGTCCTTGAGTCCCGCGTAGCCGACGTCGGCCGGCCGCACGCCGAAGTGCCGCGCGAGGATGCCGATCATGTAGGAGGTCGACAGCCCCTTCTTCTCGACGAACATCATCAGGTGCTCGCCCTCGCCCGAGGGCTGGTACAGCGGCAGCTCGTCGACGAGGAAGTCGTCCTCACGCTGCTTGAGCTCTCCGCCGATGCCCGGCACGCCTTCGCTTCGATAGAGCGTCGCGGGCGTCTCGCCCGCGGTCGGCCCGGGCGGCATGCCGGCGTGGTGGGACAGCTTCAAAAGGGCGGCCCCTGGTCTTCGTCGCCCTCGTCCTCGTCCTCGTCGTCGGCCTCGAACTGGTCCTCGAGCGGGTTCACGCTCGTCGCCTGCGCGAGCACGTGCTCGGCCACGTAGATCGGTACGCTCAGCCCGATGCCCAGCGCGATGGCGTCGCTCGGCCGGGCGTCGACCTCCACGATCTCGCCGTCGCCGTCGCGGATGCTCAGCACGGCGTAGAACGTCGCCTCGGCCAGGTCGGTGATCGCCACCGACTCGAGCGAGGCGTTCAGCCCGTCGAGGATGTTCGCCAGCAGGTCGTGCGTCTGGGGCCGCTTCACGGGCACGCCGCTCAGCCGCCGCTCGATGGCCTGCGCCTCGGGCAAACCGATGACGATCGGGAAGGTCCGCAGCTCGTCCTGCGGGGTGCCGTTGTCGGACATCTCCCGCAGCTCGATGACCTGGTAGTCGGTCAACTCGCGGATGAGGATGCGCGACAACTCCATTCGTACCGTCATCGGCGGCTCCCTCGGCCCGGCCGCCTCGCCGGAACCGACAGGAGATCGAAGGCCCGCCGGGCCGCACCGTCAACGCGCTGGCGGGCTCCCTCTACGATCCGCCCGTGCTGAAGACCCGCCGAACCAGCGCCGAGCCGCGCATCGAGATGGCCCCCATCATCGACGTGGTCTTCCTGCTGCTGACGTTCTTCGTCTTCTCCCTCGTGCTGCTCTCCAGGGTGAGCGTGGCCGACCTCGACCTGCCTGCCATGGGCGCCGGAGAGCAGCGCCAGGGCCCCGAGGCCATCGTCGTGGCCGTCGACCGCCAGGGCATGGTCTTCGTCGACGGACAGGCCGTGGGCCCCGCCTCGGCCCAGGGCGAGCCGCTGGCCGAGTCGACCCGCACCGCCCTGCTCGAGGCCATCTCTCTGGCTTCGGGGCCCGGCTCCCAACCAGACGCCCAACCAACTCCCCAACCAGGAGCTCAGCCAGTACTTCAACCCACCATCCGCCTCGAGATCGACGAGCGCGGCGTCTCGGGCGCCCTCCTCCGCGTGCTCGACGCCCTGCGGACCCAGGGCTACGAGGCGGTCGAGCTCGTCGGCATGCCCGCCGATCGGCCCGCCCCCGCCGGCGATCCCTGATCGCGGCCCGTTCGTAGCATTCGCCGCACGTGAGCCAGGCCGACCGACCAAGCCCGTCGCCGCTGCCCCGCTGGGCCATCGCGATACCCGCGAGCCTGCTGTGCCACGCGCTCATCGCGGTGCTGCTGCTCCGTGCGGGCGTCGATCCCACGAGCATGGCCAGCGCCGCCGAACGCATGTATCCGCTCGAGATCCCCGTCAAGCTGGGCATCGAGCGCAGCGACGCCGTCACGCCCAACTGGCTGGGCTTCGCAACTCCTACGCCCCACGTGGCCGACCCCGCGCCGACCGAGCAGAGCCCGCTGACCCGGGCCCAGGGCGACCAGCGGGACAACTTCGCCAGAGCCATGGCCGCGTCGATGCAGGCGAGCACGAACCAGGCGCTGGCCGAAGCACGCCAAGTGCTCGACGCGTTCCGCGAGCGCCTGGCCCGGGCCCAGGCCGAAGCGCGCGTGCTCGCGCAAGAAACCGCCGAGCCCGAATCCCAGTCCGTCGAGCAACCCGCCGTCGAGCAAACGCCTTCGGAAGCAACGCCCGCCCAGGACGACGCCCTCGAAGGCAGCCCGGGCATCCAGGACACCCGATCGGCACCGCCGTCCAGCAAGCCCATCGAGATGCGCCGGCTCGAGCTCGGACGCGTGATCTCGGCCGAGGGCCTGAAGATCAACACGACGCGCATCCACCTCACGAGCCTGCAGCGGGCCTTTCGCGCCGACCGCAGCCCGCTGGTGGAGATCTTCTTCGCGCACGATGGTCGTGTCACGCGGGCCCGCATCCCCTCGGGCCGCGGCTCGGGCTTTTCCGATATCGATCAGGCCATCATCAACGCCATCTACGAGTGGACGGCCGAAGGCAAGCCGATCGAAGAGATGCAGCCGGGCGATGCACCACTGCTCATCCGCATGAGGATCTTGATGTGAACAGCGCGCTGCTCGGCCTGGTCGTAGCCCTTGCGTCGATTCAAGACGGCCCGGTGCCCCCGCAACGCATCGATCCGGCTACTGCGCCGACGCCACCGTCGACCGATCCGGTTCAACCCACCGATGGACGCGCTGCCGAAACCGAGCAACCCCGGCAAGGCTCGCCGCAGGCGGCCCCGCGACAGGCCGGCCGCATCGACTTCCGCCAGCCGGCATCGAGCTCCATGCGCACGCACCAGCCCGCGTCGATCTTCACCGACGAGGCCTACCGGCGTGCCCGGGTGCGTTGGCTCTTGATGGCGGCGCTGGAACGGAACTCGTAGGCCGAGACGATTCCCGAGGGCTCACTCTCCGAGGAGGGCGCTGATCTCGTCCTCGACGGGGTTGGACACCTTGCGCGTGGGCTTGGACTTCTTGTCGTCGTCCGCCTCGCTGGCCGCATCCACGTCATCGTCGTCGTCGACGCTGGTGTCGGCGGCGTCGAGCTTGGCGATCTGGGCGTCCAGCTCGGCATCGGCCTGCTTTTCGGCTTCGTCGTCCTTGGCCTTCTTCCGCTTGGCGGCCTCGACCTTGTTCTTGTCGGGCGCCAGCACGATGCTGGCCTGACGCATGACCCACCGCGGCGCCATCTCGACCTTCGAGATGTCGCCGAGCTGCTCGACGATCTCGGCCAGTCGCTCGAGACCCAGCTCCTTGTGCACCATCTCGCGGCCGCGGAACCGCTGGGTAATCTGCACCTTGTGGCCCTGCATCAGGAATCGCCGCGCCTGGTTCACGCGGATCTGCACGTCGTGCGGGTCGATCTTGACCGATCGGCCCAGGCGCACTTCCTTGATCTCTTGCTGGTTGGCTGTCTTGTTGTCCTTGCGCTTGGACTGGTCGTACTTGTACTTGCCGTAGTCCATGATCTTGCAGACCGGCGGCCGGCTGTCGGCCACGATCTCGACCAGATCAAGGCCCGCCTCTTGGGCCATACGCATCGCGTCGCGCGTGTCCACCACGCCAACCTGCTCGCCCTCGGCCCCGATCAGCCGGATGGGGCTGATGCGGATCATGTGGTTGACCCGGGTGCGTTGCACGGGGCCGGCGTCGCGGTAAAACCTTCGTCCTCGGATGGGTGTTCTCCTTCGGGTCGCCAGCGCATCGCCGGCGTCGTGCTCACGCCGAAACCACTCCGGCGATACCTATCTACTTGGCCCAGTTCGCCCCGCTCTCCCTCCAGAGAAAGCGGCGACCGGTCAATCGCTCACGCGGGGGCTGTCGCCCTCGGCGGCGTCCTTCGGGCCGGGCCCGGGGCCCAGTCCAGCATCGGTTCGAGTTGGGTGCCGCTCAAATCCAGCGGCTCATCGTGGCTGCCACGCCATAGAGAATACCAGATCGATCCACCCCGAGCAAGCCAATTTGTGCGGCTTCGTCCCCACAAACTGCGAACCAGGCGAACCGCGGGGATGTTCCCATGCTGGGCACTTCCACCCAAGCTGGCCACCACTCTCCAACTGGCAGGGGTCAAGCCATCTGGACCAGGTTGATCACCAGGCTGATGGCCAAGAGCACGCCCAGCGCGATGAGCAGCGGCGTACGGAAGTCGCTGCCGCCCGATGCGGGCTGGGCCGGCTGCATTTCTTCAGGGGCCGCAACGCTGGCGGTCTCGAGGTGGCTCAGCGACGCCAGGTCCGCCTCGTTCAGCCCCCGGTGGGCCAGCGGCGGGGCCTTGCCCTTCGTCACCGCGTCGAGGTCGTCCATCAGGTCCTTCACGCTGCGGTACCGCTGCTCGCGCTTCTTGGCGAGCATCATCTCGATGACCTCGCTGATGCCGCCGCTGAGCCGCGGGTTTGCCTGGTCGGGCGGCACCACGTCGGCCTTCAGGTGCTTGTGCATCACGCTCGTCGGGTTCTTCCCGTCGAACGGGACCACCCCTGTCACCATGTGGTACAGCGTCGCACCCAGCGAGTAGATATCCGCCTCGGCGCCGACGTTCGTCTCGCCGCGGATCTGCTCGGGGCTGATGTAGAACGGCGTGCCGAATGCCTTGCCCGCCTCGGCCTCGGCGGCTTCCTTATCGCTCATGGCGCGAGCCAGGCCCATGTCGGCCAGCTTCACCACGCCTTCCTTGGTGATCATGATGTTCTTGGGCTTCACGTCGCGGTGGATGATGCCGCGGTCGTGCGCATGACCGAGCGCCTGGGCGACCTGGCGGACGATCTCGATGGCATCGGCCTCGCCGAACCGCTTGTTCTTCACGATGTCTTCGTACACCGTGCGACCGTTCACGTACTCCATCACGAAGTAGTGGTACTCGCCGGCCTTGCCGACGTCGTAGGCCTGCACGATGTGCGGGTGGTTGAGCTGTGCCGCGGCGCGTCCCTCGGCGTAGAACCGCTCGATGAACTGCGGGTTCTGGCTGAACTTCCGTGGCAAGACCTTGATCGCCACCAGGCGATCGAGGTTGAGCTGCCGCGCCTTGTACACCGTGGCCATCGCGCCGGCGCCCAGCTTGCCCAGCAGGCGATAGCCCGGGATCTTCTGACCGCTGCGTTCGGCGTCGAGGATTGCCTTGAGCCGCGCGATCTGCCGCTTGGTCACGAAGTCCTGGTCGACGAGCTCGACCGCGAGCGATCGCTGGCCCGCCTCTTCGGCGGCCTCGGCCTCGCGGAGCCGGTCCTTGCAGAGGTCCACCTCTTCGCGCGTGGCCAATCCATAGTCGACCACGAGCCGGCCGAGCGCCGTGTCGACGTTCGAGCCACCCTTGGCGACCTCGGCCAGCGCGGCGTCGGGATCATCGGGCGTCGAGACCCCGCTCAGGGGCGTAATGCCCGAACGGTCCATCGCCGACAGCGCCGCCGTCCGGCTGCCCGACATCGCGCCCGTGCCCGACAACTGGCCAGTGCCCGAAGACGAGGCCTCGGGTGACTTCCTGGCGGGCGTTGGGGTTGGGTCGGCCATCGTTATGACTGGGCGTTCGTCGAAACTCTCGATGCTGCCCCGCTCGGGGGGAGGGGAACATAGCGGCGCGGCCGCGCACGGACAAATCCCCGCCGGAGCACCGCAACAAGGCACGGCCCCGCAAGGCCCGCCAAAGCCGTTATCGACGCCACCGGAGCGAAGCCGCAGCGGGGCTGCCCGAACCGAACAAGATTCGGTTCCCGCCGGGCTGACGATTCGCACCAGATCGCCGGAAGTTCGCGCCCGGTTCGGCATTTCCCGACCCGGACTCGGAACGACCCGGGCCGATAAGGACGGCCGCATCCAGATCATCCCGCTGGGTCGGCGCTACCGGCGTGCCAGGAGCTTCCCATCCTTCCAAGCCGGGAACTCCGCCCGCCATTCCCGAAAAGCCGCAACGTCCAGGTCGACCGTCAGCACGGCCTCCTCGTCGCCCAGCTCGCCGATCACCTCGCCCCGGGCATCCACCGCGATCGTGCCGCCGGCGTAGGCCAGGTGCGGGTCGTTGCCGCGGCGATTGACGGCGAGCACGAAGGCCTGGTTCTCGATGGCTCGTGCGATTGCCAGCGTCCGCCAGTGCGACTGCCGGGCGGCCGGAAAGTTGGCGATGCAGGTGAACATCTCGGCCCCCTTCTCAAGCCCCATGCGGTAGAGCTCGGGGAATCGCAGGTCGTAGCAAATCGTCGGGCAGACCACCAGCGATTCGTCGCCGGACTGCCATCGGAAGGTCTCGACGTGGCGCCCGCCGACGAATCGCTCGCCCTCGCGCCCGTAGGTGAATGGGTGGATCTTGGCGTAGTCGCACAGCAGCCTTGGGTCGCCGCCGTCGCTGGACGGTCCGAAGACCGCGGCGTGGTTCGTGGCCTTGTCACACCCACCGTTTGCGCAGCCGCCCACGGTGCGCCCGCCCATGACCACGGCGCCCAGGTCGTCGGCGAGCCGGGCGAGCCATGCCTGGGTCGCGCCGTCGTCGGCCGTGGCCTCCGTGTTGAGGGAGAACCCGCTGTCGAACATCTCGGGCAGCAGGACGAGGTCGCCCTGCCCGACGTCGACGGCGTCGAGCAGCCGCAGCACGCGATCGAAGTTGGCCTCGCGGTCTTCCCATACGATGTCCAGTTGGACCAGATGCGCACGCATGACGGGAGCATAGCGGGACGGGAACCAGCGCCCGCCCTACCGCCCCTGCGCCTACTCCTGGCGAGCGGCAGCCCGAGGCGACGCGAGCTGCTCACCGCCCTCGGGGCCGACTTCGTGGTCGTGGCCTCGAACGTCGACGACGGCGAACTCGTTCCGCCAGTCGGAGCCTCGGCCATCGCGTGGACCATGTCGATGGCCTACCTGAAGGCCCGGGCTGCCGTGGAGTCGCTCGATGCGTCGCACGCTGGTCTGGTCATGGGGGCCGACACGGCCTGCGACCTGGACGGGCGGATCATCGGCAAGCCGACCACCGAAGCCGAGGCCAGGGCCACCCTGCGGTCCATGGTCGGCCAGACCCAGCGCGTGGTGACGAGCATCGCCATCCTCGACCCCCGCCGCACCACGAACCGCCTGCTGCTCGCCGACGTCGCTGAGGTCACCTTCGGCACGATCTACGAGGACGCCATCGACCGCTACCTCGTCACCGGCGGCTGGCAGGGCAAGGCCGGCGGCTACAACCTCACCGAACGCGTCGCTGACGGCTGGCCGCTCTCGGTCAGCGGCGATCCGGACACGGTCGTTGGCTTGCCCACGCGCCGCCTCGCCGAGTGGCTCGCGCATGCGGCGGCGTGGGAGGCCGGCTCTTGAACGGCATCGCGCCCATGTGGGTCTCCGGGCCGCTCGCCATGCTGACGCTCGTGGTCGTCGCGGCGCACCTGCTGGCGATGCGCGGCGCCGACATGCCCGAGAGCCGGCGTCGCATCCGCACCGCCAACGGCTGGCTCATCCTCGTGACGACGCCCGTGCTGGCCATCGCCTTCTCGGTGATCTCGCCGGCCAACCCGCGGCAGTTCGCGCTCGTGTGGGCCGTCGCGATCGCGCTCCTGGGGTTCGTCATCCTGATGGCCTTCGTCGATATGGCCAACAACCTTCGGCTGGCGCGCCACCAGCGCCGCGAGCTCGGTCGATCGGTCGGGCGGCACCTGGGCCAGCACCTGGCGACTCACCGGAAGGACGAAGATGCCCCGTGACGCCCGCGCCCCGAGCGGGCCCATGCCGGGCGTCCTGCGACCGCTGGCGCCGCTGGCCGAGCGCGTGTACGCCCGCGCCATCGCGCGTCGCAATGCGCGCTTCGACGTGCGCCAGCGGGCCTCGGCCTTCTCGCCGGGCGGGCTCACGGTCACGATCGATCGCCCGGTGATCTCAATCGGCAACCTCAGCGTGGGCGGCACGGGCAAGACTCCGGTCGTGCAACTCGTGTGCCGGTGGCTGCGCGACGCGGGGCGGAACCCCGCCATCGCCATACGCGGCTATGGCTCTCGAGATGGCTTGAGCGACGAGGCCGAGTTGCACCGCGAGGCACTTCCGGGCATCGCCATGGCCATCGGCCCAAACCGCGTGCACGAACTCATCCGGCTCTTCGGCAGCGAAGAGGGCGACGACGTCGACGTGGTCGTGCTCGACGACGGCTTCCAGCACCGCCGGCTCGCGCGGCAGCTCGACGTCGTGCTCATCGACGCGACCCAAGACGTGTTCGCCCAGCGATTGCTGCCCGCCGGCTGGCTGCGCGAGCCGGTCGCGAGCTTGGCGCGTGCCCACGCGGTCATCCTGACCCATGCCGACCGTGCCAACGCTTCCGACCTGACACGCACCGAAGCCGAGCTCAGGCGCCGCTTCCCGCACCTCGTCCTGGCACGAGGCTCGCACGAATGGACCGGCTTGCACGTGACGAGCAACGACGGCGACCACGCCGAACAGCTCCACTGGATGCAGGGCAAGAACTACGCCCTGGCCTGCGCCATCGGCAAACCCGATGCGTTCATCGAGCAGGCGACCAAGGCGTTCGGCCCGCCCGCCCAGACGCTGGCGCTGCGAGACCACGATCCCTATGCGCCCGCAACGGTCGAGCGCCTCCGGCGCATGGCCGATGGTTGCAGCGCGTTGCTGGTGACGCAGAAGGACTGGACCAAGCTCGCGCACGTGCCGGGTGATTCGTGGCCCTGCCCCGTCACGCGCCCGATCCTGGAGATGCGCCTGACCGCCGGCGTCGACCTCGTGCGAGATGCCGTGCTCGCCGCATCGTTGTGGCAGGATTCTGCCGCCGAAGAGGCGTGAGCGTCCAAGACTGAACGTCGATTCATGCCACGTTCACCGGAGGGCCACGGCTGGGCTCTATTCATTCATGAGTGACGCGAGTGACACAGATGTCATCACGCGTTGCGAACTCGAAAGGAGCTTACCCATGACCGTCATCACCGGACTGTTCGACACGCCGCAAGACGCGGCCGCAGCCGTGCACACGCTGGAAGCCCGCGGCATCTCCGAGAGCGAGATCAGCATCATGGCCGGCGAAAACTTCAAGAAGGAGGCGTTCGCCATCGATTCGCACTCCAAGCTGCCCGAGGGCGTCGCCATCGGCGCGGGCGCCGGCGGAGCCGTCGTCGCTCTGGCGGCCGGCCTGACCGCCGTAGGCACCGTCGCGACCGGCGGCGCGGGCTTGCTGGTCGCGGGCCCGGTCGTCGCGGCGCTCGCGGGTGCGGGCGCCGGCGCTGCCACCGGTGGCGTCATCGGCGGCGCGATCGGTGCGGCCATCCCCGAGCACGAGGTCAAGCACTACGAAGACGCCGTCCAGGAGGGCTCGGTGCTCGTGGGCGTGCACACCGACGACTCCGACCACAAGGACATCGCCAAGCAGACCTTCAAGGACTGCAACGCGGACAAGGTCTCGACCGCCTGAGTCGCACGGCAGATTCCACGAACGACAACACCCCGGCGTCGCATGACGCCGGGGTGTTTGTTGATCTCAGTAAGTCAGGCCAGCGAGGTCATTCGAGCACGATGATCTCGACGCGGCGGCTCGCCCGCTTCGTGCCCTTGGGCTTGGCGGGGCCGTATGCCGCCGAATGGACGCGGTCGTTGCTCAGTCCCTTGGAGACCAGGTAGCTCTCGACGGCCATGGCGCGCTCGGCGCTCAGCCGCTCGTTGGTCTTCCAGTCGCTCTTGCGGATCGGGTCGTTGTCGGTAAAGCCCGCCACGCGGATCTCGGCGTTCGGATACCGCTCGCGGATGACGCGAACCACCCCGTCGAGCACGCCGCGTGCGTCACGCTTGATCGTGACCGAGCCCGAGTCGAACAGCACCTCGCCGGCGATGTCGACCACGACCTCGCCCGCGCGCCGGCTGACGCCCGCGCCCAGGCCCTCGAAGCCGGTCATGTCGCCCGGGGCCGGCTGGGCGGCGAGCTGCGATGCCAGGTCGCGGTTCTGCTCGTCGAGGGCGCGATACCGCGCCTCGGCGTCGGTGAGCGCCATCTCGAGGCTCTCGTTGATGCGGCGGAGCTCCTGGTTCTCCATCACCAGCGGGTCGTCCGGGTTGGGGCCGTTGCTCGCGCAACCGACCGTCGCCAGCGCCACGCTCAGCAGCACCAGCACACAGGCCACGCGAGAGATCGAAGTTCGAAGCGAGACGCACATGGGCATGCCTTGGATCCTCCAATGCCGATGCGAAGCGAGACCGAACGCGGTGCCAGCGCCCCCTCCGTGAGGGCTCGGCCGACGCGCTGCAACCTTATCGGCGAGAGCACCCGAAAGTCTGTGAATCCGGCCGAAAACCGACTTCCGCCAACAAACGACAGCAGCGACAATTGCCTACGGCAGGTTCACCGGCTGACCCGTCATGCGGCTCAATCCGAACTCGACCGCCGGCTTGGCGAGCAGCACGAGCACCGTCGCGATCGCCAGCGACGGGCCATCGCTCCTGGCGTTGCGGGCGAGACCGTCGCAAAGGATGGTCGGGAGATAAGGAGCTATCGCTTATGCCCCATCCCTCGTCCGGAAGGCTAGGCAAATCATTTGGAGCGAACTCTCAATCGTGGACACGGGAGCCTGCCCGGTGATCAGAATTCGTAGTGAGTACCGCGCTTGGGAGAGGAACGGAACTGTCAGAAGGAGGTACCAAATCGGCACCGCGCCCGTTGTCGCCGTTGCCAACAACACCGGCACGGGAAGTTGCCAGAGCATACAAGAGCACAGGCAGAGCCACTTGGGGCCCCAACTCGTACGTGATTTTGCGGAGGGCATATCACTTACCCTCCCCTTGCGAGGCCGGAAGTTTCGTATCCAGCTCGTCTAGCGCAGACAACGCTTCGCCAACGAGCTTTGTCCGGCGTTGATACTCGTTGCGCATCTCCGTGAGGAGCTTGGGAAGGAGTTTTACAGCCTGGCTTTTCTGGACCAACGAACATTGAGACAGCTCTTCCCAATGCTGGTAGTGCTGTCGAACAGGTTGGCTGCGACGGGAAGAGAAGCGACCAAGCAAGAGTTCCTCGTACTCACTACGCTCGCGTTCGTGCTCACCTTCTTCTACGAAAAACAGCTTCCACTTCTTGCCGTCTCGTTTGAAGCCCACGCCTCGGCGATGGGGCCCCAACAAATCCTCCGAAACGCAACCATCGAGCCGGTCTACGACGAAGTGATCGCACTTTTCACTAATGGCCTCGAAGCGCTTTTCGGCATCGAGAATGCGTTCGGAGAGTTGGGTGCCGAGCAAATGCAACTCGGGCTTGGCGGGGAGGATGACGTCCGTCATGTGAACTCCTACGGCTTTCATGGGCCGCAATCAGGTTCGTGACTCCCGCTGTCGCGAAAACAGCGATGAGCATGGCAATTGTGACAGGGTAAACCGTCGCAACTTCGCCACGAGTGGCTAAGCCATGGCCGATTAAGCTATGTCACTGTAGCCGGAACTCCCACCGCCTGCAAGTTCGGTCGCTGGTGGCCCCGCATCGAATCTAGACGACTACGGCAGGTTCACCGGCTGGCCCGTCATGCGGCTCAATCCGAACTCGACCGCCGGCTTGGCGAGCAGCACGAGCACCGTCGCGATCGCCAGCGACGGGCCGTAGGGCATCGCCCGGCCGACGCCTCGGCTGAGCGACAGTCCGTAGAACGTCAGCACGATGCCGACGAACGCGGCGGCGAAGAACGCCAGCACCGCATCGATCCAGCCGACGCACGCCCCCACCGCCGCCATCAGGTGCACGTCGCCCAGGCCCATGGCCTCCTTGCCGAATCCCAGGCTGCCGAACAGCCGGATGGCCCAGACCACGCCGCCGCCCACGAGGTAGCCCAGGAGCGAGCCGCCCAGCGCGTCGAGCCACACCGGGCAGAAGCCCTCGAACCCGCTGGCCGCGATGTATCCGCCGAAGGCCAGCAGCACCGGCGGCGCGAGGAAGGCCATCTCCTTGATCATCTCCCGGCGTGCGTGCGGGTACGCGATCCAGACCTCCGCGTCGCTCGTCGAGTCTTCTGCGCTCGCCTTGGGCGCCGGCACGAACACCCGCAGCGGCACGCCCGCGATGATCGGCCCCGCCGCCGCCCCGATGATCACGCCGATGCCGGGCGCGTAGCCCAGCACGCGGGCGACGATGCCACCCGCAATTGCGGATGCGAGCACGGTGATGGCGATGATCGCCGGCCCACGCAGCCAGCCGGTCTGCGGCCGCCACTGGCCGGTCTCGGAAGCATCGATCTCTTCGAGCGTGGGAAGCGGCGGCAGGCCCTGCTCCTTGCGGTGCGCCTCTTCCCAGTCCATCGCGTCGGCGAAGCTCCGGCCGATGAGCTTGAGCTTCACAAGCAGCAGCGAAACACCGATGCCCAGCACGCCGCCCACGCCGATGCCCAGGCTCGCCCGGCCGTACGTCGGGATGGGCCATCGCCACCCGTCGTCGCCACTGGGCATCGGATACTCGAGGCCCTTCAGCGAGAGGAACACGCCGTAGCCCGTGTGGATGAGCACGCCCGCAGCCGTGGCAAACCACGGCAGCACGAGCGGGATCATCGTGGTCTTCAGGTCGGTCAGCGTCATCGCCAGCAGCGAGCCCAGGAGCAGGAGCACGATGGCGAGCATCGGGGCAGACTGCGTCGGCACGCCGTTGAACCGATCGATGGTCGCCCAATCGGGACGCAGCGTGGCGAGGTCGAGCCCCAGCACCTCGAAGCCCGCGCTCGTGCCGCTGATGGCGGGGATCAGGTACCACGCGACGTAGAAGAGCGTGAACAGGCTCGCCGCGAACAGCTCGACCAGCGGATACTCGGGCGAGATGGGCGTCCGGCAATACCGGCACTTCCCACGCAGGAAGAGCCAGCCGAAGATCGGGATGTTGTCCTTCCAGCGGAGCTTGGTCTCGCACGCCGGGCAGCGCGAGGGCGGCGTGACCACGCCGATGCCGCGCGGCAGCCGGTACGCCAGCACGTTGATCAACGAGCCCACGCACGCGCCGAAGGCGAACACGAACAGCAGGGTGGCCACCCGGGGCAGGATGATGACGAGGTCTTGCAAGCGGCGTGGGCTCCGGCAGGGCTATCGGCCAGTTCGGTCCGGCGAGTCAATCGGCCTTGGGCTTCGCCGTTCCGGCATTCTCAGCCTCGAGCTTGCCCGTGACGTCCTCGATGCGCTGCTCGGCGTCCTTGAGCATGCTGCGGCACCTCGCGAGCAGCCGCACGCCCTTCTCGTACTCGCCGATCGACCGTTCCAGCCCGCTCTGCCCGGTCTCGATGCGCTCGATGATGGCCTCGACCTCCGACAGCGCCTCCTCGAAGGTGGGCTCGGGCTGCTCTTGCTTGGGCTTCTTGTCGGCCATGGTCATCAACCTTTCGAGTCGCCGAAGAGGCCGAGCTGGGGCGGCTCGTCCCTGGTTGCTGGCTTGCGTGCCGTTGGCTTGGGCTTGGCCGGTGCCTTCTTCTCGGCGGCTGCCTTCCCGTCCACCGTCGAGCGTACACGCCCATCGGCCAGCGTGGTGACGAGCTCGTCGCCCGCCGACACGCCCGAGGCCGACCGCACGAGCCGCCCGTCCGCCAGCGTGGTATAGGAATACCCCCTCGCCAGCACCGCCTGGGGCCCCACCGCCCGGAGCTGCCGCTCGTGCCCGTCAAGCTTCCTGAGTTCGCCTTCGAGTCGCCCCGACATCGATCGCCGCAGGCGATCGGCGGCGTGGTCGAGCCGCTGGGCGCGGCGGGCCAGCTCGGCCGCGGGCTTGTGCGCGTCGAGGCGGGCGCTCAGCCGCTCGAGCCGTAGGGCGGCGTGGTGCATGCGCGCCCGCGTCCGGTCGTGCAGGCGATCGGCCGTTCGTTCCATCGCGGCGCGCGCGTCGGCGGTGATGCTCTGCGGGCTGGCGATCGGCCGGCGTCGCGACAACGCCTCGACCGCGCGCCGCGCGTCGGCCGTCCGCCGGAGCAACGCCCCGCGCATCCGGCCCTTTGCAATGTCGACCTGCTCGAGCAACTGCGCACCGTCGGGCGTCAACCGCATCGCCGCCTGCGTCGGCGTCGCGGCCCGCACGTCAGCCACCAGTTCGGCGATCGTCGTATCCGTCTCGTGGCCGATCGCCGCGACGACGGGCACCGGACACTTGAGGATCGCCTCGGCCAGCGCGCGATCGTTGAAGGCCCACAGGTCCTCGGCCGAGCCGCCGCCGCGGGTGATGATGACCGCGTCGATGCCGAGCATGTGGTGCTGCCTCGAGAGCGACACCAGCTTCGCGCGCAGCTCCGCGGCCGCGGTCTCTCCCTGCACGCGCGCATCGACGAACGCGACTTCGACCGAAGGGCACCGCCGCCGCATGGTGTCCAGCACGTCCTGGAGCGCGGCCGAGCTGCGGCTGGTGATCACCGCCACTCGACGCGGAAACGCCGGCAGCGGCCGCTTGCGTACGTCGTCGAACCAGCCCAGCCCGCGGAGCTCCTCGCAGAGCTGCTTGAAGGCAAGGTCGAGCGCGCCGGCCCCCACCGGCTGGGCGTTCGTGCCGATGAACGAGAGCTTGCCGGCCTTGGCGTAGAACTCGAGCGAGCCGGTGACGACGACCTCGAGCCCGTCGCGCAGCACGACCCGATGCTTGCGCACGACGTTGGCGAACAGCACGCACGACACGACCGCTTCGCCGTCCTTGAGATCGAAGTACAGGTGGGTGCGCTCGCGCAGGCCGCTGACCTCACCCACCACGCGCAACGGGCTGGCTACGCCGCGGCGGATGGCGCCGTCGACGAGCGCCGCCAATTCGCGCACGCGCATGGGCGCGTTGGCGGGCTTCGGCGTAGCCGGCGCCTCGGGCGTGCGCGGCTTGGCGGCCATCTTGGAAGGGTCGAACAGCGGGCGAGACATCGGTTGATTATCGCACCCAGAAAAAAGGAAGGCCCCGCCACGCGGCAGGGCCCCCCAGGCAAAGAAGGAGAACGCTTGGGATTCGATCAGTCGGCGGACGCGACCGTCGCCTCCTGAGTCGGTTGGGCGGCGGCCCGCACCGTCGCCCGATGGGCCTTCATTCGTTCGAGGGCCGCGGCGAGACGCGCGCGATCGGCGGCCGGCGCCTGCACGCGGAAGCCGCCGCCCCCGCTGGCGCCCTCGGGCATGCGGATGGTGGCGCGCGGCACGATGGCGGCGCGGTCGGCGCCGACGCGCTCGCCGGCATGCGAGGTGACCGCTGCATTCTCGCGCAGCCAGGCGAGCCTTGCCTCTTCGAGCCGATCGGCCACGTACCGCTGGGCGCGGACGAAGCCGTTGGTCACGCGGGCGTAGTTGCGGATGGTGCCGTCGACGCGGATCTCGAAGCGGGCCGGGTCGTTCTGCCGCTCGTGCGGGTTGATGACGAACCGCTGGAACGGCTGCAGCCGATCGAGCGTGGGCACCTCAACGACGATGTGGGTGGTTTCCTGGGTCTCGCTCGACGTCGCGGCGGCCTCCACCGTGCGGACGTCGCTGACCGGGTGCAGGCCCTGGGCAAGGGCCGAGCCGGCCGTCGCGCTCAGGGCGAGCAATGCGATAACGGTTCGATTCTTCATTTCTTCACTTCTCCCGCTCTACCACCCTCCGGGTGGCCGTGGGCCAGTCGGACCCCCTGCACACGTCTATTCAAACGCATAAACCGTCCTGTTGCAAGGCTTTATGCGCGCAGTCCAGAAAATCACTCAAGCGGCGGCCGGCTGAGCGATCGGGACGATCGTTATCCGGACTTGGTCGAAGTCATGCCTTCGTAGATCGCTTCGACGGCAGCGACGTGGGCGGCCCCAACGTGAAACTGCTCGATGGCGTCCAGGCCCTTGGACCGGCGCTCCTCGGCCAGCCTCGAATCCTCGAAGACGCGGCGGAGTTCTTCGACCCAGCGGTCCGGGTCGCCCGGGTCGAGCTGCGTCACGCCGTAGTCGGTGCCCAGCTCGTCGATGAGCGGATCGGCCACCGCGGCGACGAGGATGCCCTGGGCGTGGGCGTCGAGCACGAGGCTGCGGTGCTCGTGCAGCGCGTCGGGCAGCAGCAGCGCATCGACGCGCAGGGCGGGCTCGCGGTGGGCCTCGACCGAGGGCACGAAGCTCACGTGCTCGGCCATCGCCAGCCGCTCGACGACGGTGCGGAGGTGGGCGTGGTGGGCCGCGTCGGCATCGGCAAAGATGAGCGGCGGCTGGTCGCCGTCGAGTCGCACGCGAGAGAGGGCCTCCATCGCGTGGGCCCAGCAATCCCGGTCGTGGCCCGTGCCCGCGAGCAGCACGGCGGGGCGGTCGCCCGCGGCCATGGGCTTGTCGCCCTCGGTGGCTGCCTCGGCGTGCACGCCCCACCGGACGAGCCGGAGGTGGCGGCTGTCGAGCTTGCGCAGGCAGCGGCGCTCCAGGCCCGGGCTGGGCACGCTTGCGAGCACGCGGTCGTCGACGCTGTCGAGGTGGGCCCCGCCCAGCGCGTCGGCCAGGCGAGCGCTGTAGACCTCGAGCACCAGGCCGGCCCCGAGAAGCCCGGCCGTCTCGAAGGCCAGCGGCCAGGCCTGGCCACCGAACACGTGCACCACGGCGATGCCGTCGCTACCGGCGGACTCGAGCGCCTGCTGGGCCAGGTCTCGCGCGCGGCGGCCGAGCGGCGGCAGCGGGCCGTGGGGCGTGTAGCCGATGGCCTGGGAGAACACGCGGCCGTCGAGCAACTCGGGCAGCGTATCTGGCACGGCGTGGAAGACGCGTGTGCCGCCGGTGACGAGGCCGACCTCGAGCCGCGCTAGCAGGTCACGCTCGCGCGAGGCGAAGTCTTCGTCGGCCAGGATCATGACGGCGGGCATGGCGCCTCGCTTGCGCGCAAAGGGGGCGGTCAGGCGGTGGCGGCGGCCTCACGCTGCGCGCGGTAGTTGAGGTCTGGCGGACGGCTCTCGTGGTCTCGCACGGCGCGCGTGCGCCAGACGCCCACCCAGTGGCCCTTGTCGACTTCCTGCAGGTAATAGTCGCCCGCGGGCTCGTCCTTGGCGGCCAGGTCGGCCGGCGGCTTGTGCCAGGGCCACCATGGACGCACCCCCTGGGCGGCCTCAGGCAGGCGCTTGAACTGCGACTCGTCTTCGACGACTTCCTTGATGGTGACGAGGCGATCGAGCCGGCTGCCGATCTTCGGGATGCTCGCGAGCAGGCCGCGCGTGTAGGGGTGCATGGGATTGTCGAACACGCTGAAGACCGTCCCGTACTCGACGACGCGGCCGGCATACATGACGCAGACGACGTCGGCGTTCTCGGCCACGACGCCCAGGTCGTGGGTGATGAGCATGACGGCCATGTCCATCTCGTCCTTGAGCGAAGAGAGCAGCTCGAGGATCTGGGCCTGGATCGTCACGTCGAGCGCGGTCGTCGGTTCGTCGGCCAGCAGCAGACGCGGGCGGCAGGCGAGGGCCATGGCGATCATGACGCGCTGGCGCATGCCACCGGAGAACTGGTGCGGATAGGCCTTGATGCGCTTCTCGACCTCGGGGATGCCCACCGATCGCATGGCCTCGAGGGCGATGTCTCGGGCCTTGCTGCCGCTGACGTCCTGGTGCAGCAGGATGGCCTCCATGATCTGGTCGCCCACGGTGTAGACCGGGTTGAGGCTCGTCATGGGCTCCTGGAAGATCATGGCGATGTCGTTGCCGCGGATCTCACGCATCTCCTTCTCGCTCAGCCGCAAGAGGTCGATGGTGTTGCCGTCCTCGGTTCGGAAGAGGATCTGGCCGCGGTCGAACCGGCCCGGCGGACGTGGCACGAGCTGCATCGAGCTCATGGCGGTCACGCTCTTGCCGCAGCCCGACTCGCCCACCACCGCGAGCGTCTGGCGCGGATAGATGGTCATGCGCACGCCGTCGACGGCCTGGATGCGCGGCCCGTTGCCGTTGTCGAACGACACGGCGAGGTCGCGCACCTGGATGATCGGCTTGGCGTTGGGATCGACCTGGCCGGCCTTGGCACCCTTCGCGCCGCTGGCGGTCGTGCTGGTCGTTGTCGTCGCGTCGGTCAAGTCGAGGCTCCGTTGTCTCTGGGCTCGGGCGCGTTGGGCGTTTGGCGCGTCACACGCGGGCCTTCTTGAGCTTGGGATCGATGGCGTCGCGGAGGGCCTCGCCGATGAGGTTGTAGCTCAGCACGGTGAGGAAGATCGCAAAGCCGGGGAAGATGGCCAGCCACCACATGAACTTGCCGACCTGGTTGGTCGCGTCGCTCAGGAGTGCACCCCAGCTGGGCTGGTTGGGGTCGCCCAGGCCCAGATAGCTCAGGATGGCCTCGGCCAGGATGGCCGCGGCGATGGCGAACGAGGCATCGACGAGCACGGGCGTGACGCCGTTGGGCAGCATGTGCTTGAAGAGCACGCTGCGGAGCGGCAGGCCCACCGAGCGGGCCGACTGCACGAAGTCCTGGTTGCGCAGCTTGTAGAACTCGGCGCGGATGAAGCGCGCACTTCCCGTCCACGTCACGCAGCCGATGATGGCCATCATGACGTACACGTTCTTTGGCAGCACCGCCGCCGCCACGATGAGCAGGAACAAGAGCGGGATGGCCATGAAGACCTCGACGATGCGGTAGAGCACGATGTCGACCCAGCCGCCGAAGTAGCCCATCAGCGCACCGACCACCACGCCGATGACCACGGCGATGCTCGTGCTCACGAGCCCGATGGAGATCGATAATCGGCAGGCGTGCAGCATGCGGCTGAGCACGTCCTTGCCGTCCGAATCGGTGCCGAGCGCGTAGCCCGGCGCGGGCTTGGCGGTGAGCAGTTCGTCGATGTCGCCGACGGTCATGCCGGGATCGTCGGCGGCGGCGGCCAGGACGGCGGCGAAGGCCTCGTCGGCGGTGATCGGAAGCGTGTCCTCGGCGAAGCCGAGCTGGGCCTCGATGGCGGCCATGACCTCGTCGTCGAGCGGCATGTCGGCAACGGCGACGCCCGAGTCGAGCGAGCGCTGGCTGAGGCCGACGTCTTCGAGGCCCTTGAGCACCTGCGAGTAGACCGTGCTGCCCGGCGGGAGCAGGTCGACCGCGGTGCCACCCTGGCGCGGCGACCAGGGGATGACGGTGTAGACGGCGCTGATGCGCTCCTGGTTCTGCTCGAAGGCGTAGCGGAAGCTGGGTGGCGGGGTCGTCCAGCGGGCGGCCATGAGCCCGAACATGACGAGCCCCACAAGCGCGGCGATGCCCGCGCGGCCGCGGAGCTTGTCCAGCGGGTGGGCCACGACGAACAGCGAGCTGGCGACCACCGCGATGATGAGCGAGGCGATGACCTCGAAGTAGGGCTGCCGCTCGAAGGCGCGCAGCCACGGGGCCGCGTCGCGGTTGGCGGCCTGTCCGCTGACGATCGAGTGTACCAGCATGATGAGGCCGGCCTGCAGCGATACGGTCAGCAGCACCTTGGCGCGGTCGCCCCGGCCGCCGCCCCACTTGGGAATGAGCAGGACGAGCCCGGCGATGGCGCCCACGAGCAGCGTGAGATCGACCACGGTCAGGTACTCGAGCAACGGCGATCGCACGGGCGCGTCTTCGTTTGCGTTGGCTGCGAGGCCCAGGAGCGCACCGATCGCGACGATCCAGAGCAGCGGCGTCATCCACGCGCGGATGCGGTGGGACAGGTTGAACGCGCCCGCGACCCAGACAAGGCCGGCGGCCGCGGCGATGTCGACGGCGATCTGGAATGCGTAGTTCGTGACCTGGCCGTCCTGCGGATTGCCCAGCAGGAATTGGGTGAAGGTGAAGAGTTGCGTGCCGAGCTCGTCCTCGGTCTTGCCGACGAAGAACTGGGCGAAGACGCGGAGTGCGAAGACGAGGGTGACCAGGCCGGCAAGGCCCGCGAGCAGCGGCATCGGCTGCTTGCGGGGCGCCACGATCCACGCAGCCGACCAGATGAGCGTGAAGAGGATGAGCCGGGCGCCGTCGAAGCTGGTGATGGCCTCGCCCAGCCCGCCGAAGAGCGCGCCGACGGGGCTGGTGTTCGGCTCGGCGACCATCAGGATCGGGTGGCCGTTGGCGACAAGCGGCGCGAAGACGGCAAAGAACCCGATGAGCGCCACCCACGCGATGCCCAGCACCGCGCCCGGACGCTTGAAGACCTGCTTCCACGCCTCGGTCCAGAAGCCCTCGGCCGGGCGGTGACCGATGCCCTGCATGAGGTGCACGCCGGTGACGGAGGTGAGCTCATCGCCTCCGTCGAAGTCGCCCGGGGCGCGCATCTCCTTGCCCGGGTCGTCCATGGGCCCGGGCACGCCGCCGGCTTCGCTCGAAGTGGTCGGTTCGTTCTTCATCAGTCGTAGGAGATCCGTGGGTCGGCCATGGCGTACAGGATGTCGGCCAGCAGCAGGGCCAGCATGTTCACGAGCCCGACGATGAGCGCGTTGGCCAGCAGCAGCTCGCGGTCACGCAGGCCGATGGCCTCGATGATGAGGCTGCCCATGCCCGGCACGCTGAAGATGCGCTCGATGACGACCGACCCACCCAGCATCGCCGGGAAGATCGAGACGAACATCGTGATGATCGGCAGCAGGCTGTTGCGGAAGACGTGGCGGAAGACGACGTCCTTGCGCGACACGCCCTTGGCCTTGGCCGTGCGGACGTAGTCGGCGTTGAAGTTCTCGAGCATGGCGGCGCGGGTCTGCTTGCTGAGGATCGCAAAGCCCGTGTAGACCAGGCACGCGACCGGCAGCACGAGGTGCCAGAGCGTGTCGATGATGTAGCCGCGCTGGAACTGGCTGGTCGTCGTGCCGTCGGCCAGCGTGACCTCGACCGACCCCGGCAGCATGGTCATCGTCTCGGACTCGGGCGAATGCAGGCCCGTGACCGGGAACCAGCCCAGCCAGTCCTTGCTGGCCAGGAAGCCGACCGCGAGCACGCCCGCCCACACGACGGGGATCGACCAGAGCGCGACGTAGAAGGCGCCCAGGCCCACGTCGAGCAGCGAACCCTGCCGGCTGGCGGCCAGCACGCCCGATGGGATCGCCACGATGTAGATGATCGGCACAGCAATCAGGTTCAGCATGAGCGTGACCGGCAGCGCTTCGGCGATCAGCGTCGACACGGGCCGCGAACGCGCAAAACTGAGGCCGAGGTCGGGGGCCGCGATCGAAAGCAAGCCGGGGATGATCGGTACGCCAGCCTGGCGGAACATCTTGGCGTCGAACACCGCCTGCGATCGGGCGGTCGCGTTGAGCAGCCGCTCGTAGTCGCGGACCATATCGGCGGCGCGTGCCTCCGCCGCGGCCCACAGCTCGGCATCGCCCGCCTCGAAGGCCGAGCGTGTAAGGCGCTGCGCCGCTTTGGGCTTGATCTGGCCTCGATCCTCGACGGCTTCGGGATGGCCGATGTCCTTGGCGAGGTCGCCCATGGCGATCTCGAATCGCGTGCGCGAACCGAGGTAGGCCGCGCGGACCTGGGCGTAGTCGCCGGCCGAGCGGCGATAGATCTGGCTTCGCAGCTCTTCCTCGTCGGGCACGGCGACGGCGTCTTCGGGTTCGGCCGTCGGCAGCCCGTCGGCGAACCACTGCCACAGCGGCGGATCATCGACCGGCTTGGGCTTGCTGAAGCGCTCGCCGCTGGGCGTGAACTGGTCGCGGGCGCCGAACTTCACGGGGCTCACCCGGCCGAGCCACCGAACGTACTGCAGCATGATGGGCGCGTCGAGGCCGTAGCGGTCTTCGAGGTAGGCGCGCTGCTGGGCGACGCTGCCCGAGTCCATCTGCCCGCCGCCGGAGACCTGCAGCGCGGCGCCCACGCCGCCGGGGCTCATCGCCACGAGCAGGAAGATCAGCAGGGTCATGCCGATCACCGTGGGGATCATGAGCAGCAGGCGTCGGATGATGTAGGTCGTCATGGGCAGGGTTGCTCAGGAACGAGGAAGGGAACGGCGCGGGGCGATCCTTGGAGTGGCTTCGTGGCTGGCTTCAGTTCTGCGCCGGCAGGCTCTCTCGCCCGACCCAGAACTCGTTGTACTGCAAGCCCGAGTTGTACTCCTGGACGTTGCCCGACCGCTTCGTGGTGAAGCGGATCCACGGGATCTCGTTCATGAACGTGTAGGGCTGCTCTTCGTGGTAGACCGAGTGCAGCTCGTGCCAGACGGCCATGCGCTCGTCGAAGTCGAGCGTCTGGCGGCCCTGCTCGATGAGCCGATCGGCATCGGGGCTGTTCCACTGGATGAAGTTGTCGCCCTGGTTCTCGATGTTGTCCGAGTGCCAGATCTGGTACGGGTCGTTCTCGGGGGCCGAGGCCGACCAGGCAAAGGTGATCGCATCGAAGTCGCGGCGGTTGAGGATGTCCACGAGCACCGACCAGTCGATGGTGCGCAGCTGCATGTCGATGCCGTAGCGCGCGAAGTCGGCCTTCATGAAGTTGGCCATCTGCAGCGTCGAGTCCGAACCGTTTGAGAAGGTGAACTCGAAGGTGAAGGGGTTGCCGTCCTCGTCTTCGAGCATCCCGTCGCCGTCGCGGTCCTGCCAACCGGCCTCGACCAGCAGCGCGAGGCCCGCCTCGGGATCGTGCGGCCATGGCTCGATGCTGGGATTGGACTGCGGGGTCGAGCTCAGGAACGGGCCCGTCGCGGGGCGCACGAGGTTCTTGGAGATGTCTCGGCGGATGCGATCGCGGTCGATCATCATCGTCATGGCCTTGCGCACGCGTGCGTCGTGGAACGGCGTGAGCTTGTCGCCGTTGCGCGGGCCGCACTGCCAGGCGATGAACGAGTAGCCGCCGCGCATGTTGTACCAGATGCGCGGGTCGTGCTCCTTGAGGAACTCCTGATCGGTGCGCTGCTCGACGAACTGCTGGGCATTCGGACGCATCATGTCGCCACGGCCGCTCGTGTACGCGATGAGCTTCGTCGTGTAGTCGCTGATGACGGTGATGCGGTAGCTATCGAGCGCGGGCATGGGCCCCCAGTACTGCTCGTTGCGAACGAGCACGATGTCGCTGGGCGGCGTCCACTGCGAGTCGGGCGAGACGGTCGCGAAGCGGAACGGGCCCGAGCCGACCGTCAGGGCCGTGCTCTGGTTGTACCGCGTGGGGCTCTCGATCCACTCCTGGTAGATGTGCTTGGGCAGGATCTTGAAGCCAAAGGCCTGCTGCAGGTTGTCGAAGCGCGGCGTCTTGAACGTGAAGTGCACGACGCGGCTGGTCTCGGGATCGCCGATGACCTCGACCGTTTCGATGGCGTTATACACGCTGCGGAAGCGTTCGGCCTCGATCTGCATGTTGAACAGCAGGTCGTCGTGCGTCCAGCGGACGTCCTCGGCCAGCACGGGCGAACCGTCGCTGTAGCGGGCCTCGTCGCGGATCTTGACGCGAAGCCAGGTGCCGTCGGCGGGGTACTGCCAGGCCTCGGCCAGCAAGCCGCGCACCTTCAGGGTCTTGGGGTCGTACCAGCCCAGGCTCTCGCAGACCAGATCAACCACGCGGCGGCCGTAGACGTCGGCGTAGGTGTAAGGAGTGAGCTTGGGCGGCTGGCCCTCGTAGATCTCGGTAAACTCGCCGCCGGGGACGAAGTCTTCGTCGGCTCGCGGATCGGTGGTGAAGGTCCAGGGCTCGCTGAAGGTGATCTCGACGCCGTCCTTGGCCCACTCCGTGCTGGCGGGGGTCGTCGAGGTGGTCGCGGGGCTGCCGCCGGGCATCGGAGCGCCCTGGCCGGCGATGACGACGGGCCGGCGGGTGACCTCGGTCTCGAGCCGCACGATCTGCTTCTCGAGGGCCTCGAGGCGGTCGTTGGCCTGCTGGGTAAGGTCCCAGCGGCGGTCATCCTGGTAGATGGCCACCCAGATGCTGACGAACAGCCCCAGGATGAGCGCGATCACGATCAGGTCCTTCAGACCGAAGTTGTTCTGCATTTCCAACCCTCGGCGGATCTTCCACCCGTCAGGCGTGTTGGGGAGTCACGGCCGGGCGCAACGATAAACGGCCACCAGCACCCTTCCGCTAGTGTAGCGTGCAGGTGTTACGGAGCCGTGAAGGCGTTGGATCGCCCTGGGGTTGTTCGGAATGTCCGCATGAAGGGAGCGCGGCGCACGGGGCGTGCGCACGGGCGCTACGGGGTAGCCCGAGTGGGCGTCGCGATCAGGCGGCGCGCGGGCCGTCGTCGTCGTCGAGGTCGAAGCGGTCGATCAGGTCGCGCAGGTTGTCGAGGCGACGCTGGGTTTGCTCCAGCGCCGCGGTGACCTGCTTGACCGAGTCGTCGGCCTCTCCCACGGTCAGACGAAGGGGGGCAGCCGGTGCCGGAGGCGTCTTGGTGCGCTTCCTGGTCGGCTTGGGGCCTTCGGGCGGCGTGGAATCAGTGATCGTAAGCATCGCTATGGCATCGGCTTAGCGACGCGCGGGCTTTGCGCCGAACGCAGGTGTTTCGCGCTCGCAGGCGGAATTGGGTCCGCCCAGTCCGCACGACCCGCCCGGATTCTCCGGATCGGAGCGTTATCGGGAGGCCGCGGCTCGGCGCTCTGCCCTGGTGCGGATCTTGGGCTCGGTGCCCGCCAGGATGCGGCGGAGGTTGCCTGCGTGGCGGGCGACGACGAGAACCGCGAGCAGGCCGGCGACCGCCAGCATGGGGTAGACGGCCGGCCGCAGGCCACCATGAACGAGGGCCGGCACCGCGGCCGCCCAGACCGACACGCTGATGGCAGCGCACACGGAGGCAAGGCCGACGTAGCGGGAGATCTTGAGGACCAGCAGCCACACCAGCAGCCCGCCAAACACCGCGACGGTGAGCACCCAGAACACGCCTAGCAGCGCCCCGAGGCCCGTGGCGACGCCCTTACCGCCGCGGAAGCCCAGGTAGGGCGAGAACATGTGGCCCAGCACGGTGGCGACGGGGGTGAGCAGCCAGACCCAGACGGCGATCGGTCGCGCGCCAAGATCGCCAAGCGTGCCGAGGATCAGGCCAGCAGCCAGCGTGGGCAGCAACCCCTTCAGGACGTCCAGGGCGAAGCAGAGGTTGCCCGGCCCCGGTCCGAGAACGCGTTTCACGTTGGTCGCGCCGATGTTGCCCGAGCCGGCCTTGAAGATGTCCACGCCCCTGGCCCGTGCGATCAGGTAGCCGAAGGGGATGGCCCCGATGAGGTAGGCGGCGGTGGCGAGGACGACGGCGGTGACCACGTGGCGAGGGTATGGGGCCGGTTTGGTGCAAGTAGCGTTGGCGGATCCGTGCTTCTGGAGTAGGCTTGGAGAACACCTGTACGGGAGGACGAGAGATGGACACGCGGATCTTCACGGCGGCGGTGCTCGGGCTCGGTTGTGCGGCCCTGGCCCAGGACTCGGTCTCGATCGATCTTGCGGGCGTCCGCATCGAGGACGGCCGCGACGTCTCGCGCAGCAGCGCGCCCGACACGATCGACCCGGCCACGCGGTACCGCTACGAGGTCTCGGGCATGGTCCAGGGCCGCGGTATCGTGCTGGGCTCGCTCTTCCCGGACCCGACGCCGCTGGCCGACGCGCTCGAGCAGCTCGCGCCCGGGGCGTCGGACTTCCTGACCGGCGAGGTCGAGAACCCCGACGGCAGGCACCCCTTCCAGGTGCTGGGCGAGACGTTCGAGGGCGAAGAGACGCTGGTGGGCATCACCGTGCGTTTCGCGGCGACGTTCGACGCGGGCATCGGGGCGGACAACGTCGCGTTCTTCAACATCCGCGACGTCACGCTTTCGCCCAGCTTCCTGGTGGGCTCGCTGACCTTCACCGAGGGGACGGCCATCATCGATCGCATCGAGGTCGTGTGCCGGGCCGACATCGATGGCGATGGCAGCCTGACGCTCTTCGACTTCCTCGCGTTCCAGAACCTCTTCGACGCGGGCGACCTGGGTGCCGACTTCGACGGCGACGGCGAGCTGACGCTGTTCGACTTCCTGGCGTTCCAGAACGAGTTCGACGCGGGTTGCGAGTAGCGGCCGGCCGGCCCTCCTGGGGGACGCATGTTCGCCAGCATGATCGAGCGGATCTTGCACGCCCCGTCGGTGCACACCGGGGTCGCACGGGGGCTGGTCTTCGTCGCGGTGGCGATGGTCGTGTTCGCATTGTTCGATCGCGTAGCGCGAGCGGCGATCGGGGCGCGTCGGCGGTGGTGCCCGAAGTGCCGGTATTCGCTCGACGGGCTGACCGTCGACGATGATCGCTTCTTGTGTCCCGAGTGCGGCTTCCGCAGCACGCCAACGCGAACTGGCCGACTCGAGCGATACGACTGGCAGCCGCGGAAGCGAATGCTGGTGATGGGAGTCGTGCTGCTCGTGGCTTCAGCGTTTTCGTGGTGGTGGTTCGAGCGCACCGTGCAGCCGCCACCGCTGCAGGCAACGCGGCAGCTTCCGCCGCCACCGTTCCCGCCGCCACCACCACCGCCGCTGATCCTGGGCAATCCCGGGTAGGCTGAGAGGGGTTCCCAAAGAAACAGCCCCGGACGGGAGCGTCGCGGGGCGTTCTTGATCAGTCGTCTGAAACCAAGGTCAGGAAAGAGCGTCGTCTTGCTGCGAGAGGATCGCGATTAGCGGCGACGACGGTTGGCGGCGGCAAGGCCAGCGAAGCCAAGCAGCGCTGCCGTCGCGGGCGCGGGCACCACGCCCTCGACCAGGGCGTCACCGACGTCGGCGCCGGTGAGGTCGGAGGCGGCCAGGCCAGCGTCCGACAGGAAGGTGGCGAACTCGTTGGAGACGAGCAGGTCGGCCTCGATCAGCAGGCCATCGGTGGTCGCCGAGAGGTCGCTGGGAGCGGCCACGTCGAACAGGATGGCGGCGATGCCGGTGGTGCTCTCGACGAAGAAGCCGCTGCGGTCGCCGCCAACGCGGCCGGCGTCGAAGCCGATGGTGAAGTTGCCCACCTCGACCGAATCCATGTTGAAGAAGACGCTGCCCGTGTGCTCGATGGCGCCCGAGAAGGTGGCCAGGTCGGGTCCGTAGCTGAAGGTCGTCGGCAGCGAGGCGGCGTCGCGGGCGTTGATGCCGAAGGCAACGCTGGAGTCGCCCAGCGAGCCGGGGGCGATCACGTCGGGCGAGACGCTCGACAGGTCGAGGCTGGCCGCGGCGGACAGGGTGTCGGTGTCGAGCAGCACGCTGGTCTGCCCCCCGATGACGTCGATCTGGGCGGACGCGCCTGCGGCGACCGCCAGGGCCGCGGTGGCGGCCGTGAATGCAGTAACTCTCATGGTTTTCCTTCTCCCCGTGGCGGCGCGCAACCTGCGAGCCGTCCACGAAACTGCGACCACCCCATGTGGTCAATAGCCGACGCTTCGAGCGTCTGAGAAGTCGGTTTCAAGAAGTTCTCGAAAGCGCGGGCACATCGTGATGCTCCGCGGGCAAGTCCGCTTGGGAAATCCACGAACTGTTCGGAACAGAACCCGAGCGGTTAGTAGATCGGCGTGAAGGGCAGGATGATGGAGATGAGGATGAGCAGGATGATGACCCACTCGAGGGTCTCGAGCCGGCGCGTGCCCGCGACGCCCTCCATCTTGTCATACAGGTTGTCGACCGCCTCGAGCTTGCGATGGACGCTGCCGTGCCACGCGGGCAGGTCCAGCCGGCCGGCGGCGACGCGGTAGAGCCGTGCCAGGTACTGGTTGCCCAGCAGCTTGATGGCGTTGTTGACGCCCTCGAACATGACGGCGGCGTCCGTGTGGGCGGCGGCCACGCGGCCCAGGATGCGGCCGGTGGCGAAGCCGGGCCAGATCCGCCGCTTCACGATGGCGTTGAGCGTTTCGTCTGCGTGGTCGAGGATGGCGTCGAGCTCCTGGTCGAGCACGCGGAGCTCGAGCAGCTCGACGTTGGCGTGCTGGAGCACGGCGATGACGTCCTGGGGCTCTCGGTCGAAGAGCACGGCGGCGTTCCAGTCGATGATCGCCAGGTCGTTGTCGGTGTAGGCGATGCGCCCGCCCAGCGTCCGCTCGGCCTGCTGGTCCGAGACGGGCTGGCGTTCGGCCTCGAGGGCCATGGCCAGGTCTGTCCGGAAGTCGCGGGCGAGTTGCTCGGGCGACGCGTCCTCTGGCCACTGCTCGATAGAGAAGGCGGTGTAGTCCTCGACGGCGTCGCTGAGGTTCGGGCGTTCGATGGCGCCGCCGATGGCCTCCATGATGCGCGTCAGGTGGGCGCGGGCATCGGCCTCGAGCCCCGTGTTGTCGTGCAGGGCGCAGGCGAGGTCGGGGAGGCGGTCGAGCGTGGCGGGCAGGGGCGTCTTGTAGGTCAGCAGCGCGGCGCCGAAGTCGTAGAGCAAGAGCTCGACGCTGGCGTCGGTGGTCAGGGCAGGCTCGCCGTCGAGCACGGGGATCTCGCTGCCCGAGAGCACGAGCATGAGCGGCGGCGGGCTGTAGTCGAACCACACCGGCGCGGGGCGGCGGGCGCGGACGACGCGGCGACGCGTTGCTTCCCGGACCCACGGCTCGGCCTTGTCGAGGTCGACCTGGAAGCCGATGTCGAAGGCCAGCATCGTCCAGGCCCAGCCCGAGATGCGGACGGGTGCGTCGGGCGTTGCCGGGGCGGCCGGCTGGACGTGTTGGAGTGCGGACGGGTGGGAACTGTCGGTGGGGTTTGGCATGGGGTCCGTCGGTTTGGGAAGAGCGCGAGCGCGCAAGACGATATACAGTATCGACACCACGCCGGGCGCGGCGTCGCACGACGCGACGCCCGCGGCAAGGCCCGGCTCGTGGATGGGGTTCTCGACTCCGTGGAACAACCCGACCTCGGCACGCCCGCGCACTCGCGGCTGCTGGACATCGACATCCTTCCCCAGCCTGACGACGAGACCTGCGGGCCGACCTGCCTGCACGCCGTGTACAAGTTCTGGGGCGACCAGCGGCCGTTGGAGTCGGTCATCGACTCGGTGCGGTCGCTCAACAAGGCGGGAGCCGGGCGCGGAACGCTGGCCGTGATGCTGGGCGTGCATGCGCTGAAGGAGGGCTATTCGGCCTCGCTCTACACGTTCAACCTTCAGATGTTCGACCCCACGTGGTTCGACGACGAGGGGCGGGCAGACTCGCACCAGTTGAGCGAGAAGCTCGCGGCACAGGTGGCAGCCAAGAGCTACGAGGACATGCGCTTCCCGGTCGCGACCGAGAGCTACCAGGAGTTCCTGCGGCTCGGCGGCACCATCCACTTCGAGGACCTGACGAGCGAATTGGTTTCGGGCTTTATCTCGGCCGGCCGGCCCGTGCTGACCGGGCTCAGCGCGACGTACCTCTACAAGTGCGCGCGCGAGTTCGGCCCCAAGGACGACTACGACGACGTGCGCGGCGAGCCCAGCGGACATTTCGTGGTGCTGCACGGCTACGACGAGGCAGCGCGCATGGTGCGCGTGGCCGACCCCCTGGCCGACAACCCGGGCTTCGAGGTGCAAGGCTACGACGTGCCGCTGGCGCGGCTGGTGCCGGCGATCATGTTGGGCGTCTTGACGTACGACGCGAACCTGCTGGTGATCGAGCCGAAGCAGGACGGTCCCGCATCATGAAGCCGCTCTTGATCGTGGATGCGCCCAAGCGCTTTCCCATGGACGTGCCGGGCGCCGAGACCGTGTCGGCGTATCAGTACCTGACCGACCCGCAGTTCGCGCTCGGGCGTGGACGGAAGGTGTTCAACCTGTGCCGGAGCTTGCGGTACCAGGCGTCGGGTTACTACGTGTCGCTGCTGGCCGAGGCTCGGGGTCATCGCTGCCTGCCGTCGGTGGCGGCGATCCAGGACATCCGTTTAGCCGCGGTGGTTCGCCTCGCGGGCGACGACCTTGACGAGTTGATCCAGCAGAGCCTGCGGCGGATCAAGAGCGACGAGTTCGAGCTGAGCGTGTACTTCGGGCACAACACCGCCGAGGGCCACGACAAGCTGGCGCTGGCGCTGTTCAACGCCTTCCCCGCCCCGCTGCTGCGGGCGCGGTTCGAGCATAACGGACACTGGCGGCTGGCGTCGGTGCGCGTGCTCGGGCTGGCCGAGGTGCCCGAGAGCCACCGGGCGTTCGTGGTGCAGCAGGCCGAGCGATACCTGCGGCGTGCACCTCGCAAGGCCAAGGAGGCCCCGGCGGCGCGGTTCGATCTTGCCATCCTGCACGACCCCGACGACGCGATGCCGCCCAGCGACAAGAAGGCGCTGGCAAAATTCGTCGAGGCGGGCGAGAAGATGGGGATTCGCTGCGACCTGATCGACAAGTCGGCGGCGGGGCGCATCGCCGAGTACGACGCGCTGTTCATCCGCGAGACGACCTACGTCGACCACTATACCTATCGCATGAGCCGTCGCGCGGCGGCCGAGGGCATGGTGGTGATCGACGATCCGCAGTCGATCGTGCGGTGTACGAACAAGGTGTTCCTGGCCGAGACGCTGGGGCGGCACAAGATCGCCGCACCGCGCACGCTGGTGCTGACGCGCGACAACGCCGTCGAGGGGCTGCGGTCGCTGGGCTTCCCGTGCGTGCTGAAGCAGCCCGACAGCTCGTTCTCGGCTGGCGTGTCTCGCGTGGACAGCGAACACGGGCTCGAGGCCGTGCTCGATGCGCAATTCGAGCACACCGACCTGATCGTGGCCCAGGAATACCTGCCGACGGACTTCGACTGGCGGATCGGCGTGCTCGCGGGCCGGCCGCTGTTCGCGTGCCGCTACGGGATGGCGCCGGGACACTGGCAGATCGTGAATCACCAGACCAAGGCCAAGTCGAAGGCCAAGTACGGCGACTGGCAGACCATGCCCGTCGAGGACGCGCCCAACGACGTGGTGAAGCTTGCGGTCAAGGCGGCTGGATTGATGGGCAACGGGCTGTACGGCGTCGACCTGAAGGAGGTCGGCGGCAAGCCGGTGGTCATCGAGGTGAATGACAACCCGAACGTCGATTCGGGCGTGGAGGATCAGGTGCTAGGCATGGAGTTGTACCGCCGGATCATGGAGCACTTCTTCTGGGAGCTCGAAGCGCGATGAGCAACGCCACCCAAGCCTGGCGCAACTCGATCGGCCTGTTCGGCGCCTACGGCATCGAGCTGGAGTACATGATCGTCGATGCGGACACGCTCGACGTGCGGCCCGTTGCCGACGACTTGTTCGCCGCGATGAACTCGGGTGACGCGGCGGTCGGCGAGGCCGAGCCCGATGGGCCCGATGGCCCGGTGAGCTGGTCGAACGAGCTGGTGCTGCACGTGCTGGAGCTCAAGACGCAGAAGCCCACGCCGTCGCTCGAGGGGCTGGCGGGGCACTTCCAGCGGCACGTGGGCATCGCCAACGAAGCGCTCGCGAAGATGGGCTGCCGGCTGCTGCCCACGGGCGCGCATCCGTGGATGGATCCGCTCAAGGACACGAAGCTCTGGCCGCACGAGTTCACGGAGGTGTACCGCGCCTATGACGCGATCTTCAACTGCCAGGGTCACGGCTGGAGCAACCTGCAGAGCACGCACCTGAACCTGCCGTTCGGCGACGACGAGGAGTTCGGGCGGCTGCACGCGGCGCTGCGGCTGGTGCTGCCGCTGGTGCCGGCGATCGCGGCGAGCTCGCCGATCATCGAAGGGCGCTGGAGCCCGGTGGCCGACCAGCGGCTGGAGTTCTACCGCAACAACTCGAAGCGCGTGCCGCTGATGGCCGCCAAGGTCGTACCCGAGCCGGTGTACACGCGCGAGGGCTACGAGCGAGACATCCTGGGCAAGCTCTACGAGCAGCTTGCGCCGCTCGATCCGGCGGGCGTGCTGCGGCACGAGTTCGCCAACGCGCGCGGCGCGATGGCTCGGTTCGACCGCGGCGCGATCGAGCTTCGATTGCTGGACATCCAGGAGTGTCCGGCCGCCGACCTTGCCGTCGTTCGATTGGTCAGCGAGCTGGTGCGGGCCCACGTCGAGGAGCGGTGGATGCCCTACGAGCAGCAGCAGAGGGTCTCGACCGATGCGCTGCACGACGTGATGCTCGACACGATCCGGACGGCCGAACGCACCCGCATCCGCGAGCGCTCGCTGCTGGACGCCCACGGCATGGGTGGTTCGCTGGTTTGGGCCAAGGACCTGTGGCAGCGCGTGGCCGAGGAAGTGATGCCCAAGGACCACGAAGACACGGCCGTCATGAACCGGCTGCTGGCGGCCGGCACGCTGTCGACACGCATCGGCGGGTCCGTCAAACGCTACCCCACGCGCGGGGAGCTGCGCGAGGTCTATCGCCAGCTGGCCGACTGCCTGCGCGACGGGACGCTCTTCCGTGCGTAGCGAAGATGGATGGCGGCCGGACGTGGTCGTCCTGTCGTGCGAGCACGGGGGCAACGAGGTGCCGCCCGCGTACGCGCACCTGTTCGAGGGCGCCGAGGACGTGCGGGCGAGCCACCGCGGGTGGGACATCGGCGCCCTGGGCGTGGCCCAGCGGATGGCGTGCGTGACGAGCTACCCGCTGGTGGCGTGCACGTTCACGCGGCTGCTTGTTGAGCCCAATCGCTCGCCCGACTCGGGCGACGTCTTCAGCCGCTTTACGCGGGACCTGGACGACGCGGCCCGGTCGACGATCATGCGTGACTACTACGACCGCCACCGCGGCTCGGTCGAGCGGATGCTGCACGATGCGATCGCCGCGGGCCGGCGTGTGCTGCACGTGGGCATCCACTCGTGCACGGATGAGCTCGACGGCCGCGTTCGCGAACTGGAGGTCAGCCTGCTCTTCGACCCGGACCGTGGGAGCGAGGCGTCGGTGTGCGGGGCGTGGAACGCCGAGCTGGCGCGGCTTGAGCCGACGTGGCGGCTGCCTTTCAACGAGCCCTACAAGGGCACCGACGACGGGCTGACGACGTGGCTGCGCGGGAAGTTCCCCGCCGACTCGTATGCGGGCGTGGAGGTCGAGGTGCGACAAGGGCTGATCGGCGGCGTGAACGCTCGGCGGCGCGTGGGAAGCGTGCTGGCCCGAGCCCTCGCGGCGGCGCTGCCGGCGTAGACTGGCTCATGATCCACCCCGCCCCGACGACGAAGATCGCCCCCGGGCTGGCCCGGGCGACGCTGAAGGAAGCAGTCGCCGCCACCGCGACCAAGCCGGCCCACGTCCGGCTGGCCTTTGCGAACACCAGCTACGTGCTGTACCTGCTGCCAACGGCGCCGGTAGAAGCCGAGGCGGGCGACAAGGTCTTCGGCACCATCCAGGCGCGGGCCCGGCGGGTCGACGCGATTCCGAGCGGCGGGCGGTACGTCGAGCCCGTGGTCGGCCGGCCGAGGCAGGTCCAGGGACGGATCGTGGGCCACGGCAAGGACACCATCATCGTCGACGCGGGCGTGCCGCTCCATTGCACGCTGACCGACGATCGCCAGCATGCCCAGGATTTCAAGATGGGCGACATGGTGACGTTCTCGGTGCTCGATGGCGCGAGCTTCACGCCCAAGGCCGACGCCTGAGGCCCGACGCGTTCGTTGGGAAGAGGGGTACGGCCCATGCGTGAAACGCCCGGCAGCGACCGACCGGATCTCGAGCCGATCCCGCAGAGGGGCCAGTCGATCCCGCCCAACCTGCCCGGTGAGATCACCGAGGCCGCGCACGCGCCGGCCCCCGCAACGGCGAAGTCCGTTCCGGCGATGGCGGCGCCGCCCGTCGAGCGCGACAACCCGCTGACGCGGTCGTGGGCCGGCATGCTGGGCATGGGCTTCCTGGCGTTCATGCTGCTGGTGTGCCTGGTCGGATTGTTCTGGACGCTTGCGCCTGCCTCGACGACATACCCGGGCGTGAGCGCGGGGGCCGACGGCGCGGTCACGATTGCGCGATACAACGCCGGTAGTGCCGAGTACGGACGGCTGCCGCCGTGGTGGGCGGTCGGCGAGGAGAGCAGGCTGAAGCTCAACGCGCTGGTGCCGGCCGAGGCGGTCGTCGAGGTCGTGGCCCAGTTCGGCGTGACCGAGCGCGAGGCTCGGCAGGCGACCGAGGGTGATCTGGCCGACGCGATGGCCGACTATTGGGTCTACGACGGCAACCGGCTTGCGATGCTGCTTGGTACCGACGTGCTGGGCCGGAGCCTCTTGTACCGCGTCATGACGGGCGGGGGCATCTCGCTTGGTATCGGGCTGAGCGCCGCGCTCATCAGCGTCTTCATCGGGACGCTCTACGGCGCCATCAGCGGATACGCTGGGGGCAAGACCGACGCGGCGATGATGCGCATCGTCGACGTGCTCTTTGGCCTGCCGTACATCCTGCTCGTGGTGCTGCTGGCCGTCGCGAGCGATGCGGCGATCGACGAGTACGTGAACCAGCAGAAGGCGCGGAGCTCGTGGGCCGAGGCCCGCCAGGCCGAGGTCGTGGGCACCGACGCCAGCGATCGGGACAAGGCCGCGTGGCGTGGGGAAGCGTTCGACGCCGACGCAGCGCTCGGCGAGCTCGCGAATCAGCTCGGCTTGCGGGAGACCGTCGACGGGGTGGTCGAGGCAGCCGCGGCCGCCGGCGCCATCGACGACGAGGCGAACCCCGAGGACGCCCCCGTTCTCACCAACGGTGCGGTGCTCGACGCGATGGCGCTCGAGGCCCGCCCGCCGCGGCGCCTGGCCGACTCGACGATGCTGCTGCTCGACCTGGTCGTGCTGCTGCTGGCCATCGGCGGCGTGAGCTGGCTGACCATGGCGCGTGTGATCCGAGGCCAGGTGCTGAGCCTGAAGAGCATGCCGTACATCGAGGCCGCACGCTCGGCGGGCGCTCCGACGCGGCGGATCTTCTTCGTGCACCTGCTGCCCAACCTGCTCGGGCCGATCATCGTGTATGCGACGCTGACGGTGCCGCTGGCGATCCTCCAGGAGTCGTTCCTGAGCTTCCTGGGGATCGGCGTGAAGCCCCCGCTGCCGAGCTGGGGCAACCTGGCGGCCGACGGGCTGAACGAGTTGAATCCGTATGAGAGCCTGTGGTGGCTCATCCTGTTCCCGTGCCTCTTGCTGGGCGCGACGCTGCTGGCGCTGAACTTCGTGGGCGAGGGGCTGCGCGAGGCGTTCGACCCCAAGCGCGGCCGGCGGTAGTTACTCGCCGCCCGCGAGCGCGACGCCCTCGACCACCATCTCGACGTCACGGCGTTCCAGGCCGTGCACCACGATGACCTCGACGCGCAGCGGCGGCTTGACGCGTGGATTGAACGCGACGTTCAGGTCCGGCACGGACACGATGAACTGGTCGCGTGTTTCGGTCTCTTGGGCGCGACTCAGGATGCTCAGGACGTGGCCGTTGGCATCGCGGATGGCGACGACGGGCACCAGCGGCGTGGTCTCGAGGCTGGCCTCGTCTGCATCGCCTGCATTCACGCGATCGATGAAGTACTCGAGGCTCACGCGCAGGTACTTCGTGCCGTTGACGTCGCGGTCGTCAACGTTGCGGACCAGGAAGCGAACGCCGGGCACGAGTTCCTTGTGTTCGGACATCGCCTCGAGCGGCATGCTGAAGCGCTGCACCGTGCTGGCGTGCACGACGTCGAGGTTTACCACCATGCGGTCGATGTAGTCGGGAACGGCTTCGAGTTGCGCGTGGGCGCTGAAGGTGCTGGAGATGCCACGGATGGCGGCGAGTTGCTCGGGCGGCAGGTGCGGGTGCGACTGGAAGAAGGCATTCGGATTGCCCAGGAGCAGTTGGCCCATCTGCTGGCGCTCGCGGACGATGCCCTGGGGCGAGCGTCGGCGAGAATCGCTCACCTCGACGTCGCGGCCGTCTCCCTTCAGCGAAACGACTTCGGCCCAGACCACGGCGGTTGAGCCGGTGGGTTGGTCGCCGGGTGTATCGCCGGCGGCGGGCGCAGCCAGCGGCGTGATCTTGCCATTGATGGTCAGCGAGCGCGACACGCCCGGCGAGGGGTTGGGCAAGCCCACGACTTTGACATTGGCCGAGAGGCTCTCGATCTGGAGGCGAGAGCCGCCGATCTCGACGGGCGGGGCAAGGTTCGTCCGATCGGCGGCGTCTTGCCCGAGCCCCAGTACAGCAAGGCCCAAGCCTCCTGCGACGACGACGGCGATGATCCGCTGCATGGCGTGCCTCCCACGATTGGAGTCGATGTCATCGTTCAGCATACTCGGAGAGACGCGCTCGGCGAGGGCGTTCTTTCATCTGCTGGCCGGCTTGTGACCGGGCGGTGACCCGTACGTAGCCCACCGGCGGCTGGCGATGATCTCGACGGAGTTCTTGCGACGATTCGGCCCGATCCGTGGTACATTGTGCACGGAGGTGGCATGCCATGACGCCAAGAGATTGTTCCGTGGGTCCGTCGCTCTTGTGTGTCGTCGTTGCGACGGCCGCCGTCGTGCAGGCGCAGGACTGCCGCTGGGCGCCCCTAGGCGCCGGTCTGACCGAGGGCTTCGATCCCTCGCCCCGGGCGATGCACGTGTTCGACGATGGCACGGGCGAGGCCTTGTACGTTGCGGGCGACTTCCAGCGAGCGGGCGGCGTCCGCGCCCTTGGCATCGCACGGTGGGACGGCACCCAGTGGTCGGACCTCGACGGCGGGACCTTCTTTAGCGGACCGAACGCGCTCTCGAGCTTCGACGATGGATCCGGACCGGCCCTGTATGCGGCGGGCGACTTCTTCCAGGCAGGCGGTGAGCCGGCCGAGAAGATCGCCCGATGGACGCGTGCGAGCGGCTGGGAGCCCGTCGGCGGCGGGCTCGACACCGACGGTGGTCCTGCTCTTTCGCTGGCGACCTTCGATGATGGCACGGGCGAGGCCCTCTACGTCGGCGGCGTCATCGAGACCGCGGGCGGCATGCCGGTTCAAAACATCGCCAGGTGGGACGGCGACGCGTGGTCGGACGTCGGCGGCGGCATCCTCGGCTCGGTGTTTGCGCTCGAGGTCTTCGACGACGGCTCGGGGCCCGCGCTGTACGCCGCCGGGCGCTTCTCGACCGCCGGGAGCGAAACCGCGTTCAACATTGCGAAGTGGGACGGCGTCCGGTGGACACCGGTTGGCACGGGCCTGACGAGCTTCGACGGGCGACCGGCCGTGATCGCGCTGGAGATTTACGACGACGGGACCGGTCCGGCGCTGTACGCCGGCGGCAAGTTCGATCGCCCCGGCGGCGGCAGCGCCGAGCAGTTGATCAACATCGCGCGGTGGGATGGCACGCGATGGTCGGCCGTCGGGGCGGGTGTGCCGGGCTGGTCGCCCACGCTGCGCACCGTGCAGACGATGGCCGTGCACGACCGGGGCGGCGGGGCATTGCTCTACGTTGGCGGCTACTTCGACGCGATCGAGACCGGACCGGCGAACAACCTCGCGACGTGGGATGGGCAGCGGTGGGCCGCCGTGGGCGACGGGCTCGACAATGCCGTGTTCGAGCTGGCAGTGTTCGACGCGGGGGACGGGCCCGAGCTCATCGCCGGCGGGAGCTTCATGGAGATCGACGGCGTTACGGTGAATTTCATCGCGCGGCTCGACGGCTGCCTCGGAGACTGCCGCGCTGACGTCTTTCCCGACGGAGTGTTGAACCTGTTTGACTTCCTGGTGTTCCAGAACCTGTTCGACGCCGGCGAGCTCGCGGCCGACTTCGACGGCGATGGTCGGCTGACGATCTTCGACTTCCTGGTGTTCCAGAACGAATTCGCGGCGGGATGCTGAGCGGCGGCGACGAGGCGGCCGAACGCGACGACTGCTACCTCCGCCGCCGACCGAGCGCGAGCGCGCCGATCCCCAGTACGATCGCGCCGGAAGGCGCCGGCACGACGATCACCGCGTGAGCCTCGATGAGGTCGTCCAGCCGCGATTCGCTCCTTGGCGTATCGCGGTCGAGGTAGACGTCGAATCGTCGGGTCCGCGTCTCGATGTCCAGCAGCACGCGGCCCGAGAGCGTGCCATCCCAGGTGAACTCGAACGTGTGGAAGGCGATTGGGTTCTCCGGGTCTGCGATGATGCCCGCGATCGGGAAGTGGATTTGCCCGGCGAGGATGTCCGAGATGCCATCGGGCCCGGCCGTGCCCGGGCGAGTGCCGGGCCCGTCCCTTGGGCGCACGAGCGTCGGGTTCGAGAGGTCGCCCTGCAGGACGTTGGCCACGACGTCGACGGCGACGCCGCCCATGGCGTAATCGCCGGCGGGGAAGCTGGCCAGGAGCGTGATGGCCGTAGTCTCGCCGGGCATCAGCGTCGGGTTGGCGATGTCGATGTGGATGGCTTGGGCCAAGTCGCCCGGGGCGGTCGCGGCGAGGCCGACGAGGGCCAGCGTGGCCGAGGCGTATCGGGTCGCGAGCGTCATGATCTTTCTCCTCGTGCTGGCCGGAGCTTCAAAGAGGCCGATCGGTCCAGCATACCAGAAACCTGGCGGCGACGCAAGGGGATGTGCCGGGCGCAGGGTGCCGATGCCGGGGCTTCGATGCGTCGTGCTCCGCC
The DNA here is from genome assembly GCA_040217175.1 of Phycisphaerales bacterium. Taxonomy (NCBI): domain Bacteria; kingdom Pseudomonadati; phylum Planctomycetota; class Phycisphaerae; order Phycisphaerales; species Phycisphaerales bacterium. The sequence goes on along the minus strand of JAVJNT010000002.1, from coordinate 1,439,498 downwards.
CGCTCCCCATACACTGCCCTGTCATGTTCAAGATCGACCTGCACACCCACATGCTGCCCGCCACCATCCCCGACTACGCCGCCAAGTTCGGCTATGGGGGGTGGGTGAACCTGACGCCGATCCCCAGCGACGACCCGGGCCAATTCGCCGGCGGGGCCCGGATGTCGATCGACGGCACGTTCTTCCGCGACGTGAAGCCGAATTGCCTGCACGCCGAGCCTCGCCTGAAGGACATGGAGCTGCACAACGTGCAGGTGCAGGTGGTCTCGACGGTGCCCGTGATGTTCGGGTATTGGGCGAAGGCCGAGGACGCGTTGGAAGTGTCGCGGTACCTCAATGACGATCTGGCCGAGCGATGTCGCGAGCACCCCGACCGGTTCATCGCACTCGGCACGCTGCCGATGCAGGACCCCAAGCTCGCGATCGCCGAGCTCGAGCGGTGCATGAAGGACCTGGGCATGGCCGGCATCCAGATCGGCAGCCACATCGAACGGCCCGGCGCGCCCGACTGGAACCTGTGGGAGCCGGCGCTGCTGGACGTGTTCGCCGCATGCCAAGACCTGGGTGCCTCGATCCTCGTGCACCCGTGGGACATGATGGGCCGCGACCAGATGGGCAAGTACTGGCTGCCATGGCTGGTGGGCATGCCCGCCGAGACGGCGCGGGCCGTGTGCGCGATGGTCTTCGGCGGGGTGTTCGACCGCCTGCCCGATCTTCGCGTGTGCTTCGCGCACGGCGGCGGCTCGTTCCCCTACACCATCGGCCGCATCGAGCATGGGTACAACAGCCGGCCCGACATCGTGGCCGTCGATTGTGCGCAGAATCCGTGGAGCTACCTGGCCGACTACGGCCAGCCCGCGCGGTTCTGGGTCGACTCTGCGGTGTACAGCCGCAACGCGCTTCGGTACCTGGTCGCGATGATGGACGAGCGTCGCGTAGCACTCGGCAGCGACTATCCGTTCCCGCTGGGCGAAGCCCGGCCCGGCGCCATGGTCGACTCGATGTACGACCTGACCGACAAGACCAAGCGGCAATTGCTGAGCGGCTCGGCCCTTGAGTTCCTGGGCATGGAGGCCGAGCGATTCCCGGGGTTGCTCGAAGAACGCAAGGCGGCGCGCGAGCGGCCGGCGACCTTTCCCGCGGAGACCGGCAAGTGAGCGAAGCCCACCACGACGGCTTGTTCGATGAGGCCCGGAAGCTCGACGCGTCGGATCCGCTGAAGCGTGAGCGTTCGCTGTTCGCGATCCCCAAGGACGATTCGGGTAACGACGTTGCCTACTTCACCGGCAACTCGCTGGGACTCATGCCCCTGAGTGCTCGCGACGCGGTGACGCAGGAACTCGACGACTGGGCGACCCTCGGCGTCGATGCGCACCTCAATGGGAAGCACCCCTGGTTCAGCTACCACGAACGCTTCCGCGAGACGGGAGCGAGGTTGGTCGGCGCTCAGCCGGGGGAGGTCGTCATGATGAACGGCCTGACGGCCAACCTTCACCTGATGATGGCCAGCTTCTACCAGCCGCAGGGCGAGCGTACGAAGATCATGGTGGAAGACGCGCTCTTCCCGAGCGACGACTACGCGGTGGAGAGCCACGTCCATCATCGCGGGCTCGATGCCAAGACCAACATCATCCGCCTGCGCCCTCGCCAGGGCGAGGACACCCTGCGGACCGACGACGTCGTCGGCGCGATCGAGGACGCGGGTGACACGCTGGCGCTCGTCATGCTCGCCGGCGTGCAGTATCGCACGGGCCAGTGGTTCGACATGCCCGCCATCACCGAGGCGGGGCACCGGGCTGGGGCGCGGGTCGGCTGGGACTGCGCGCACGCGGCGGGCAACGTGCCGCTGCAGCTGCACGACTGCGGGGCCGACTTTGCCGTATGGTGCAGCTACAAGTACTGCAACGCCGGCCCGGGGGCGATCGCCGGTTGCTTCGTGCACGAACGGCACGCCAGGAACGCCGGCATCCCACGCCTGGCCGGCTGGTGGGGCAACGACCCGACCACACGCTTCAAGATGGAGAGCGGCTTCGTGCCCCGCGAGGGCGCCGACGGCTGGCAGCTCTGCAACCCGCCGATCCTCGCGATGGCCCCACTCGCCGCGTCGCTGGAGATCTTTGACCGCGTGGGCATGTCGGCGCTCCGCGAGAAGAGCCTGGCGCTCACCGGCTTCCTGGAGCGATCGATCACCGCCATCGCGCCTGCAGCCCGCATCATCACGCCCGACGACCCGGATCAGCGCGGCTGCCAGCTCTCGATCTCGTTCGGCGACCGGGCCAGAGACATCCGCGAAGCGCTGCAGCAGCACGGCGTGGTCGCTGACTTCCGCGAGCCGGACGTCATCCGTCTTGCGCCCGTGCCCCTGTACAACACGTTCGAGGACGTGGCGCGTGCGGCGACCACCATCGCGCGCGTGACATCGCCGGCGAACGCCTGATCTCTTTTGGGTCACTCGGACTCGGCGACGATGAAGAAGCGGTCGACCTCGACCTCGTGCCGAGCGGTCGGCTCGTCTGACCGATCGAGCGTGACCAGGCCGTACCGACCCTCCATCGTGCCCCAGCTCGAGCGGAGCGGGCAGTAGCTGGCATACTCGAAGTGGCCGCCGGGCCTGAGGATGGGCTGCTGGCCCACGAGGCCTTCGCCCCGCACGACCTCGTCGACGCCGTGCGCGTCGATGATGCGCCACTGGCGGTCAACGAGCTGGATGGGAGGGGCTTCGGAGGGCGCGTCGTATTCGACGAGCACGCGGTAGCCGAAGACGTGCATGGGCTGGCCTGGATCGCTGCGCGCCGGCAGGTACTCGGGCCGAACGCGGATGCGCACCCAGCCGTCGCCGGCTTCCGTTGGGACGCGCGTGGTCGTATCGGAGCCATGGCGTCCGGGCTCGACGCTGCTGGTGGTGTGCGATCCAATCGGGTCCATCGGCGGCGGCCTCCCCTTGCAGGCCCGTGGCCCGCGAGCGAGTCGTCGCATGAACCCTAGCGCGCGACTAGCGCCGCGGTGGGCGACCCTCGGCCCGGCTGCGCGCTCGCAGCCGCGCTTCGGCCGATAAGCGGCGATCGGAGGCGCCACGACGCGGCGTCTCGGCGTCGGCGCCCTTGACGCGCACCGCCCTGGACTTGCCATTCTTCCGACGGCTGCGCTTGCGCGAGCCGTCCTCGCCTGGTCCTTGAGGCGCCACGATGTCTCCCTCCTGCACGCCGCCGCCGTTGGTGGCTTCGATCTGCTCGATCTCAGGCTCGGTGCCGGACAGGTCGAGTACGCCGGCGAACTGCTCGAGGCTGCCGCGTACGCCGGCCATCTCGCGCGACAACTCGGCGCCGGCGATGCGCAGGAGCGCCGCCAGTGGCTTGGGCATCCCGTCCTCGTTCTCGCGCAGGTCGAGCAGTTCGGTCCAGGGCTCGAGCGCCGCAGCCAGTTCGGTCAACCGATCGGCTACGCCTTCGGCTGCCTCGCGCTGGGCCTCGCATGCACCGAGTACGGTCTCGGCGCGCTCGATGAGCCGGCCCAGCGATCGCTCGGCCGACGCGACGCGCGCTTCGATGCGCTCGATCGGCACGCTCGCCAGCCGCTTGCACTCGCGGTCGACGTCGGCGAGTCGATCCTTCAGCCGGCCCGCGACGGCGTTGCGATCGACGCCCTCGGGCACGCCATCGCCGATGCCAACACCCGCTTGCACCTGGGCCTCGACGCCGGTGAGTCGCTCTTCGAGGCTTGGAACGGCCGAGACCAGCGCCGCCATCGCCGACTCCACGCGTCCCAGGGCCTCGTCGAGCGCCGCGCCTTCGGGCCGCTCCTCTCGTGGAAGCCCCGCCGGCTCGGCGGATTGGTGATCGGCAGCGCTGGACTCGGCCGTGGGTTCGGCTTCATCGACGTCGACGTGGGTTTCGTCGTGGCCGTCGTTCTCGTCCTCGTCGTCGCCGGTCTCGATGAATCGCGAGAAGCTGCCGAGCAAGCCGCGCGTCAGGGCGTCGACCTCGTCGGGCTCACCCTCGACGGTGACCCCGACGCGTCCGGCGATGGCATCCTCCTCGCACGAGCACCCTTCGCAGGTGTCCCCGCAGGCATCCTCTCGGGTGTCCTCGTAGGCGTCTTCGCGGGTGTCATCGGCCACGGTGTGTTCTTCGATGCTGCTCATGGCTTGCTCCGGTCTGGCGTGTCCTCTCGCCCAGTGGATCGACCGTCCGCAAACCCGAGTTCAGTCCAATATGGCCGAGGCCGAAAAATCGCGCCAACCGTCATAAGCCGCATTCCTACGATGTCAGAATGACTGAAACCATGACAAAATCCGGACAAACGACCGCTCCATCGCCCGCGACCCGCCTCCGAGCCCTCATGAACGCCGGCTGCGTCATGGCGCCGGGGGCCTTCAACGGCCTGACCGCCCGGGCCGTCGCGCGGCACGGCTTCGAGGCGGCGTACGTGTCCGGCGCGGCCACGAGCGCGGCCGCGGGCGTGCCCGACGTCGGCCTGCTGACGCTCGACCGGTTCGTTGCCACCGTGCGTGAGGTGGTCGACGGCTCGAGGCTCGAGGCCGGCGGAGCGGCGCTGCCGGTGATCGCCGACGCCGACACCGGCTTCGGCGAAGAGGAGATGACCCGCCGGACGGTGATGGAGTACCAGCGTGCCGGTGCGGCGGGACTGCACCTGGAAGACCAAGTGTTTCCGAAGCGCTGCGGGCACCTGGACGGCAAGACGCTGCTGCCGGTCGAGCAGGCCGTGAGCAAGATCGAGTGGGCGGCGCGGGCGACGCTCGAGAGCGGCGACCCGGACTTCATCGTCTGCGCGCGCACCGACGCCCGTGGCGTGAGCGGCATGGACGACGCCATCGACCGCGCCATCCGGTACGTACGGGCCGGCGCGAGCATGGTCTTCCCCGAGGGCCTCAAGGACGAGGGCGAGTTCGAGGCCTTCGCCGGCGCGATGCGCGAGATCGAGGTCGGCGGCGCGGGCCGCCCGCCGTACATGCTGGCCAACATGACCGAGTTCGGCAAGACACCGATCATCCCGCGCGATCGCTTCGCGCAGCTGGGCTACCACCTGGTCATCTTCCCCGTCTCGACGCTGCGCATCGCGATGGGCGCGGTCGACCGGATGCTGGCTGGACTTGCCAAGACCGGCAGCGTCGATGCAAGCCTGGACGCCATGCAGACGCGGGAAGAGCTCTACGACCTGCTCGGCTACACGCCCGGAGAGCCCTGGGCGTTCAGATAACTACGGGTGCTCGGCCCACCACTTCTCGAGCAACGCTTCGGCGGCTCCGGCGTAGACCACCTCGAGCAGGTCCTTGGGCAGATTGAAGCCCCGGAGCCTGGGTGAGCTCATCGAGTCGTAATTTTCGGGGTCGATCATCGCCAGGTCGGGGTCGGCTATCGGGCTCTGGCCTTCGTACTCGCGCTCGTACATCGTCCTTAAGGCCCAATACCGGCTTGCGTAAAGGTCAAAGGCCTCGGCCTCGCCGCTGGCCTGGTGGGCGCCAAAGCGGCTGTTGGCGTCGTCGCTGGTCTCGAAGTGGTCGTCGAGCGTGACGATGTCGGATCCGAAGAGGACGCGGCCGCGCCACTTCTCAAGGAAGGCGATGAACTCGTCGCGCGGGTGCTTGCTGAGCTCGCGCACCATCCACTTCGTCGCCGATGAATCGAGGTGGATGTTCGGGTGACGCGTGAGCAACCCGTCGAGGAACACGAGGTCCTCGGGCCAGCCGCCCATGTGCGCGACGAGCCAGGGTACCGGGAAGTCGTCGGCCATGCGCTCCAAGGGCTCGTAGTGCTCGAGCTTCGTGCCGTACTTGCCCGCGTCGGCGTACTTGGTGGCAAACCACGTGTCGGGGTCGGCGATGTGGGCCTGGAACATGTAGCCCATCTCAACCGCCTCGGCAGCCAGGTCTCGCCGCAGCGGGCTGTCGATGCGGATGATGTCGGCGTCGGCCACCGGGTCGAGCATGTCTCGCAGCCGCGGGGCGGCCCAGAACTTGATCATCCGCGAGCCGAACTCACCGTGGAAGCGTCGCATGTTCTCGAAGAAGCCCTCGCGCATCGCACGACGCCGGTCGTCGGCCATGTACTCGGGGATGGCCACGAATCGGATCTTCTCGCCCAGCGCGTCGCGCATCGCGGCGGCCTGGGACATCTGCGTCTGCGAGTACACGCGCTTCACGCCGTAGGCGTCCATCGCACGCTCGTAGACCCTGACGGCCTTCGAGCCGTTGATGTGGGCGTGGCTGTCGATGATCGGCACGACGGGCGGGCCGAAGCGCTCGGCCTCGGCCTGGTAATCGAGCCCGAGCAGGTTGGCCGGGGTCGCCCGTACAGTCTGTGATGCATGCGGCTGGGTCATCGTCCACTCTAAACCCCCGCGAAGGGACCGAAGATTCCCCGGGATCGGAATCTGGGGATCGCCCGCGCATCGTCCTCGCGCACGACTGGCTGGTGGGCCTGCGTGGCGGGGAACGCGTGTTGCACCACGTCGCGCGAGCTGCGTCCGGGCTGGGGCACGTCGAGGCCCTCCTGACGATGTTCGACGACGGCGGGCCGCTGACGCCCGAGCTCGACGCCCTGCCGCGGCAGGTTGCGACGCTCGGAGGCTTGCCCGGGGCGCTCCGGGCCCGACGTTGGATGCTGCCGTTGTATCCGGCGATGGTCGGGCAGCTCACGGATCGGCTGGCGATGATGCACCGCCGGCGGGGCATCGACCTCTTGGTCTCCACCAGCTCGGCCGCGATCAAGGGTCTGTGCCCGCCGCCCGGCGTGCCCCACGTGTGCTATTGCCACAGCCCGGCGCGGTACTTGTGGTCACAGGCCGACCAGTACGGCGGAACGCTGCAACGCCTCGGCCTGCGCGTGTTCGGCCGGTCGCTACGCGCATGGGATCGCTCGACGGCGGCGCACGTCAGCACCTTCATCGCGAACTCGACGCACGTTGCCGGGCAGATCGAACAGGCCTACGGCAGGGAGGCGACGGTCATCCATCCGCCCGCGCGAACGGCGTTCTTCACGCCCAGTGACGGGCCGCGCGGCCAGCACTGGCTGGCGGTCGGCGCCATCGAGCCCTACAAGCGGTTCGACGTCGCGATCGAGGCGGCAAGGAAGGCCGGGGCTCAGCTCCGCATCGTCGGTGACGGCAGCGTGCGGGCAGACCTCGAGCGTGCCGCACCACCGAACGTGCGGTTCACGGGCCGCCTCAGCGACGAGGCGTTGCGCGAGGAGATGCGCACGGCCTCGGTCCTGCTCTTCCCGCAGGTCGAGGACTTCGGCATCACCGCGGTCGAGGCCCAGGCGTGCGGGCTGCCGATCGCAGCCAGGGGCGAGGGCGGCGCACTCGACATCGTGCAGGACGGCGAGACGGGCATGCTGTGCGATGGGTCGGCCGAGGGACTGGCCGAGGCGGCGCAGCGTGCAGCGAGCTGCGATCCAGCCGCGTGCGTCGAGAATGCCCAGCGGTTCGGCGAAGCGCCGTTCGAGGCGGCTATCGAGGCGGTGCTTGCCGCGCATCTCCCTGCTCGAGCACCCGAGCCGGAGACCCTACCGCAACGCAGCCAGCAGGAACCGACTCCCTGACGACCGCGCCGGCGCCGACCATCGCATCATGGCCGATCTCGACGCCCGGCAGCAGGATCGCCCCGGCTCCAACGAGGCAGCCATGCCCCACCGCTGCCGCCCCGCACAGCACGGCCGCTGGCGCGACGTGGCTGGCTCGACCGACACGGGCATCGTGCTCGATGATCGCACCGCTGTTGACAATGGCGGAGGCGTCGATCCGCGCCTCAGCGTTGACGATGGCGCCCGGGCCGATGAACACGCCGGCGTCGAGTGCGGCGCTCGGGCTGAAGATCGCGGTCGGATGCACGATCGTGACGCCCGATCCGTGCAGCGAGTCGAGCACGCGAACGCGGGTGGCGACGTCGCCGATGCAAAGGTGCCAGTGCTGGCCGGCGCGCTCGATCGGGCCGAGGTGCTCCAGGCCCGGCACGCGTGCGTCGGGCGCGTCGTCGACGAAGCCGGCGACGGCAATGCCAGCGGCGCGTGCGGCATCGGCCACGACTCTCGCATGCCCGCCGCCGCCGACCAGGATGACCGGGTTGCTCATGCTCTTGCTATCGGCATCAGCCGCAGCCGGCGTCGAACTCGTTCTGGAAGGCGAGGAAGTCGAAGATGGTCAATTCGCCGTCGCCGTCGAAGTCGGCCTGCAGGTCGCCGGCGTCGAAGAGGTTCTGGTAGCCCAGGAAGTCGAAGATGGTCAACTCGCCGTCGCCGTCGATGTCGGCCCGGCAGGTGCCGCCCGCCTCGATGGTCACGTTGTCGAATACCGCGAGGATGCCGTCGAGCTCGCCCGGCACGGTGCCTCCGCGGCAGATGAAGCGGATGCGCTCGAACTCGACGCCGGAGATCTCCATGCGGGTGTGCTGGATGTCGTCGGGCGTCACGCCCGGGTGGATGAAGCAGTCGCTCACGACCACGTCATCGCCGACGAGCCCTTCGAGGCAGACGTCGGTGCCCTCCCAATTCGAGCGTCCGAGCCAGAAGACGTCGATCCGCGCGCTGCTCGCGGTCTCGCCGATGGTGGCGATCCACTGGTGGGTGCGCGTGAAGCCCAGCACCGGACCGCTCGACCACGAGCCGGTTGTCATGACGTTGACCGGGCTGAACTCGGGGAACGAGCTGATCGAACCCGTGCCGTTGGTGGCCGCGAACTGGACCTGGTTGCCGCCGGGGAACCAAAGGTTCTCCGAGAACGTGATGCCACCGTCCTCGAACGTGCGGCCAAGGAAGCCCGAAGAGAAGCCGTCGAAGCCGGTCTCTTCGGCCATCGCCACGGTGGGCGCAACCAAGACGAGCAGGCACGCAACGCGGGTACGAGGTCCGATCATCTGCATCTCTCCATGCTGAACCACTCTTGAGCGGCGATCGGAAGCGAACGCCCGCCCTGGAAACAACGATGGCCGGCGGGCAGCACCCATCGGCCATCGGTCTGGTCAAGGTTGTACGCCGCGGCACGGGTCCGCGTTGCGTTTCGGATCGATCAGCGGCGGCGACGCGTGGCGGCGAGCCCGCCCAGGCCCAGCAACGCCAGCGAGGCCGGCGCGGGGATGATGACGATGCCACGGGTGTCGACGTCGTCGATCAGGACGGTGACGCCCGAGCCGTCGAGCTCGACCTGGCTGATGCGGCCGAGATCGCCGGCGAAGTTCTCGTCGAACACGAGGCGATCGTTGAACGGGTCGTACTGGATTTCTTCTGGCTCGGTGAGCCCGTCGATCAGCACTCGGATCGAGTCGAACGCACCGGTGCCGTCGAGCGTCATCTCGTAGATCGCGCCGGCGTTGCGATCGGTCAGGTAGACCAGCCCGGTGTTCGGATTGATGGCGATGCCGGCGGTGTCGAGCAGCGGATCGGCCAGGCCCGTAACCGACGTATCGGCCAGGTCAACCACGAGGTTCGCCGTGCCCGAGAGCGAACCGTCGACGTCCAGCCGGAAGAGGGCGCTGCCGTTGCCGAGCTCGCCCGTCCCCACGACGGCGGCGCTGCCGTTCAGGCTGGGGATGAGGTAGCTGCCCGATGACTCCTGGGCCAAACGAGCGCCGGCCTGATAGCGAGGCCGCGGCAGCGAGAGGTCTTCGGTGAACACGGTCGACACCGTGCCGCCGGGCGTGATGCCCAGCACGCCGTCCACGCTGCCCGAGCCCGGCGAGAACGGGTTGTTGACGGTGATGAAGTTGTTCAGACCGGCGTCCCACTGCAGGCCGATCGGGTTCTCGATGGGCAGGCCGGTGGCGATGGGCGTGATCGAGGGCGTGCCGAACGCGTCGTCAAGGCGGAAGAGGCCGCTGGTCAGCGTGGGGTCGAAGTTCGCCGCGCCGTCATTGAAGTAGAAGCTCGAGCCCACCTGCACGATGCCGGCCAGGAAGGCGCCGGGGTTGGTCACGTCGACGATGCGCGTCTGGGCGCCACCGATGTAGCCGTCGATGCCCGGGTCGTCCTGGTTGGTGAACAGGAACTGGGAGTCTTGGGCAAGTGCCGCCCCGGCTACGGCGAACAGCGTCGCCACGGTCGTCGTCATCTTGGTCATCTTCAGTCTCCTCGCTCTTTGCGAGCCGTCATGCTCGACGGCACCCGCCTTGGCTCGTCTCGGGCATCCTCACGCCCGGCAAACGCTTCGCAAGAAGTGTACTCGACGGATGCCGGTCTCCCCAGTAAATTTTGCCCAATGTACCATTGCGCATGCCCTCTACGGGCGTCAGCCGATACTTATTTTCCCGAATTGATCGGAGTGGCAGGCAGGCACCAGCACCGCAGGGCGTTGAACTCGATGGCCATCGGATGTAGACTTGGGCCGCCTGTTTGGGGATTGGTGTAATGGTAGCACCGGTGATTCTGGTTCATCTAGTCCAGGTTCGAATCCTGGATCCCCAGCTTATCCACAACGCCCCCGTTTCGGGGACTACGGCCTAAGCCGAAGCCATCAGCATACTTAGAGATCGAGGGCACCGGGTGCTACCCGGTTTGCCCCGCCCGTGGTCCGCTGGTTGCTATACCGCTCACAAACAGCATCCGCCGGTGGGCCGACGCCATGCCCAGCGAGCCGAGTTCGTCGCCCGTGAACCAAGCGGCTGACTTGCCTCGGGCGGCACGTGCCCGGCCGGCGTGGGTGGCCCTGGAGGCCCAGACCCGCACCTTCACGTCCCGGTGCGTCGTCGCGAACCCGAATGAGGCGGGGTCGGTCGGCGGAGCGATCACGCCGGCCAGGCCCAGGGACTCCACCGTCGAGTCGAGAGAGGCATGGCGGGCGGCCGCGCGTTCGATGCTCGGCGGTTGCCACAGGCTACCCCACAGCCCGCCCGGCGGTCGCTGCTCGAGCAAGACCCGGTTTCGGCGGTCGGTGACCACCAGGGCGGAGATCGACAGAGGCTTCTTTGGAGCGCGCTTCTTTGGCAGCGGAATGCGGTCGACGGCGCCGCGCTGGTGCGCTTTGCACCTCGCCCGGACGGGGCACGCATCGCACCTTGGGACGGCGGGCGTGCAGACCGTCGCGCCGAGTTCCATGATGCCCTCGCTTGCGCGCGCAACGTCGCCGCCGGCCGCACGCGCCAACTCGGAAGCGCGCGACCACGCCCAGGCCTGCACGCCAGAACCATCAACGGAGGCCTCGACGCCGTGTACGCGGAGCAGCACCCGCGACACGTTGCCGTCGACGATCGGCGCGTCGACGCCGTACGCGATCGACGCAACGGCCCCGGCGGTGTATCGCCCGACGCCCGGCAGGTCGTGCAATGCTTCGACCGTTGCCGGGATCTTGCCCTCGTGTCGCTCGACGATGGCGCTCGCGCACGCATGGAGCAAGCGGGCCCGCCGGTAGTAGCCCAGCCCGCTCCACAGCGCCAGCACGTCGTCGAGGGGACGCTCGGCCATCGCTCGCGGGGTTGGGAAGCTCGCGGCGAAGGAACCGAACCGCTCGGCAACCCGCGCGACCTGGGTCTGCTGGAGCATGATCTCGCTCATCAGCGAGAGCCACGGGTCGCGCGGCTCGATACGCCAAGGAAGGTCGCGGGCGTTGCTGGCGAACCAGTCCGCGATCGATCGAGTCAGCCACCGATCGAAGGCGGGATCGCTCTCGGGTAGGTCGGGCGGGGACCTCTCAGCCACGGCGGTCGGGCTCGGCGGGTTGGGCTGGTGTGTCGGGCTGATGGGCCTGGATGGCCGCCTTGGCCTTGCGCTTGATGTTGGGCCAGGCCGCGTCGGGGGCCTTGCCGATGGTCACGAACTCGTGGTGGATGAGCAGGACCCGGACGCCCTGGATGGCGTACAGCGCGCGGGCAAGTTCGTCCGGGCAGTCGCCCGCCGGCGGCTCTCGGTAGGACCGTGGCGACGCGGCGAGCGTGCCCTCGACGAGGACCTTGACGGCGTTGGGGTTGGGCGTTGCTTCGAAGCCGATGACGCGGGGCATGGGAGCCCTCAGCGTAGGGCTTCGGCGAGCGTACAGTGACCGGCCCGGCCCGCAGGCCGGTCTCTGGAAGGGGTGTCGGACGCCGTGGATCTTGCCATCGCCATCGGGAACGCGCTGCAACGCATCTCGGGGTATGCGTGGTGGGAGGTGGCGTTCGAGTTGGCGCTGATCGCGCTCGTCGTCTGGGCCATCCTGCGGTTCATCGAGGGCACGCGCGCCGCGGGGGTCATGAAGGGCCTGGTGGCCCTGGTGCTCATCGGGCTGGCGGCGCGCATCTTCCTGTCGCTGGTCGGTCGCGAAGAGGCGTTCGAGCGACTGGGCTACCTGCTCGATCGCGCGGGCGTGGTCGTGGCCATCGGCCTGGTCGTGGTGTTCCAGCCCGAGCTGCGCCGGGCGCTCACGCGGCTTGGCGAGGCGCCGATCTTCCGCAGCACGCCGGGCGAGATCGCCCACGTCGTCGACTCGGTGGTCGAGGCGTGCAGCTACTTCCAGAAGGCCAAGTTCGGCGCCCTCATCGTCATGGAGCGGCGCACGGCCCTGGGCGGGCTGGCCGAGGGCGGGACGCGGCTCGGCGCCGAAGTGAGCGCCGGGCTGTTGCAGAGCCTGTTCTTTCCCGGCACGGCGCTGCACGATCTGGCCGTCATCATCAAGGGCCCCATCGTGCACGCGGCGGGCGTGCAGCTTCCGCTGGCCAGCGCGGCCGACATGCCCGACGCGGGCTTTGGCGCGCGGCACCGCGCCGCGGTGGGCATCTCGCGCGAGTGCGACGCACTGGTCGTGATCGTGAGCGAAGAGACCGGCGGCATCCGCATCGCCGAGCGGGGCAAGCTGACCGACCCGATGACGCCCGAGGAGCTCCGTCGTGCGCTGCAGGCGGGCCTCCGCAAGGACGTTCCCGAGCGCGCCTCGACCGCCGAGGAGGCCAGGTCGGATCGTGCGACGAGCAACACCGATGGCAAGGGGACCAGCCGTGGCTGAGAAGCAGGCCCGCGAGACCACGATTCGTTCGCGCATCCTGCGGCTCGTCCTGGTCGTTCTGCTGAGCGCCGCGATCTGGACCTTCGCCGAGGCACGCAGCCTGACGACCAATACGCGGACGGTGACGCTCGTGCTGGTCGCACCGGCCGGCTCGCAGCTGACCGGGTGGATCGAGCCCGAGCAGACGCGGCGCACGGCGGTGACGCTTCGGCTCGAGGGCTCGCGCGCGGCGCTCCAGCGGGCCGGCCAGCGCTTCGAAGAACCCATCGAGCTGCTCATCGGCGAGGGCATCTCGTCGAGCGTTGGTCGACAGACGATCTCGCTGCGCGACACGCTCCGAGATCACGCCGTGTTTGATCGGCTGGCCGTGGGCCTCGAGGACGCCACGCCTCCGACGCTGGACGTCCGGGTGGACGAGCTGATCGAACGCAGCGTGCCCATCCGCGTGCTCGCGCCGGGGGCCGAACTCGAGCGGCCACCGGTGGCCGACCCAGCGAGCGCAACGGTTACGGGTCCGGCGTCGCTCCTGGCCGGTACGGACGTCGAGTCGCTCGAAGCCACGGTGCCTCAAGAGGAGCTCGACGCAATCGCGGGCGGAAGCACGGCGCAGATCTCGAACATGCAGCTCGTGATCCCCGAGGACTGGCAGGGCGAGCTCGTGCTCGTCGAGCCCGAGTCGGTCACGGCGACCCTCGCCCTGCGCGACACGATCGAGACGCACACGATGTCGAGCGTGCCGGTCACGATCCGGCTGTCGCCCACGCAGCTACGGCAGTGGTCGGTGCGCATCGCCCCGGAAGACTCGTACCTGCGCGACGTCCGCATCAGCGGGCCGAGTGAAGCGGTGCGGGCGATCGCCGAGGGTCGCAGCCGCGTCGTCGCCACGCTGCACCTGGAGGGCGAGGAATTGGTCGAGGGCTCGGCCGAGTTCGAGGCCAGGCTGTCGGGCGAGGTCGAAGGGCTAACGTTCGTCGTCGATGACCCGCGCGTGCCGGTGCAGGTGACGGGCATCGAGCCCGAGCTTCCCGGCGACGACAGCTAAGCGCTCTCGTCGTCCTCGGGCGCGTGGCCCATGAAGCGCCCGGCGATCGGCCAGACGCCCCACATCAGCGTGAAGAGCACGAGCACGATGCCCGCCATCGTGAGCACGCGCCAGGGCCAGGGCGGCAGCAGGTTGAGCACGGTCTCGCCCTCGAGCTCTGGCCCGAGGTAGCCGTAGTTGAGGCCGGTGATCCAGTTCAGCACGACGAGCGGGACCATCCACGCAAGCGAGGCGATGATGGCGGCCTTGAGGTCGCGCACGTCGGGTCGGTAGCCGCGGACGACGATGTCGTAGATCGCGGCGCCGACGATCTGCGTGTGGCTGATCCAGAAGAGCCAGAACCGCGGGTCGTCCGGGCCTTGCACGACCGTGGGCGTGAAGAACGCCTGCGTGCTCAGGCCGATGCCCCAGAAGTAGAGCACGGTGCGCAGCCAGCGCGTCCTGCGCGTGTGCGCGAGCAAGAGCGCGAACGGCCCGAGCCAGCCGACCACGTCGCACAGGTGCAGGGGCAGGCTCTTGGCGATGTCGAAGTTGCTCGGCAGGAGCCAGTAGACCGTCGTGATGGCCTGCTGGACGAGCCAGAGGATGGCCCACGTGCGCGCGACGCGCTGCTCGCCGGCGGTCGTGGAGGCGCGGCCGATGGCGACGAAGGCGATGATGCAGGCGATGCCGGCGCCCGCGGCGATGAAGTGCGTGGGCGTGAAGGGCGCGAATGCCGGCGGCGCCGTCACGCACCCGCTCCCCCACCAACGGCGTTGTGCTCGTGGCGGAGCTGACCGCACGCGGCGGCGATGTCCCGGCCTCGGCTGGCGCGCACGTGGGTGGAAATGCGGGCGTCGGTCAGCACGTCCTGGAAGGCGCGCACGTCCTCGGTCCGGGGACGCTGGAATTGCAGGCCCTGGACCTCGTTATAGCGGATGAGGTTGATGTTGGCCCGCATGGCGCGGGCGAGGTCGGCCAGCAGGCGGGCGTGCTCGGGCCGGTCGTTGACGCCGCGGAGCAGGATGTACTCGAGCGTGATCTCGCGGCCGGTCTTGTCGAACCACGTCTGGCAGGCGCTCAGGAGCTGATCGATGGTCGCGTGCTCGGCCCAGGGGATGAGCTGGCGGCGCAGCTCGTCGGTGGGCGCGTGCAGGCTGAGGGCGAGGGTGACGGGCAGGTCGAGTTCGCGTGCCAGGCGCTCGATGGCCTGCGGCAGACCCACGGTCGAGATCGTGATGCGGCGCGCGCCGATGCCCATGCCCCAGGGCGCCGCGATCGTGCGCACGGCGTGGGTCACGCTCTTGAAGTTGGCCAGCGGCTCGCCCATGCCCATGAAGACGATGTTGCTGATGCGGCCGACGTCGGGAAGCTGGTTCAATCGCCAGACCTGCTCGACGATGCGACCGGCAGACAGATTGCCGTCGAGCCCGCCCAGCCCGCTCGCGCAGAACTTGCAACCGACCGGGCAGCCGACCTGGCTGGAGATGCACGCCGTACGGCGCTCACGCGTATCGGTGCGCGGCCGCAGCTCGCCCTTGGGCGGCCAGGGGATCATGACGCACTCGGTCTGGCGGGCGGTGTTGCTGTACGGCATGTCCTGCCCGAGGATCGGCAGGCGGCTGGACGTATCGACCATCGCGTGCTCGGCCGAGGTCGTGCTGAGGTCGTCGGGCCACTCGATGAGCAGCTTCTGCGTGCCGTCGGTAGCGAGCTGGTGGGCGACGGTCGGCCCGCTGAGGAAGGCCATCTCGCCCGCGAGCGTCTCACGGTCGCGCTTGCTGAGGTCGGTCATGAGCGCGGGATCGACCACGCCGCGCTCGTAGACCCAGGTCAGGATCTGCTTGGCCCGGAAGGGAGGCATGCCGTGCTCGGCACACCAATCGCGGAGCGTTTCGGGGGTTTGGTGGAAGATGTGGTGGGACGGGTGACGCACGGTGGAGGGTAGGGACTTTCGGCCACGGCTTCGGCTGAGCTGATGTCCTTCGGGAAGTCGGCGTCGAAGGCGGGATCTGTTAGCGGCTTCTGCTCACTTCTCCCATGGTATCTGCTGGTTCCACGACGGCTCAAGAAACTGGATGAGCGTGCTCTCCAAGGTCTTGATCGCAGCGTCAGCGTCGATCGGGCACACGAGAAGTGAAATCTTTTCGCGACTCACGGCGATGAGAGCGTTAAGACGACAATTCGTTGATTGCCCATCGAGGTAGCAGTTCTTGGGAGAGATTTTCCCATACCCATTGTTGAAGCGATTCCGGAACGAATCCCGGCATCGCCCAACATACCGGATGCCCCCACGTTCACGAAAGACGTACAGGCCCTTTTGGTCCAAGATCGTGTGCTCGGCTGCCCGGAAACGGCAGTAGCTTAGGTCGCCGTTTCTATTCAGAAACCTTCGATAGCGTGTGTCGCCTTCAGCCTTGAGTGAGGCTAGAACCCTCCCAATTGGTTCGTCTAGCCTAGATTGAAACTCATGTCCTAGTTCGGCCCGAAGCCCGGCGTATCGGCGATGCGCGAGGGTCTCGCCAAGCGTCTTGTTGTTCTTCTGGCCGAACAACGAGTGCTCCAGCTCTCCGTCCTCAAAGTCCAACCGCACGGGCCAGAATCGAATCGCTCTACCCCCGACGATCACATCTTGGTAGGTTTGGCCACCCATAGCCCGCTTCGGAAACTCACCGTCTTACCAGTTCTACCAGCTCCCCCGTCGGCTCCTCGAACGAGCAGCTCCCGTAGCTAAGCGCAAAGCGGGTGCGCTGCTCGACGGCGGTGGCGACGGGGACCGTGTGTTCCTTCCAGCCGATGTGCTGGTCGGAGAGGACGAAGTTGCGGCCGTTGGTCTCGGCCATGAGCTGGAGCGCCGTGTCTTCGTCGATGGCCTTCGCGCCGATCAGGATCGCGGCAACGAAGGTGTTGACGAAGCCCTGCATCGGACCCGTCGGCGGGTTGTCCTCGTAGGTCAGCCTGTACTGGCCAGGCAGCGCGTGGTGCAGGCCGGCCGTGCACTTGAACGGAACGCCCGCGGTGCGGCAGGCCTGCATGAAGCCGATGATCGGCTCGGCGGGGAGCATGGCGTCGGTCGTGATGCCGCCGCAGCGGATCTTGGCGGCGGCGCCGGTGCCGGCGAGCGCGGCGATGTAGCCGCGGATGTCATCATTCTGCGCGACTGGAATCTCCATCGCGATGGCGAGCTGTTCGGGGACGGCGTCGAGCAGGGCGTCAACATCGCTGACTTGCTTGAGCGGGGTCTCGATGGCGTCGACGATCGCCAGGCCCTGGCTGGCGTCCTCGTGGCGGTGGTTGAAGGCGCGGATGTGCTCGAGGCTCTCGGCCAGCGGCGTAGCGCTGTCGTGCGGCACGATGGCGCTGAGGCGCCACGGCTCGCCGTCGCCGGCCATCTCGGGATAGCCGCTCGTCGCGAACGTGCCGGGCATGAGCATCTGGCCGGCCTTGGTGACCTCGCCTAAGCGCGCCGCCGGGCACACGAAGCGGCCGAGCATCGGCGCCTCGGCACTACGTAGGTATCGTGCGAAGTTCTCGACGGCCGGGCCCATGTCGAGCTTGGCGGGCGGGAAGAGGCCGGCGTAGTCGATGAGGCCCTTGGTCAGGGCCTTGGCGGCTTCGGGAAGGCTGGTCCGCTGGGTGTCGGTGGGCATGTGCCATCGTAGGGTCGGGGCCGGCCCGTCCCAGGACGCGCATCAGTCCTCGGGCCGCTCTCCGGCGGGGGCCATCTTGACCAGGCGCGGGTCGAAGCGCGCGATGGGCTCGACCAGATCCGATTGCCGGGCCATGACCTGGCGGATGTCCTTGTACACGCGTGGGTTCTCGTCGATGCCGGCGCTCAGCAGCGTGACGCTGGCCTGCTCGAGGTCGTCCTTGACGTGGTTCCAGCGGAAGGACTTCTTGGCCTGGCTGCGGCTCATGACGCGGCCCGCGCCGTGGGCGGCCGACGCGAGCGAACGCCGTGCGCCATCGCCGCCGATGCCGCGGACGACGTAGCCGGGCTTGGCCATCGAACCTGGGATAATGCCCAGCACGCCCTCGCCCGCGGGGGTGGCGCCCTTGCGATGGACGATCAGCTCTCGGTCTTCCTGAGAACCATCATGCAGCGTGACGGTGTGGGTTTCCTTCCACGCGAAGTTGTGGTGGTTTTCGACGCCGCCGATGACGCGGGCGCCCAGGTGCTTGGCGATCCAGTGGTGGATGCACGCGTGGTTGGCCGACGCGTAGCGGCCCATGAGGTTCATGGCCTGCCAGTACTCCTGACCCGGTTCGCTCTCCAGGTCGAGCCAGGCGAGGTGCTTCATCTGCTTGTCGAGGTCGGGACGCAGTTGCATTGCCAGCTTGCTGTAGTGGTCGCACACGGCCGCGCCGGTACCGCGGCTGCCCGAGTGGCTGAGCAGCGCGAGGTACGTGCCGGGCGGTAGATCGAACGTGCGATCGGCCTCACGGGCGCGGCCCTTGGGCTTCGACAGGTCGCCCTCGGGCAACACGGGCGCGCGTTCGGCGTAGAGGTCATC
The DNA here is from genome assembly GCA_040217175.1 of Phycisphaerales bacterium. Classification (NCBI taxonomy): domain Bacteria; kingdom Pseudomonadati; phylum Planctomycetota; class Phycisphaerae; order Phycisphaerales; species Phycisphaerales bacterium. Next base: position 1,421,042 of record JAVJNT010000002.1, on the reverse strand, counting down.
GCCATGCTCGCCGATGGTCAGCACGCCGAACTCGACGAAGTGGTTGCCCGAGCCGCTGGTGCCGAGCTGGCTCCAGGCGCGGTCCTTGTTGTGCTGGGTGATCTTGGAGACCGACCAGTCCTCGTCCATGACGTCGTGCTCGCGCAGCGGGGTTCGATGACCCTTGTTGCCGGACCTCTTACCGAATTGGGCCCCGACGCCGAAGCGGGTTTCTTGCTCGATGGCCTTGGCCAGTCGGTCTCGGCCGGCGTCGTGGTCGAGCTCCTTGGGAGGAATGTCGAGCACGGTCATCTTCACGCGGCAGGCGATGTCGACGCCCACGGCATAGGGCACGACCGCGTTCTCGGTGGCCAGCACGCCGCCGATGGGAAGGCCGTAGCCGACGTGGGCATCGGGCATGAGCGCCCCGGCCCGCGCGACGGGCAGTCGGCAGGCGTTCTCGAGCTGGTCGAGACTGGGGCGGTCGAAATCCTCGCCCACCTGTCCCCACAGGTGGTACGGGGCGGACGTGGGTTGCTGGGTCATGGTTAAGGATACGGGGCATGCCGCGTACCATTGCGTGCACGCCCCTGTAGCTCAGCTGGATAGAGCAGCGGACTTCTAATCCGCAGGTCCCTGGTTCGAATCCAGGCGGGGGTGCTGAAGTCGCTTGCTCGGGCGGAGCCCTCGGCTGCGCGAGGTGTAGGGCCTGTAGTAGTGGTAGGTCGAAGGATTGGGAGGGGTGGTAGGTCGGAGGGGACGCACGTTGCTTCGATTGCTAACCTGAGGCCATGAGCACGACCCATACCTTGGTGCTGATCCGCCACGGCCAGAGCGTCTGGAACGCCGAGAATCGGTTTACGGGGTGGACCGACGTCGACCTGAGCGACAAGGGGCGTGGCGAGGCGGCGAAGGCGGCTGATCTCATCCGGGCCGAGGGGCTGGACTTCGACCGCTGCTATACGAGCGTGCTCAAGCGGGCGATCCGGACGCTGTGGATCGTGCTCGACGGGCTCGACCGCATGTGGCTGCCCGTCGAACGGCACTGGCGGCTGAACGAGCGGCACTACGGGGCGCTCCAGGGCCTCAACAAGGCCGAGACCGCCAAGGAGCACGGCGAGGACCAGGTGAAGATCTGGCGGCGCAGCTACGACGTGCGGCCACCGTTGCTCGAGGCCGGCGACGATCGGCTGCCGGGGAGCGACGCGCGGTACGCCGGGCTCGGTGCGGACGACCTGCCGGCGGGCGAGTGCCTGAAGGACACGGTCGAGCGAGTGCTGCCGTGCTGGGAGGGCGAGATTGCCCCCAGGGTGAAGGCTGGCGAGCGGCTGCTGATCTCGGCCCACGGCAACAGCATCCGGGCGTTGGTGAAGCACCTGGATCAGGTATCCGACAGCGAGATCATGGGCGTGGAGATTCCCACGGGCGTGCCGCTGGTGTATACGCTGGATGCCGATCTTAAGTCCATTTCCAGCAGGTACTTAGGCGATCAGGCCGAGGTCGAGGCGGCCCAGGCGGCGGTGGCGGCCCAGGGCAGGGCCCACTAGGGGAGCGGTAACGCGGGCCGAACGTCCGCATATCCCCCAATGCGCGGGCGACGCGCATTCCTCTATACTGCGCAGAGACCCACGCCGCGCGAGCCGCGGCGGCATTGCCCGGCCACGAGAGCCCGGCGGCAGGAGCAGACCATGACCATGCGTGATCGACGTGCGACCCTCATCGGCCTGGCGGGCGCGGCCCTCGCGGCGGCGAGCCTTGGCGCCCCGGCCCTGGCCCAGAATGGGAACCAGACCGGGAACCAGGAAGCCCCGAGCCAGATGGTGGGCGCCCACCGCGCGGCCGAAGAGATCATCGCCGACTACGAGGCGATCGAGATGCCGCGGTACGACTCGAGCCGCCGAGCGGAAGAGGGCTACCGGGCCGAGTACATGGCCGCGCGGACCGAGGCGATGCAGAAGCAGGCCGATTTGATCGGCGAGTTGTTCCGCAGCCATCCGGGGCACGACAGGCTCATGGAGCTGATGCCCGTTCGCTGGAACGCGATGATGAGCACGGGCGAGGCCGACGAGGTCTTGGCCGAGTCGAAGGCGTTGGCCGGCCGGACCGACGACAAGGCGATGAAGGCCGAGGCGCTGTTCGCGCACGCCAACGCCGTAGCGCGCACGACGCAGTACGACCCGCAGCAGGTCGGCGAGGCCGCCGCGCTGTTCGCCGCCGCAGCGCCGGAAGATCCGCGCAACGCGACGCTCATGATGATGACGACCTACTACGAGACCGATTCGGACAAGGTCGAGAAGACCTACCGGACGCTGGCGGCCGACTTTGCCGACACGCGCGAGGGCAAGCAGGCGGCTTCGAAGGTCTATCAGCTCGACCAGATCGGCAAGCCCTTCGAGCTTTCGTTCGAGGAAGCCACGAGCGGCGAGCCCATCGACATGAGCAAGCTGCGCGGCAAGGTCGTGGTCGTCGACTTCTGGGCGACCTGGTGCGGCCCGTGCATCGCCGAGATGCCGCACATGAAGAAGCTGTATGCCGCCTACAAGGACAAGGGCGTGGAGTTCGTCGGCATCAGCCTCGACGCGCCACGCAACGAGGAAGACCCGAGCAAGGACGGCCTGCTCAAGCTGCGCAACTGGGTCGCGGACAACGACGTGACCTGGCCGCAGTACTACCAGGGCAACGGCTGGCAGAGCGAGTTCTCCAGCGGCTGGCAGGTCAAGTCGATCCCGGCGATCTTCCTGGTCGACCAGCAGGGCCGCCTGGTGACGCCCAACGCCCGCGGCAAGCTCGACGAGATGATTCCCGAGTTGCTTGGCATCGAGCCGATCGAGCTCGAGGGTGAGGAGCAGGAGGGCTGAGGCCAACCGAAGTTCTTGCCAAGACTGAGCAGCAACCCGCCGGTGTGGCGGGTTTTTTCGTGCGCGAGGCGTGCACGGCGACCTATCTTGGGGCATGTCAGGCACCGCACCGCAGGCGATCACGCTGCCGCGCACGGAGTATGTCGAGCAGGCCAAGATGAGGGCCGACTCGGCGCGAACGTTGTTTCTTCTCGTGGTTGGCTTTGCGGCCCTCTTGCCGATTGCTGCCATCGTGATGCACTTCACGGTGCCGCGAGACGTGTTCTTCCTCTTTCTGGCATTCCAGATCACCATGACTCTGATCTGCATGGGGGTTGCCGGCTTCTTCTGGTATCGTGCACACAAGAACCTTCCGAACTACGCATCGCGAGTACAGGCAGCCTGGAACCTGGAGTGCCGTGACATCGAGCATGCGTGGGACGTCGAGGGCCTCGGGTCGTGCGAGGGATGGCGCGACGTCGCGATCGAGTGCGTGCGTCTGCCCAAGCGGCAGGGCAAGATGCTGGCGATCCCGTCGCTGAAGGTCATGGTGGACAACGAGCGGCGTTCGCTTCTCAGCCGAGAGCTCCGGGATTCGGACAACAATCGCTCTGTTTCGTTCACGGACAAGGACAACCGACCCCTCCGGATCATGATCTCTCACGCCAAGCCCGAAGAGGCTTCGGACGAGCTCCCGTGGGAAGTGAAGATCTCCGTGAGAGGCGATCCCAACCCACCGGAGACGCTCGTAGCGGAACCGATGGATACCGGCAAGCTGGACGCTGGCGATGGCTGAGACGAACATCCCGACTCCCGAAGCGATCGATGTCGAGCGCGTGAAGTTCGAGCCTCACGCCCGTGATCGGGCGGACAGGACGCTCCGAGCGCTCGTGCTCATATTGCTGGTCGATGTTGCTCTCGTCGTGGCTACGTTCGTCGTGGCACACTTGCAGTCCATTGCCTTGGATAGATGGGTCGTTGCCATGCTCCTGGCCTCGATACCCGTGAGTGCGGTGTTTCTGGGAGCGATGTGGCTGCCCGCGCAACTGCAACGCAAGCACTACGACTCGAGGGCCTTGAGCACCTGGACGCTGAGTTGCGACGACGTCGAGCACGAGTGGCGCATCGAGGGCATCGGCCCTGCGACCGGCTGGCGGGACGTCAGCATCGAGTGCAAGAAACTCCCCAGCCGATCGATCAGATCACCGCGGCTGTACGTGCGCATCGACAACGAGCAGGGCGTACTGAAGAGCGGCCATATGGAGGAGGGCGGCGAGAACACGTCGCTGTTCGTCATCGACAAGCAGGAGCTGCCGATCGGCATCACGCTTGGTCACATCAAGCCGAAGCACGCATCGCTGGATCAGCCCTGGGTCGTTGAACTGACCGTGTTCGGCGATGCCAATTCGCTGGAGACAATCCTGGCCTGGCCGGTGCCCAAGCAAGTCGGGACAGATCGCGTCGAAGGCGACGGGACAGACAGCAACCGACAGGCCTCGCGCCGCCCTACGTAGACCCATCGCGATATATTGCTCCATGAGCCACCCCCACTCTGCCGTCAGCGTCGAGAACAAGCCCGAGCCGTTGTTTGCCCCGCCGGCCGGTGCCGAGCGGGCCGAGCCCGAGGGCGAGATGGTCGACGTGATGGGCGGGGCCAGCCGATGGACGATCCCGCTGCACGAGCACGGGTTCGTGGCGCTCGTCGATGCGATGCCGCGGCTGGTGCCCGAGGGGCAGACGGCCGACCAGGCGGTGGTGCAGGCGGCCCGCGTGAGCTACGGAGCGGGCACGAAGAAGGTCAACGAGGACCGCGGGCTCATCCGCTACCTGCTTCGGCACGAGCACACGACGCCCTTCGAGATGGTCGAGTTCAAGTTCCACGTGTCGATGCCGATCTTCGTTGCGAGGCAGTGGATCCGCCACCGCACGGCGAACGTGAACGAGTACTCGGGCCGGTACTCGGTGATGCCCGATCGCTTCTACCGCGTCGACGTCGAGCACGTCCGCCGGCAGAGCACGAGCAACCGGCAGGGCGGTGAGGACGTCTTCGACCCGCGCGACGCCGAAGAACTACGGACGGCCCAGGAGTTCGTCGAGTACCTCGACCACGTGGAGGGCCTGTACAAGAAGTACGAGCACCTGATCGAGCAGGGCGTGAGCCGGGAACTGGCTCGCGTGGGGCTGCCGACGAGCCAGTTCACGCAGTGGTACTGGAAGTGCGACCTGCACAACATCCTCCGATTCCTGAAGCTGCGCCTGGATCCGCACGCGCAGCAGGAGATCCGCGATTATGCGCAGGCAATGCACGACCTGATCGCACCGATCGTGCCCGTGACGATGGAGGCCTGGCGAGACTACCACCTGCAGAGCCTGCGGCTGACGCGGCTGGAGATCGACGCGATCGCCGACCTGGCGAAGGGCGGTGCGGGAGACCTGGCCAGCGACAACAAGCGGGAGAACGCCGAGTGGCAGGCCAAGCGCGAGCAACTCGGGCTCGGCGGCGCAGCGGCGCGGTGAGCGACGCGGCGTAGCATTGGCCCGCCATGGCATTGCGACTGCTCCAGATCGTGCTCCCCAAGCGCCACGACGTCGAAGTCGTGGAGTTGCTGGGCCGCCGCGAACCCAGCACGCTGTGGATCGAGCCGATCAATGATGGCCGCGTCCGCGTGAGCATCGTGCTACCCAAGGAAGACTGCGACGACATCGTCCGGATGCTCGACTCGCAGTATGCCGCCGTCGAGGGCTTCAGGCTGATCCTGGAGGCGATCGAAGCCACGCGGCCGCAGATCGAGGAAGCACCGCCGCCAACGCCCAAGGCACCGGAGGATAAGGACCTCGAGCCCAAGCGAAAGGCATTCTTCGGTGGACGCGTGGCGGGCGACGAGTTGGTCGCCGAGGTCTCGGCGGGTGGCAGGAACACGCGGGTCTACTACGCGATGGTCGTCCTATCCACCGTCGTCGCGGCTGCCGGCTTGGTCCAGAGCAGCCCGGCCGTCATCATCGGCGCGATGGTCATCGCGCCACTGCTCGGCCCGAATCTGGCCCTCTCTCTCGCGCTGACCATCGGCGACCTCAAGCTCGCGCGGCGGGCCTTGACCACGAACGTCATTGGCGTGACGATGGCGGCGGCGCTGTCGATCCTGTTTGGGCTCTTCGCTCAGGTCGACCCGCAGACCCCGGAGATCCTGGCCCGGACGACGCCCAAGCCGAGCGACATCGCCATCGCGCTCGGGGCTGGTGCCGCTGGCACCCTCGCCGCGACAACGGGCGTGCCAGCGGCCCTGGTGGGCGTTATGGTGGCGGTCGCGCTGCTGCCGCCCCTCGTCAGTTTTGGATTGCTGCTGGTGAGCCGGGACGCGACGTTGACACAAGCAATGGGCGCCCTGATGCTGACGGCGACCAACGTGATCTGCATCAATCTCAGCGCGATGGCGATGTTCCGCTTGCAGGGCGTCGGGCCCTACACGGTCTACAACACGCTGCGGGCGCGCAAGGGCAGCAGCTACGCGATGATGTTCTGGGCCCTGCTCCTCGCGCTGCTGGTGGCGATCATCCTGGCGTGGCCCTGGGTGATCGACAACATGTCCGGAGGCGGCGCGACTTCGACGGGCTAGTTCTCGGTGGAGTCGTCGCCCCGTTCGTCCTCGATCGCGGGCTCGGCCCGCTCGGGCGCGAAGGTCATGGCCAGCGCGATGGTGGCGATGAAGAAGAGAAGCGTGGCGGTCGGCAGCGTCCAGCCGAGCGCCTCCATGGCGCCGCGCCCGAATTGCGGCGCGGGCGGGCCGCTCTTGGGCATGACCATGAGCGAGGCATCGAACTGCCAGGTGCCGAAGGCCAGCTCGTCGGCGCGCCGCTCGGGCATCGGCTCGCCCGCCCGGCGGGCGGCGTTCACGCGGCGATTGAACGAGCGCTCGCTCTCGGGGAATCGGAGCACCTGCTCCTCGAAGCCGCCCTCGGGCAGCAGCTCGACGAACTGGAATCGCCAGTCGCCACGCATGACCTGGCCGAAGCTATCTTGATCAACGCCCGGCCTTTGCAGCCGAACGACGACGGCCAGTCGCTCGTCGGCGGTGCCGGCGTCGATCTCCGCTAAGAGGTCTTCGATGGACTTGCCGCTGCGTGGCGCGAAGCGGAGCACCTTGAGCCAAGAGTCGTGCCGCTGCAGGCCCGGCACCTCGGTCGGAAGCGACTGGAGCCCCGAGCGAAGGCGGATGACGTCGTCGCCGTACTGCATGACCACGACGTCGGCGCCATCGGCATCCACCTCGTCGGTGAAGCTGACGGACGTGTCGTTCCAGAGGAAGTCACGGGCGGTAATGGGCTGGAAGACGAAGAGCTCGCGGCCTGACTCGCGGTTGAAGCGATCGAGGCGTTGGGCCATGAAGTAGCCGAGGAGGGTTACCGCGGCGAGGCAGACCAGAGCGGTCGTGAGCCAGATGGTGCGGCCGCGGTGCCAGGCGAAGGGCTTGCGTTCGGTCTCGATCCTGGTGGTGTCCATGGTCTCCGTTCGATGCGTGGGTTATTGCTCCTCGCCGTCGCTCAGGGCGTCGCCCTCGGCGTGGTCGGCGTCCTTGTCGTACTCGCCGTGGCCCGAGTCTTCCTCGGCCTCGAGGCTGAACAGTCCGACCGTCAGGCCATGGGTCGCTCGCGTGCGATCTGCCGATCGCATCGGCTTGTCATAGCCGTGGTGCCCGTGCTTCTCGGCGGCCTTCTTCTGGAATGCCTTCTCGCCGATCTCCTGGATCTTCTTGTCCTTGGCGAACTGGAAGACGGAAACGCCGCCGATGGTCTCGTCTTCGCCTCGGGAGAGCGTGACGCCGAGGTCGCCCTTGCCGCCCGGGTGGATCTGGCTGGCCTTCCAGTCGTAGATCTCGGTGCGATTGCCGAGGTCGAGCGCCGTCAGCCCGACGAACAAGCCGACGCCCATGAGCGTGAAGAGGAAGACCAGCAGGTTCAGGCGGTTGTCCCACTTGAGGTGCATGAAGATCGCGACGACGAAGATGGCCTTGATCGTGGCGATGCTCATCGCGATGAACACGTTGACCAAGGTCGGGATTTCGAGCTCGAAGACATCGGCCACCCAGATCTCGGCGCGTGACGACGCCACGGTCAGGATGGTGAAGAACACCAGAATGCCAAGCACGGCCCGCAGCACGAACTTGCTCGTGACGTGGTGGTCGCCGCCGTCGTGCCCATGCTCGCCCGCCCCGTGATGCTCGGGGTGGAATGCATGCGGGTCGGCCATGTAGTCGGCGTACTGCTCCTCGGTCATCTGCGAGGGGTCGGGCCGCGGGTTCTCGTGCTGGCTGTCGCTGCTCATGTCTGGCTCCGGACGAAGGCGAGTGGCGTGCGTGTCCCGCGGACTAGTGGATCAGGTACAGGAGGGGGAAGAGGAAGATCCAGATGAGGTCGACGATGTGCCAGTACAGGCCGATGTTCTCCATCGCCAGGTAGTTCTTGGGCCCGTACCAGCCCTTGGCGTTCTTGATGATCAACCAGCCGATGAGGCCCATGCCGATGACCACGTGCGAGGCGTGGATGCCAGTGGCCGCGTAGTAGAGCGACCACCACATCGGCTCCATGGCGTTCTGGGCGTAGGGGTAGTCGAAGAGCACGCCGGGCCGCTTGCCCTCGGCCCACTTGGGTCCGTACTCGAAGATGAACTTGATGAGCAGGAAGGCGAGTGCGCAGAGCCACGTGATGACCAGGCAGATCTGGGCACGGGCTCGGTCACCGAGCTGCGTGTGGCGGATGGCGGCCGCCATGGTGTAGCTCGACCACAGCAGGATCAGCGTGTTGGCGCCGCCATAGACCCAGTTGAGGTAGTGCGACCCGTTGGCAAAGGCCTCGGGGTACAGCATGCGCATGATGGCATAGCCGCAGAAGAGGCCGGCGAAGAGCAGGACCTCGGTCCCCAGGAAGAGCCACATGCCGAGCTTGCCGGCGTCGAACTCGTCGTCCTTGGTCCGCCAGTGGTGCCCCTTTTCCACGGTGTCGTGCGGCAGGGTTGGCCCCGTGGGCACGTCGCGGCCTGAGGATGGATTGATGGTGCTCATGCGGGGCTCTCTTTGGCTGACACGCTCGTACGGTTTCCAAGGATCGAGGCGACGCCACGCCGGCGGACCGGCCGCGAACGGGAGACTCAGTTCGGGTCGGACTTCTCCGGCAGCGGATAGTCCTGCGGATCGGTGTGCGGAGGCACGACACGGTCGTACGCGTACGGGCCGTGCTTGACGATCGGCTCGTGCTCGAAGTTGTGCTCATCCGGCGGCGAGTCGGCGTGCCACTCGAGCGTCATGCCGCCCCAAGGGTTGGCCGAAGCCGTCTTGCCCTGCAGCAGGGCGTGGATGAACGTGAACAGGTGGACCAGGAAGCCGGCCAGCAGCATCCACGAGCCAACGGTGGAGATGATGTGCATCCACTGGAACTCGTCGGGATAGCTCGCATACCGGCGAGGCATGCCGTGGGCGCCCATCACGAACTGGATGAAGAACGTGACGTTGAAGCCCAGGAAGACCAGCCAGAAGCCCAGCTTGGCGGGCGTCTCGGCGTACATCTTGCCGAACATCTTGGGCCACCAGTGGTGCAGGCCCGCAAGGAATGCAATGACGGTGCCGCCGAACATGACGTAGTGGAAGTGGGCCACGACGTAGTACGAGTCGTGCAGGTGCATGTCGGTCGACAGCGTGGCCAGCGGTAGGCCGGTCAGGCCACCGATCGTGAACAGGAACAGGAAGCCGAGCGTGTAGAGCATCGGCGTGTTGAACACGATCGAGCCCTTGTAGAGCGTGGCGATCCAGTTAAACACCTTGATGGCGGTGGGCACGGCCACGAAGAAGGTCAGGAAGCTGAAGATCGCGGCCGTCAGCTCGCCCTGGCTCGTGAACATGTGGTGGCCCCACACGAGGAAGCTCACCGCGGCGATGCCCAGCGACGCGAACGCGACCGAGCGATAGCCGAAGATGGGCTTGCGGGCGTGGACGGTGATGGTCTCGCTGATCACGCCGAAGGCCGGCAGGATCATGATGTACACCACCGGGTGGCTATAGAACCAGAAGAAGTGCTGGAAGAGCACGGGGTCGCCGCCCATGCGCGGATCGAACAGGCCGAAGTTGAACAGCCGCTCGAAGATGAGCATCAGCGTCGTGATGCCGATGACCGGGGTGGCGAGCACCTGGATGATGGCCGTCGCATAGATGGCCCACACGAATAGCGGCATGTCGAACCAGCCCATGCCCGGCGCGCGGAGCTTGTGCACGGTGACGACGAAGTTCAGCCCCGTCATAATGGAGCTGAAGCCCATGATGAAGACGCCGGTGACCATGGCGACTAGTCGCCAGTGGTCGGCGTCGGTCATGGTCGAGTACGGGGTGTAGAGCGTCCAGCCGGTATCGATGCCGCCGACGAGGGCCGACGCCAGGGCGAACAGTGAGCCGAAGACGTAGACGTACCAGCTCGCCAGGTTGAGGCGCGGGAAGGCAACGTCCTTGGCGCCGATCATCAGGGGCAGGAAGAAGTTGCCCAGGCTGGCCGGGATGCCCGGCACGATGAACATGAACGTCATGATCGCGCCGTGGAGCGTCATGGCGCGGTTGTAGATGTTATTCGCCGTGGCGCCATCGCCGGCGAGGAACGCCAGCCGCTGGCCCGTCGTGACGGACTCGCCGGCGGCGTTGATGATCGACCGCGTGGGCTCGAGCAACTCGAGTCGCACGGCCAGGGCCATGACCCCGCCCAGGAAGAACAGGATGAGCAGCGCCGTCAGGTACATGACGCCGATCTTCTTGTGATCGACCGTCGTCGCCCAGTTGGCGATGTCGGCCCACAGGCTGCCCTTCGAGGTCAGGTACGACCCGTGGTGGCCGCCGGCGTGCGGTGCCGAGCCGGCATGGGAGTCAAGCGAACTCATCGTGCGCCTCCAGAATCAAGCTGCACAGCGACGGCATCAGCCACCGCTGGGGGTTCCTTCCATCGATCCTTCCGTCCCGGCCGAACCCGTAGGCTCCATCGAGCCGTCGGCCGGAGCGTCGCCCTCGCCACCATCTTCGGCTCCCTCGGCTTCGGCTCCCTCGGCGTCAGGATCGACCTGTGCCTGGGCGAGTTCGGCGTCGGGCGTAGCGTCGCTCAAGGTCTTCATATACGCGACGATCCAGCCAAGCTGCTCGGGGCTGATGGCGCCCTGGTAGCTCACCATCTGGTTGGGGTAACCAGCACGGATCTTGGCGGCCGGAACGTAGATAGATTCACGGATGTGGTTGTCGTCGGCGAGGATGGTGCTGCCGTCGGTGTACTGGTGTTCGTTGTTGTAGAGATCCTTCCACGTCGGGCCGGTTCCCGAGGAGCCGTCGACCGAGTGGCACGAGAAGCAGCCGTTCTGCTGGCTAACGATCTGGCCGCGCTCGGCCAGCGTGCCGCGGGGCGAGCCGAAGATCTCGAGCTTGGCCTCGTAGATCTCTTCGGGCACGATGCGGATGATGCCGGCCATCTCGGAGTGGTTGTCGCCGCAGTACTCGGCGCACATCAGGATGTGGTCGCGATAGGGATACGTGCCCAACTCTTCGTCCTGCATGATGAGCGCGGTATCGTCGAGCGGATCGGGCACGAACGTGTAGCTCGTGTAGCGGTTGGGGAAGATGTCCTGCTTCACGCGGAAGTCGGGGATCCAGAAGCTGTGGATCACGTCGCGGCTCGTCATGCGGAGCAGCACGGGCGTGTTCTCGGGGAAGTACCAGACAGGAGCGGGCACGCTGGCGAAAGCCTGGAACCCGTCGTCCACGTGCGCGCCATAGGACTCGTTGGCGGCCTCGGTGGTGATCTGGCCGCCGGGATACTCGAGCAGCCAACTCCACTGGTACGCCAACAGGTTGGCCTCGATAGCGCCGACCTTGCTGTAGTTGAGGTTGATGTAGCCGCGGAAGCCTTCGAAGAACATCACGAAGAAGAAGATCGTAGGAATGACCGTCCACGTGATCTCGAGCGGCGTGTTGTGGCTGGGGCTGGCCGGGGCGGCCTGGCCCTTGCGGCGGCGCCAGCGGAAGGCCCACCACAGCATCAGGAACATGAGCACCACGAAGAACACCACCGACAGCCACCAGATGAACATGAACATCCAGTCGGCCTGCCGGCCGGCCTCGGTGTAGCTCCGACCACCGAACCAGAACAGGTCCTGGAGGCTGGCCGAGGCCAGGGTGGTCGAGACGTGCGCCATTGCGGCGTTGATCGCGTTCATGCATGGGCTCCCACGGCTCGTCCACCGGAACGGCCGCCGTCAAGTCCTGAATCTTCGTTGGTTGCTGCCCGCTCCTGCCGCGACTTGGCGATGCGCTCGCTCACCTTGAGCGTGACGAGCAGACCGAGCACGAGCAGGATCGTGATCACGGCGCCCGCCCGCATGACGCGGAAGGCCGCCAGGCTGTAGGAATTGCTGTTCGGGTCGTACGTGAAGCAAAAGAGCAGCACGCGGTCGCCGAAGCTCGCTCCTATGCGGCCATCGGCGGCGTCGAGCATCGCGAGCTTGACCTGCCGGGCCGGGTAATCGAATCCGTAGAAGTAGCGAGACACCGTGCCGTCGGGCGCCAGCACCACCACGCCCGTTGCGTGGGCGTACTCGTCTACGTCGGGCAGGTAGCGGTAGCCGAAGCCAACTGCATCGGCGATCGCGCGAGACGTATCGCCACTGGCGCGGAAGAAGCGGTAGCCCTGTTCGACCGTCTCGGGATCGTTCTGGTTCTGGAAGTAGCCCGAGCGGTACAGCATGGCATACTGCTGTGCCTGCTCTTGCGTGTTCGTCGGATCGAACGAGATCGACAGGACGTTGTACTCGTCGCCGATGGTCCAGTCGTCGATGCCGTTGAAGGCCTTGTTTAGGTTGCCCAGCATGGCGGGGCAGGCCACCGGGCAGTCGTAGTAGACCATCAGCAGGATGGTCGGCTTGCCGCGATCGGGTGCATCCTCGCTGTCGAAGAAGTCGCCCAGCCGGACGGTCTCGCCCTCGATCGTCGTCAGCTCCGCGTCGAGCGGCACCTGGTTTCCGAGCTTCTCTTCGATGTCCAGGCCGCGGGCCTCGACGGGGACCTCGTCCTCGATGATCTGGGCGCACGAAGCGACCGCCAGCCCGAGGGCTGCCGAGACGGCCGTAATCCTGCGCAGCATCGTGGTCATGATCCTCTGCGTGTCCTTACCGCTGCCCGTAGCTCTCCATCACCTTCTGACGGGCCTCGTCGATGGGGATGCGGGCGGCTCCCTCGACGATCTGGCCCGACCAGCCGTACTCGGTCATTTCTTCGAGCGTGTCGGCCTTGTACTCGTTGGCGTCGACGGCGAGCTGCAGCGTCTCGATGTTCTTCAGCCGGGCGTTCTGCACGTAGCCCTTGAAGAAGAGCGCCACGCCCACGATCGAGATGACCACGAAGGCGAGCATCGCCATGTAAAAGATAAGGAGCGCACGCGTGTCCACGTGGCCGGCATGCTCCTGCTGGGGCAGGCCTTCGTCCTTCGTATGGACAAACCAGTCGTCGTGATTGTGGGTGGCGCTCATGGGTGGTTCCTGTGGAACAGTATAAATTACTGTACGGTCGATCTTGTTCCGAGCTTGAATCGTCGCCTTCAACTCAGTGGGAATCCCTGAAAGATCCCGCAGCGTGGGCTCAGATGTAGTTCTTGTGGCCGAGGGCCTCCGGCATACGGGGTTCCATGCGGTTGACGAGGGGCGCCTTGGTCAGTCTCCAGAGCAACACGCCCGTGTAGAGCGCCACGATGCCGCCGATGCCCGCGACGTCGACCCAGAGCCCCTGCGTGAACCCAACGGGGTTCTCGAGGGTGATTCCGAGCGAAGGTCGGATGATCCAGTACAGGTCGACGACGTGCATGAAGATGAGCCACGCGGCCACCGTGCCGTAGCCCAGCGCGTTGCGGCGCATGGCCCGGGGGAACATCAGGACCAGGGGCACCAGGAAGTGGCCGAAGACCAGGAACATGGTCAGGCCGGGCCAGTCGGACTGGCGGTGCATGAACCAGGTGGTTTCCTCGGGGATCTGGCTGTACCAGATGAGGAAGTACTGGCTGTAGGCGATGTAGCCCCAGAACACGATGAAGCCGAACATGAACTTGCTCAGGTCGTGGTGGTGCTCCTGGGTGATGAGCCCCTCCATCTTGCCCTTCGAGCGCAGGAAGCCCAGGAGGAGCGCCATGGCCGGGAAGGTGACGAAGAGCGTGCCGGCGAAGAAGTAGACGCCCCACATGGTGCTGAAGAACTTGTAGTCGGTCAGCGCCATCATCCAGTCGAAGCTGAAGAAGGACGTGGCGAGCGCCATGAGCACCAGGCCCCAGGCCGAGTGGAACGACAGCTTGTTGGTCAGCCAGCGGTCGCCGGTGCGCTCCTGCTTGCGCGAGATGCTCCAGACCAGGCGGGCCATGCCCAGCCACACGACGACGTAGAACGCCATGCGGGCGCCCACGAAGATGGGGTCGAAGTACGCCCCCTTCTTGGTAATGAAGTAGCCCTCGTCGATGATGTCGGGGTTGAGCCAGCTCGAGACGATGCCGACGTTGTCGCTCTGGACCGAGATGATCTCGGACACGGCAAACAGGACGAGGCCAAAGACGGGCAGCCAGATGAGCGCCGCGGCCTGCTCGAGCACACGCTTCATCGTGACGTGCCAGCCAGCGGCGCCGACGGCGTTGATCATGATGAAGAAGAGCGAGCCGATGCTGAAGCCCAGCACGCTGAGCGTGCCGATCAGCAGGATGCCCTTGACGTGGATCAGGGCTGCGTTCATGCTCGTCGAGCCCGAGAGCACGAAGACGCCCGCGATGGCGACGGCGATGCCGATGACGCCCACGGCGGCCAATGCCTTCCAGAGCAGGCCGACGCTCGAGGACTCGAGCGTGATGTTCTCGTCGCGGAGGGCCGGATCCTGCAGGTGGGCCGGCTGCTCGATGGGCGGCTGGTTGGCGGCGATGCTGCTCACTGGCCACCTCCTTGTGATTCGACTGGTCCGCTCGATCCGGAAGACCCGGCCGCTCGGCCTCGAGGGTCGAGCCGATCTCGCGCCTCGGCGGGCAGCGACTGCGGGTCGTTGTCGAAGGCCTGCTGCAGCACGCGGATGTGGGCGACGATGGCCCACGTGTCCTCGGTACTCAGGGCGTGGCCGTAGCCGGGCATGCGGTAGCGGCCGTCGGGATGCTTCAGGCCGTGGCGCGCGATGTGGAAGAGGTATCCGTCGCCGCTGGTGGGCTCGCCCTCGTTCTTGTACTTAGCGTCGTGGAAGCTGGGGACCGGGGCCGACCAGCGTCGCCCAACCATCCCGTTTCCGTCACCGGCGTAGCCGTGGCAGGCCGCGCAGTAGATGTTGAACCGCTCCTCGCCCCGGGCGAGCAATTCGGCCGTGACAGATGTGGGCATCGACTGGACGAACGTGCCATCCTCGTTCAGGCCCGCGAACTCCTGCACGCCCTCGCCCAGCAGCTCGCGGCGCTCTTCGAGGAACCCATCGGCCCACTCGGCACCGTCATCGAGCGAGGCCTCGGCGAACGCGAACGCGCCGAACGCGACGGTGCCGTCGACCGGCGGTCGCCCTTGGCGGCCATCGGCGAAGAGCGGCGTTGCGGCCTGCGGGCTGAAGTTCGGGTTGTCGTCCATGTCGGGGAAGAACTGGCGTGGCTTCTCCTCGGAACGGTCTCCCCGGCAACCCGACAGCAGGGCCGTCGATGCGAGGGTCGTCGCGGTCGTCGCGAGGAGCAGGGCCAGCCTGGTGGTTCGGCGGTGCATGGGCTTACTCCTCCACCAACTCGACGTGGGTCGCGCCGATCTCTTCGAGCATCGCGACGGTGTCGGAGCCCTGGAACTTAGAGTCGGCCGCCTCGATGACGATGACGAACTTGTCGTCGCTCACCCGCAGGAATCGCTCGTTCTTGAGCAGCGGGTGGTTCCAACGAGGCAGGCCGTTGAGGGCGAGCATGCCGATGAGGCACGCGAACGCCGAGAAGAGCACGCCGAGCTCGAACGTGATGGGCACGAACGGCTCCCACGCGTCGTACGGCTTGCCCTGGACGACGAGGGCGTAATCGACCGCCGTCATCCAGTACTGCATGGCCAAGGCGGCCGAGATGCCGGTGATGGCCCCACCGGCGACGATGAGCGGAAGCTTCGTTCGCTTCATGCCCATTGCTTCGTCGATGCCGTGGATGGGGAACGACGCGAACACGTCCCACTTCTGGAAGCCCGCGTCGCGGACCTTCTCGGCGGCGTGGTAGACGTCGGCCGACGAGGGGAACTCGGCCATGATGCCGTGGATGACGCCGCCGTCGGGCGTGCGGAAGCCGTGGTCGGCCTTGGATGGGAAACCGAGGATGCCCATGTCAGTGTCCCTCCCCATCGGTGCCGGGGTTGGCGGTGTCGGATGCGTCGGTGCCCTGGCCCACGCCGCCCGAACCCGGGCCGTGCGCCTGGCTGTGGCCGTGCCCATGACCATGGCCATGCCCGTGCGGGTCGGCCTCGGGCAGGATGGCCTTGATCTCGGCGATCGGGAAGATCGGCAGGAATCGCAGGAACAGCAGGAAGAGCGTCATGAAGATGCCGCACGAGCCGACGAACGTGAGGATGTCGACCCACGTGGGGTAGAACATGTGCCACTCGCCCGGAATGAACGCGCGGTGGAGGCTGGTGACGATGATCACGAAGCGCTCGAACCACATGCCGATGGTGACCGCCAGCGCGACGATCCAGATGACGATCGGATTGCGCCGCAGTGCCTTGACCCAGAAGAGCTGCGGGCTGAGCACGTTGCAGCCGATCATCGTCCAGTATGCCCACCAGTAGGGCGCACCGTCTTCGTGCCACCAGGTCGGCAAGGCGCGGTTGAACGCGAAGACCGAGTACTCGAAGTCGTTGCCGCCGTACCAGGCGATGAAGAACTCCATCGCGTAGGCAAAGCCCACGAGCATGCCCGTCAGCAGCAGGATCTTGCTCATGTTCTCCAGGTGGCGGAGGGTGAGCAGGTCCTTCATGTTGGGGAAGAGCTCGCGGGCGGGGATCAGCAGGAACAGCACCATGGCGAATCCGCCGAACACGGCGCCGGCCACGAAGTAGGGCGGGAAGATCGTCGTGTGCCAGCCCGGCAGGATCGAGGTCGCAAAGTCGAACGACACGATCGAGTGCACGCTGAGCACGAGCGGCGTCGACAGGCCGGCCAGCAGGATGTAGGCCTTCTCGTAGCGCATCCAGTGGCGGCTGGAGTTTCGCCAGCCGAGCGAGGCCATGCCGTAGAAGAACGAGCGGAGCGTGTCGGGCTTGAACGGCGTGAAGGGCAGGCGGGGCTGGTGCGGATCCTTCAGGAGTCGCAGGTCGGCCCGGTCACGCAGCGTGGCGAGATCGGGGATCATGCCCATGAACCAGAAGAGCAGGGACACGGTGGCGTAGGTGCTCACCGCGAACACGTCCCACAGCAACGGGCTGCGGAAGTTGGGCCAGATCCAGTTGCTGTTGGGCGCGGGCGCCAGGAACCAGGCCATCCAGGCCCGGCCGACGTGGATGCCCGGGAAGATGCCCGCGCAGATCACGGCGAAGATCGTCATGGCCTCGGCCGAGCGGTTCACCGCCGTGCGCCACTGCTGCTTGAACAGGCAGAGGATGGCGCTGATGAGCGTGCCGGCGTGGCCGATGCCGATCCAGAACACGAAGTTGGTGATGTCCCACGCCCAGTCGACCTGGTTGGTCAGGCCCCAGACGCCGACGCCGGTGATGATGAGGTAGAGGATCATCAACTGGCCGAGGCCCGCGATGCTGGCCGACAGGCCGAACAGCGGCAGCCACCAGCGGCCGGGCGCCTTCTCGGCGTACCCGCAGACGATCTCGGTGATCTCGTGGACCGAGCGGTTGTTGAGCACCAGCGGCGCGCGGTACGAGGGATCCTCGGTCAGCGAGCCGTCGCCCGTGCCGGGCTCGGGGTTGAAGCCCGAGGCCTCGGGCGCCCGGCCGGCCAGGCGATCGCTGGTGCGTTGGTCCGGAGGTAGTTGGCTCACAGCAGGCCTCCCTGTGGCATCGCGGCGGCCTTGAGCACCTTGAGGCTCAGGGCGTACCCGGCGTCGTCATCACGCCGATCGAGATCGATGAAGCTCGTGCCGCGGCGGGCGTGCGGTTCGCCGCCGTGGTCGTCTCCATGGCCGTGGTCGTCCATGTGCTGGTAGTGCGGCTCGAGACCCTTCTTCACCCACTTGACGTCGTGCGGGTGCCAGTCGAGGTACTTGTAGCGGTCGTAATCGAGTTCCTCGAGGATCTTCGGGTTGGGGTTGTGCACCGTCATGAGGTGCGTCGTGCGTGGGCGCGTGTTGAGGTAGCCCAGCACGGCGTAGCTGCGTCCGCTCTCGCGGGTCGCGGTCACCTTGCTCTCAGGATCGAGGATGTTGCCGAACACGATGGCGTCCGTCGGGCAGGCCTGCTGGCAGGCGGTCTGCACGAAGCCCTCGGGCACGGCCTCGAGGCCCTTGAGCTTGGTCTCGATCTTGGCGTTGTTCGTGCGCTGGATGCAGTAGGTGCACTTCTCCATCACGCCGCGAGAGCGGATGGTGACGTTTGGGTTCTTGCCCATCTTCTCGATCTCGGTGAGCTTTGCTCGCAATCGAGGCGGGATGAAGTGCTGGTTGGGCGGCAGCTTGTCGTCAAAGACCCCGCCGGTGGCGCGGCTGGTCTCCTCGTTGAGCCCGCCGTCGAGCTGCTTGGTGCCGTAATCGAAGAAGTTGAAGCGGCGAACCTTGTACGGGCAGTTGTTGGCGCAATACCGCGTGCCGATGCAGCGGTTGTAGACCATGTAGTTGTGGCCCTCGGGGCCGTGCACCGTCGCATTCACCGGGCAGACGACCTCGCACGGCGCGTTCTCGCAGTGCACGCACGCGACGGGCTGCTGCAAGATCTCTTCGGGCTCGTTGAGGTCGTCGCCTACGAAGTAGCGATCGACGCGGATCCACGTCATCTCGCGGCCCTTGGCGACCTCTTGCTTGCCGACGACCGGGATGTTGTTCTCGCTCTGGCAGGCAACCGTGCACACGCCGCAGCCGATGCACGAGCCCATGTCGATGGTCATGCCCCACTGCGGGCCCTGGGCGTACGTCGAGCCGGGCTCGGCATCGCCCTTGCCCTCGGCGTCCTCGCCCGTGCCCTTGTTGTAGGGGTTGTGGTAGATCGAGCGGTTGGGTGGCGCGTGGCTGACCGTGCCGAGCTGCTCGGCAAAGTTCAGGTCGCTGGTGGCCAGCTCGTACTCGTCGGTCCAGTTGACGCGCAGGTCGCCGTACTTCTGCCACGCGGGCAGCTCGACGCGGCGGACGATCTCGGTGCGACCCTCGAGCGACCAGTGGTTCTGCGTGCTTGCGATCCAGTAGTCGCCCGGCACGCGTTCGATCTGGGCGCCCATGGCGGCGTACTGGCCCGCCTCGCGGAGCGTGTAGGTGTCGAAGCCCGAGCCCTCGGCGACCGGGCCGCCGCGCGTCCGGCCGTAGCCCAGCCGCAGCACGATGGTGTCGTCGGCGAGCCCCGGGCAGATCCAGACCGGCAGCTCGAGCGTGCGACCGCCGACGTTGAGGCGGACCATCTTGCCCGTGGTGTGCTCGCGCAGGTAGACGTGCTTGGGGTTGCCACTGCCGGGGACGAGCCCGAGCTTCTGGGCCGTGGCCGGGCTGATGATCGCCGGGTTGTCCCAGGTGATCATCGTGCCGATGTCGGGCAGCTCCTGCATCCAGGCGCTGCCGGCGAATCGGCCGTCGAGCGTGCGACCCGGCGTGAACAGCACGTCGAGCGAGTCGCCCGAGGGCGCGGCGCTGGGGCGGATCGTGCGGATGCTGTCGGCGAGGTTTGCCAGGTTTGCGGTCGGCGTCTGGCCCGGCGTCGCCGAGTTTGCGACGAGTCCGTCGTGCAGCGCGCGTCGCCACCGCTTCTCGAAATCGCCCCGGGCGGTCACGCCAAAACGGTCGCGCATCGTGCGGCGCCAGACCGAGCGGACGATCGTGTGGCCCTCGGGCCACTTGGGGAGCTCGGAGCCGCCCTCTTCGCCGTCGGCTGGTGCATCTTCGGGGAAGACGTCGTCCGCGTTGCCCATGCGCGTCGGTCCGTCCTGGCCGTCGACGACGATCGCGCCGTGCGCGCGGGCCGATTGCTCGAGGTGGGTCAGCCGCTCTTCTTCCTCGAACGTCTCGCCGGCGAGGAAGGCCAGCAGTTCGATCTCGCTCTTGCCGAAGTAGATCGGCGCGACCATGGGCTGCACGACGCTCAGCGTGCCGTCGTGGGCAACGACGTCGCCCCACTGCTCGAGGTAGTGCGTGCCGTGGAGACGCCACGTCGACGCGGCGGCCGTCTCGGTGTCCTGCACGCTCAGGCTCACGCGCGTGGGCACCTTGGCGTACCGCTCGGCGAAGTTGGCCTCGACGGGCGCGTCGTACACCGGGTTGGCGTTGAGGCAGACGACGGTGCTCACCCGGCCGGCGTCGATGGCCTCGCCGAGCGAGACCAGCGCGGCATGGCCGTTGATCGCAAGGTCGGACGGCATCGGGCGGTACCGCACGACGGGCCCGATGGCGCCGAGCGCGGCGTTCATCGCGTGCGCGAGCGCGTGGACGCCGACCGGCAGCGAGGGGCCGACGAGCACGATGGACTCGTTGCGGTGGGCGGCCAGATCGGCGGCGCACTCGCGGACCCAGACTTCGTCGAAGGCCACGCCCTGCGGTACCGGCACGGCATCGAGTGCAGCGCGGATGCGGGCGTCGCCGCCGAGTTCCTGCATGAGGGCCTTGGCCAACGCCACGACGAACGCGGGCTGCAGCGACGGCGCCAGACGCAGGCGGTGGTCGGCCTTGCCGCCGCTAACCGTCAGCGAGCCTTCGACCGCATAGATGCGGCTCATGTCGATCGGGTCGCCCGACTCGTCCTTGGCACTCATCGGGGCGCGGTGGGCCATCATGCCGCGGGCGACGCGGAGGTTGTCCGTGTCCTCGTACGCGGCGTCGCGCTGGACGAGCACCATGCGCTTGGCGTTCTCGAGACGCAGCTCCTCGGTCATGGGCTGGCCGAAGGCGAGGCGCGATGCCTCGACGGCACCGGGGTTCTCGAGGGGCTCGTAGGCCACCCACTGGGCATTGGGCCAACGGCGCAGCACGGCGTCGCGCATGGCGTCGCGGCTGGGGCTGGTCTGCTTGCCGGCGATGAACGCCAGCCCGCGCCCGCCGGTGGCGTCGTAGCGCCCGAAGCCGTCGTTGCTGCGGGCCCACACGGCGAAGTCGTCCCACGTTGCCTCGAGCGGACCACGAGCGGGGTTGTCGTAGGTCACCTGCATGAGGCGATACGGGTCGTACAAGTCGAGGATGCTGGCCTGCGACCAGACGCTCGACTTGCCCTGGTTGACCGGGTGCAGCGGGTTGCCCTCGATCTTGGTCGGTCGGCCCTCGTGCGTCTCGGCCAGCAGTCCCTCGGCCCCGCCGCCGGCCAGCGGCATGGAAGTGGCGTAGTACTTCGCGCGGCCCGGCACCTGATCCTCGGGTACCTCGCGCGAGTAGGACATGATCGTGTGGTCGGGGCGGCGACAGCCGGGGATGGTGGCAGCGCCGGCGAGGGCGAGCGACGCGCCCATCACCTTCAGGAAGTCGCGACGCGAGCCCTCGAGCAGTTCGCTCGCGCGAGCGGGAAACTCGCGGCCGAGCCACTCGCGGAACTCCGGCTTGTCGACGAACTCGTCCATGCTGCGCCACACCGCCCGTCCCGACGATTGGGCGAGCTTCCGAGGCGCACGGTCGATCTCGCGCTTGCCGCGAGTCGAGGGGCACTGGTCGATGGTCTTCTCTGCCATGCGGTCGTTCTCCGGCTGGCAAGCCTGATTCGAGTCGAAGCGTTCCTGAGCGAAGCTAGTAATGGCAGGCCCCGCAGTTCTCGGGAGGCATCTTGCGGATGCTCTCGAGGACGGCCTGGATGCTGGCGGCCTGGGCCTGGGTGCCGGCCATGTCTCCCAGCCACACGGTCTCGACCCACTCAAGGTCGGTGACCTTGTCGGGCGGCACGAGGTAGTCTGCCGGGTTGTCGTGGCCTTCGAGCGAGTCGCCGACGCCGCGGTGACAGTCGAGGCACCAGCTCATGCTGAGGCTGTGCGACTGGTAGACCACGGGCATCGCTTCGATCTGTCCGTGGCACGAGTAGCAACTCACGCCCGCGTTCACGTGGATGTGGTGCGGGAAGTTGGCGTAATCGGGAAGCTTGTGGATGCGCACCCACGGGATCGAGGCGTCCTCTTCCCATGCCGTGCGGATGAACTCGACCTTCTCGCCGGGGTCGTAGGTCGGCGCGAGCATGCCGTCGGTGTGGCAGCCCATGCACGTCGACACCGGAGGCACGTTGGAGTGCGACGACTTCTCGACGTGCGTGTGGCAGTAGCGGCAGTCCATGCCGAGCTTGCCGGCGTGGATCTGGTGGCTGAAGCCCGAGCCCGGCTGGGTGGGCATGTAGCCAACCTCCCAGTACTTGGGCGTGAAGTAGTAGGTCACGATGGTGACGGCCCCGATGAGGCCCAGGGCCCCACCGATCGCGCCCACCGTGGGCAGCACGTTCATCCAGACGGGGAATCGAACGGACACCGGACGCCTCCCGTGCTCTCCCGGCTCGCCAAAACCACCCGTTGGACGGCGACTCCGGGATGAAACAAGCACCGCTGGGCGTTGTGGCCCAGCGTCGCCGCAATACTTCCACCGTGAGGACCGAAAAGCAGCGTGCGCGTACACTCAGACAGAAAAAAGTACTGTTTTACCGAAAGTGAGACGGAGTCTCAATGACCGCGAATTCGCCCATGATCGCCGCCGGCAACGCCGCCACGGTCCGCGAACCGATCGATTCCCGAACGCAAGCGGTCTCGCTCCGGGCCATCATCGGACCCTCGGTCGTGCTCGGATTCGCGACCGCGATCACGATGTGGGTCGTGTGGCTTATCGGACATCAACCCTGGCTCGACCTGCCGGCCAGCGTGTCTGGGCCGGGCATGGGGCTGGTGGTCGTCATCGGAGCGCTCGTCGCCGGCGTGTTTGGTGGCCGGCGGCTCGGCTGGGCCTCTGGGGCCACCGCGGCGCTGTTGGCCGCCATCCTGAACCTGCTGATCATGGGCTCGCTCGTGTCGGAGACCATCGACGGCGCGGCCCCGGCCCAGGGGTCGGCCGGGCTGACACCCTCGGCGGGCGTGGCGATGCTGGGCTTCCTCGCGGCAAGCCTGGCGGGCGGGGCCGTGTTCGGGCTGGTTGGCGGCTTCGCCCGGGCCACGCCGGCACCGAGGCCGGCCACGTTCTGGGCGTCTCGCTTCGCGATCGTGGCGTTCGTCGCGGTGGCCCCCCTGCTGCTGCTGGGCGGGCTGGTGACGAGCACGGGCTCGGGGCTGGCCGTGCCAGACTGGCCCGGCACATACGGGGCCAACATGTTCCTATACCCGATCGCGCTCATGGCCGATCCGCGGATCTTCCTGGAGCACACGCACCGGCTGTTCGGCTCTTTGGTTGGCGTGACGACGATCGCGATGGCGGTGTTCGTGTGGTCGACCGCCGCCTTGCGCAAGAAGGGCGACGTGGTGGTCTCGCTCGCGACGGTGCTGGTGATCGGCGCAGCGCTGGTCGTCGGGCTGCGGCTGCACATGGCCGGGGTGCTCGGCGGGCTGACGTTCGGCGGCGTGGGCGTTGCCGTTGCGATCGGCACGATCGCATGGTTCCTGATCTCGCTGCGTCATGACCGGCCTGCGCAGGCGGCGGCGGCGCTCATCCTGATGGTGAGCGCCCAGGGCGTGCTGGGCGGAACGCGCGTGACCGAGGCCAACCCGGCGCTGGGCACGATCCACGGCGTGCTGGGGCAGGCGTACTTCGCGTCGATGGTGATGTTCGCGGCGTGGCTCTCGCCGGCGGCCCGCTCGCTGCGCGAGATCGATCGGCCGAGGGCGTGGGTCCGCGTCGGTGCGTGGGCGTTGCTCTTGTCGCTCGTGTTCCAGCTCGTGATGGGTGCGATGTACCGACACGGGAGCATGGCGGCCGAGCCGACGTCGTGGTCGGGCCCAGCGCTCTACGGGCACATGGGCTTCTCGATCGTGGTGGTCATCCTGGCGGCGATCGTGGGATTCGCGCTCATGGGGCAAGGCTCAGGGCCGTCGGCCGAGTCCGACGCGCCGGGCGAGGCCCGGGGCGCCCGGGTGTGCGGGCGGCTCGGGCGGTTGCTGTTCGTGGCGATCATCCTGCAGTTCGCGCTCGGCTGGGTGGCGTTCGCGCTGGTCACCGGGGGTGAGCGGCGTGTGGTGCCGACGGCCGATCAGTTAGCGGACGCTGCGAGCGTGCCCGCGGCGACGGCCCTGGTGACCTTCGCCCACCAGGCCAACGGGGCCCTGCTGCTGGCGACGACGAGCGCCGCCATCGTGTGGGGCGGACTGGTGCTGGCATCGCGGAAGTCCCGGGCCGTGCAACCCGCGGTCGCCTGAACCCACCAAACTCCACGAGGCGTATCGGGAGGCGGGATGCAATGTCCCGCCCCCTTGTTGCGTTTCGCTCGTGCGGACGGCCGATGTGTGGCGTGGGGCTGCCGGCGGCCGGCCGGGGTGATCGATTAAGCGGAGCACTGCCATGGCCGAACTCGGCGTGCAAACCCAGGACGGCGGCGAGCGGGAGACGCTCGCCGAGCGACAGCGACGCGAGCGTGTCGAGCTGCGGCGCGTGTGGGAGCCCATCGAGGCGTCGGAGTTCGGCTTCGACGAGGCGCGGCACCTGCTGTGGCGTGCCGGCTTCGGCGGGACCCCGGCTCAGATCTCGGCGATCGCCGGATTGGGGCCCGAGCGGGCCGTCGACTACCTGCTCGAGACGCCCGACGCCGACGATGCTTCTCCGCAAGCCGATCTCTTTGACCGCAACATCATGCGTCCGTACACCGAGGAAGAGCGTCGGACGGCGGCGCAGGCCCGGCGCTCGCGCAACGAGGACGCGCTGGCGAACCTGCGCGCGATGCGGCAGCAGGCGCAGGTCTGGGACCGTCGTCAGATGCGTGAGATCCAGCGATGGTGGCTCACGCGGATGATCGAGACGCCGCGGCCGCTGGAAGAGAAGATGACGCTCTTCTGGCACGGCCACTTCGCGACGAGCTACCGCACGATCGAAGACAGCTACCACATGTTCTTGCAGAACCAGCGCTTCCGCCGGCACGCGCTGGGCAACTACGGCCAGCTCATGCACGAGATCATCCAGGATCCGGCCATGCTGGCGTACCTGGACAACAACGACAGCCGCAAGGGTCGGCCTAACGAGAACCTGGCGCGCGAGCTCATGGAGCTGTTCTCGATGGGCGTTGGCACGTACAGCGAGAACGACATCAAGGAGGGCGCGCGGGCGCTCACGGGGTACACGTTCGTCGATGACGAGTTCGTGCTCGATCGCGAGAATCACGACGGTGGCCGCAAGCGCATCTTCGGCCGCAGCGGCACGTACAACGGCGAGGGCTTCGTCACGGCCATCCTGGCGCAGCGGGCGACGGGCGTGTTCATGACGCGGAAGCTGTACGAGTTCTTCGTCGGCGGCCTGCCGGAAGACCCGCGCGACTACTCGGCCGCCGAGGGGGCCGTGCTCAACGAGATGCGGTCGACGTTCGTGCGGAAGCGCTACGAGCTGAAGCCGCTCTTGCGAGAGCTGCTGCTGAGCCGGCACTTCTACAGCGATGCGGTGCGCGGCCAGCGCATCAAGAGCCCGACGGAGCTGGTTGTGGGCGGCGTGCGCGAGCTGCGGACGCCGGTGCGCGACCTGTCGGCGCTGCTCGACGCGATGGAGCTCATGGGCCAGAGCCTGTTCTTCCCACCGTCGGTGGCGGGCTGGGCCGGCGGGCGTTCGTGGATCAACACGTCGACGATGTTCGTGCGGCAGAACACGCTGGCGTTCCTGCTGACCGGCCGCAAGCCGAACGGGCCCGACGCGCTGGCCGACATGCAGCCGTACGAGCCCGGGCCGATCCTGGAGGAGCTGCACGCGGCCCTGGGCGACGGCGACGACGAGCATACCGTGCGCAGCGTGCTTCGGTACACGCTTGGAAGGACGCCGACGCACGCGATCGCGGCGCTGGAGGACGTGCTGCGGCGTCGAGGCGGCGCCCGCGATGGCGAGGCGATGCGAGACATGCTACTGCTGGTGGCGGCGATGCCTGAGTACCAGCTCTGCTAGAGCGACGAGTGGGACCGGGTGCGAACCGGGACGGAACGACCGGGAAGAAACTACCGGGAAGGATTGAGGCATGGACCTGCACGATTCGAAGGCCTTTACGCGGCGCGCGTTCCTGGGACGCGGCGTCATGCTCGCGTCGGCGTCCATCGCGGCGCCCGGCTTCGTCCAGTCGGCGGCGTGGGGGCTGCCCTCGCCCAGCGCGATGCTGACGAGCCTGGCCGGCGTACCCGAGGACCGCGTGCTGGTCGTCGTGCAGCTCTCGGGCGGCAACGACGGGCTGAACACGGTGGTGCCCTACGGCATGGACGAGTACTACCGGGCGCGGCGTGGCATCGGCATCGCCCGGGACCGCGCGCTGGAACTCGATAGCAGGCAGGGGCTGGGGCTGCACCCGGCGCTCGCGCCCATGAAGGAGCTGTACGACGCCGGGCTTTGCTCGATCTTCCAGGGCATCGGCTATCCCAATCCGAACCGCTCGCACTTCAAGAGCATGGACATCTGGCATACGGCCGACACGAGCGGCACCGGCGACGGCTGGATCGGGCGGTACCTCGACAGCGAGTGCGTGGGCTTTGGCAAGGGCGAGAGCGGCTCGCTCGAGCAGGGCCAGGCATCGGGCCCGCCCGCCGTCGCGATCGGCCGGACCGCCCCGCTGGCGATGCAGGGCCGGAAGGTGAACCCGGTGTCGTTCGAGAGCGCCGACGTGTTCCGTTGGTTGGGCGAAGATCACGATCGCTCCTTGAAGGGGAAGTACGACCAACTCAACCGCCGCGAGTCTCGTGCCGCCGACAGCAACGAGGCGTTCCTGACCAAGACGGCGCTCGATGCGCAGGTCAGCAGCGACCTGATCCGCAAGGCCGTGTCGAGCCAGCCGCTAGTGCGCTACCCGGGCAATGGGCTGGCGCGGCAGCTTTCGATGATCGCCCAGATGATCCGCTCGGGGCTGAAGACGCGGATCTATTACGCCACGCTGGGCGGCTTCGATACACACGCGGGCCAGGGCGGCGCGAACGGGCGTCATGCGCAGCTCCTGGGGCAGATGGCCTCGTCGATGAGGGCGTTCTACCAGGACCTGAAGGAGCAGGGCAACGACGGCCGCGTGATGACGCTGACGTTCAGCGAGTTCGGGCGGCGGGTGTCGCAGAACGCCAGCGGCGGCACCGACCACGGCACCGCGGCGCCGATGTTCCTGTTCGGCCCGATGGTGCGGCCGGGCGTGCACGGCACGCACCCGTCAATGAGCGACCTCGACGGCGGCGACCTGAAGCACACGCTCGACTTCCGCCACGTGTACGCGGGCGTGCTCGACTCGTGGATGGGCGCCGACTCGGAGGCGATCCTGAGCCGGCGTTATCGGCCGGCGCTCGTGCTGGGTAAGTCCTGAATCGGACGTCGGGTACTTGCCTAGTCGTAACACTCGGACTGGCGCCGTCCCAGGTAGCCGAGAACGTGCGCGACGGTCGATTGTTGCGTCGATGCACCGCTTTGGAGGGGCTCTCGATGATGCGAGCCCCGCTGGAGGCGGTGGATGTTCACACGCATGCGCAACGGCTGGGCGCTCTCGATGGCGAGCCTCGGGCTGCTTTCTGAGAACAAGAAGCTCATTCTCTTCCCGCTCTTGAGCTCGATCGCTTCGCTGGTGGTCGTGGCGAGCTTCGTGGCGCCCATCGTGGGCACGACGACCGGGCGGAACATCTTCATGAGCGAGGAGCCGGCGTCGGACGTAGGACCGATGCTGGTGCTCTTCCTGCTGTACTTTTGCTGTTACTTCGTGACGCTGTTCTTCAACTCGGCGCTCGTGGGCGTCACCATGATGCATCTCGATGGACGGCCCTACAAGCTCAGCGACGGGCTCCGGATCGCGTGGGACCGGTTCAGCCTGATCCTGATGTGGGCGGTAATCGCGGCCTCGGTGGGCTTTGCGCTCAAGATGATCGAGCAACGATCGCAGCTGGTGGGCAAGATCATCGCGGCGCTGCTTGGTTCGGCGTGGACGGCGATGACCTACTTCGTGGTGCCGGTGCTGATCGTCGAGCGAGCGCCGGCGCACAAGGCGATCGGCCGATCGTTCTCGCTCGTCAAGCAGACGTGGGGCGAGGGACTGGTCGCCAACTGGGCCAACGGCATCTTCGTGGGGCTGGGGATCGCCGCCGGCGTGGCGGTCATGTTCCTGGCATCGATGACGGGCGATCCGATCATCGCGGGGCTCGGCATCGTGCTGGGGATCGCGTGGATGGGGCTGATGTTCCTCGTCTCGATGACGCTCGACTCGATCACCAACGCCGTGCTGTACGTCTATGCACGCACGGGCAGCTCGCCCGACGGGTTCGACGACCAGCTCCTGGACATGGCCTTCGCGGGCAAGGGCGGACAGGCGGGCATCCGCATCGGCAACGAGCGGCCCGAGCCCGTGGAAGCCGAGCCGGCCAAGCCGGCGTTCGCGGGAATGGCGTCGCTGCCCGAGCCATCGGCCGGACCTTCGCTGGCGGACATGCGCAAGAAGGCGGCCGAAGAAGACGCGGCCTGAGGCCGATCAGTCGCCCGCGTCGGGCGCCTCGCTGAGGTGGACGTTTCGGGCCAGGTCTTCGCGGGTGCGCTCGTGGAGGTGGTGGCCCGCGAGCTTGTCCTGGGCGGCCTCGGCCCGTTGCAGCTCGCCGCGGCTTGGGTAGGCGATGTGGCAGATCGGGTCGCCCGGGGCGACGCTGGGGATGGTCGTCATGCCCAGGATGACGCCCGACTGTGGCGCTTCGAGCACGTTCTGCTCGTTGCCAAGCAGATCGGTGTTCGTTGCGATGGGGTCGCCCTTGGCGACGAACTCGCCAGGCGAGACGTGGAAGCTGAGGAAGCCGCCGCGGTCGGCCCGCACCCACTTGGACGAATCGGCTTCGATGCGGTAGGCCGGCTTCTCGGGCTCTCCCTGCACCATGCCCAGGTGGATGAGGCAGTTGCGGATGCCGCGAACGGCGTGCTCGACGTAGGTGGGCTCGACCTTCCAGACCTCGCCGGCCTCGAGGATGAGCGTTGGCACGCCGGCGTCGCAGGCGGCGGCGCGAAGCGAGCCCTCGGGCCCGGCGCCGTGCATGGTGAGCTCGGCCCCGAAGGCGCGCGCAAACTCGGCGATCGACGCGTCCTTGAGGTTCGCGCGGACGTTTGGGAAGTTGGTGCGGCGGACGGCGGCCGTATGCAGGTCGATGCCGAACTGGCAGGGCTTGACGATGCCCTCGAACACGGCGTGGGCCAGGCGGGCGGCGAGGCTGCCGGTGGGCGAGCCGGGGAAGCTGCGGTTGAGGTCTCGGCGGTCGGGCAGGTAGCGGCTGTTGCGCTCGAAGCCCATGAGGTTGACCACGGGTACGAGGACGAGCGTGCCGGCCGAGAGCGTGAAGGGCCAGTTCATCAGGATGTGTCGGATGGTGCCGGTGCCGTTGATCTCGTCGCCGTGGACGGCGGCGGTGATGTAGACGGCCGGCCCGTCGGAGGTGCCACGCCAGACGCTGAACGGGATGGCGATGTCACTCCCCGCGTAGCTCTCGGAGACGACGAGGCGGCCCTCCTTGTGCTCGCCGGGCTTGACGTCCAGGTCGGTCCACGAGAGCACGCCGATGCGCTGGCTCACTTGTCGGCCTCCAAGGCGTCAACCAGGCTCGGGTCGAGCTTCGCCACGCGGGGCTTCTTCTTGCGCTTCGTGCGTTCGGGCACGAGGTCTCGCATGGTCTCGAGCTTGCCGTAGCACAGCAGCCGGTCTCCGGCCTCGAGCGCGCGGCTCCCCTTGGGGTTCGAGAACACGGCAGTGCCCCGGTTGACGGTCAGCACGGTCAGGTCGCGCTCTCGCAAGCCCGATTCGGCGATGGTCTTGCCCACGAAGTCCGAGCCATCTGGGATGAAGATCTCGGCGACGCCGTAGCCCACGCTGACGGTGAGCCGCTGGCGGATGTCGATTTCCGGGAAGTCGACCTGGTTCGCGATGTACTCGACGATGGAGCCAGCGATGTCGAGCCCCGTGCAGCCCTCGATGCCCTCCATGCCCGGCGACGAGTTGACCTCCATCACCTGCGGACCCTCGTTGCTCTCCAGGAGATCAACACCGGCGACGCGCAGGCCCATGATCTGCGCGGCGCGGACGGCGGCCTTCTGGTACGTCTCGTCGAGCTCGACCGGCTCGGTGCGTCCGCCGCGGTGGACATTGCTTCGGAACTCTTGTCCCTGCGCCACGCGGCGCATGGCGGCGACGACGCGGTCGCCCACCACCAACGCGCGGACGTCCTTGCCCTTGCTCTCGGCCACGAACTTCTGCACGAGCACGTTCTGCTTGGCGCTCTGGAGCGTTTCGATGATGCCCTCGGCGACCTTATTGCTCTCGGCGAGGATGACGCCCACGCCCTGGGTACCCTCGATAAGCTTGATGATGACCGGGGCGCCGCCGATGCGCTCGATGGCGGGCAGCACGTCGAACTGGTTTCGCATATAGCACGAGTGCGGGATGCCGATGTCGTGACGGCTAAGGATCTGCAGGCTGCGGAGCTTGTCTCGCGAATTGAGGATGCCGTTAGCCGTGTTGGGCGTGTACACGTCGAGCTGCTCGAACTGGCGAACCACCGCCGTTCCGAAGTAGGTGATCGAAGCACCGATGCGCGGCAGGATGGCGTCGTAATCGCTCAGTTCCTTGCCGCGGTAGAACAGGCTCGGCTCGCCGTGCTCGAGGTCGATCGAGAAACGCAGCGTGTTGAGCACCTTGACCTTGTGGCCGCGAGCCTCGGCGGCCTGCTTGAAGCGGCGCGTGCTATAGCACTTGGGGGCGGTGGAGAGGATCGCGAGCTTCACGGAGTGGCCTTTCGGTTGGCGGCATCGGACGGAAGGGCCGAGAGCAGGTTGCGGGCCGAAGGATCGACCACGGCCAGGCCGGCGATGGCGCGGCGGCCCACGAGCATGCGGCACAGCATGCCCTGGCGGCAGACGAGCCCGACCTCGGCCTCGAATTCCAGCGGGCCGATGACGAGCGTGGTCGACACCACGGGTCGGACCTGTGTCTCGCCGCTGCTGGGCTTGACGACCGACTCGCGGACGACCTCTGCCTCGACCCACCGGGTCTTTCGCTCGGGGCGCTCGCGGACGACGACTTCGAAGCGGACCCGGGCGTTTGGGAGCTGCTCGAAGGCCTGTACGTGGATGGCGCTGGTGCGGGCGCCGGTGTCGATCTTGGCGCGCACGCCGCGGATGCGCCACTGGGGCAGCGCCACGCGCTCGCGCCAGCCCATGGTGTACAGCGTGTGGTTGGGTTCGGCCATGCGAGCAACATTGTAGCGTGCGCACGAAAAGGCCCGGCCTTGCGGCCGGGCCCGGAGCGTGCGCTCGAGAACGTGGTATTCAGCGGTCGGCGGGATCGATGCCGAAGCCGCTGCGGTCGGGCTCCTGCGGACGCTGCGGGGGCTCGTAGCCCTCGCGCTCGATGGCCTCGAGCAGGTACTCGACGGCCGCGTCCATCTGCGGATCCTGCCCGTTGGCGAGCATGGTGGGATCATCGATGACGTCGATGTCCGGATCGACGCCGTGGCCCTCGATGCCCCAGGTGCCGTCGGTGCGGTAGAAGCCGAAGTTGGGCACGGCGGTGTAGCCGCCGTCGATGAGCGGAGGCACGCCGCTGATGCCGACCAGGCCGCCCCACGTGCGCCGGCCGATCAGCGGGCCGAGGTCGTTGTGCTTGAAGAGCCAGGGGAACATGTCACCGCCCGAGCCGGCCGACCCGTTGATGAGCATGGCCTTGGGACCCTGGTGGCTGTCGTAGGGCCAGGGCCAGTCCTGTCCGTCGCGGCGGTACCAGTAGTTGGTACGCGGGCGGTTGAGCAGCTCGATGAAGCGGGTGGGGATCTGGCCGCCGCCGTTCCAGCGGTCGTCGATGATCAGGGCGTCCTTGGTGATCTGGGCGTAGAACTGGCGGAAGAGCTCGTTCTGGCCGTTGACGCCGGTGTCGGGTACGTGGATGTAGCCGATCTTGCCGTCCGACGCCTCATCGACGTACTGGCGGTTGGCCTCGACCCAGTCGCGGTAGCGAAGCGCCTGGTCGTTGCCGATGGGCTCGATGGTGTAGGTGCGTTCGTTGACGGTCTCCTCGTCGCCCGTCAGGCTATCGACGACGGTGATGGTGGTTTCCTTGCCGACGGTGCCGACGAAAGCGACCCACGGATCCTTCGAGACGTCGAACGGTTCGCCGTTGACGTGGGTGATGATGTCGCCCTCCTCGACGTCGAGGCCGAGCTTGTCGAGCGGATTGCGTGCATCGGTGTCCCAGGGTGCGCCGCCATACATCTTGACGATGCGGAAGCCCGCGACCTCGCCGTCCTCGCCCTGCTCTGAGGCGACTTCGAAGTCGACGCCGAGCATGCCGACGTTCTCGCTGGGCTGGCCCTCGACGTCGCCTCCCCAGTAGTAGGCGTGGCCGACGTTGAGCTCGGAGATCATCTGGCCGATGATGAAGCTCACGTCCTCGCGGCTGGCGGCGTGGTCGACCATCTCGGAGTAGTGGTCGTAGACCGCGTCCCAGTCGACGCCGTGCATGTTCTCCACGTAGAAGAAGTCGCGGTGGCGACGCCAGGCGTCCTGGACGAGCTGGCGCCACTCTTCGCGCGGGTCGAGATCCTTGCGCAGGTCCGACGGGCTGATCGAGCCGGACATCGACTGGCCCGCGCGGGCGTCGGCGATCTTCCAGCGGTTGCCCTGGCCTGCGAGCAGGATCTTCTTGCCGTCGCCCGAGACGCCGACCAGCTGGGCCCCGGCGACGACGGTCTTCTCTTCGATCTCGTCGCCCGACATGTCGATGATCTTGACGGTCGGTGCGCCGCTGCCGAAGCTGTTGTAGAGCAGGTGGCCCTGGTTGTTGCTGACCAGGCCGCTGAACGCGCCCGGCGAGACCGGCAACGCAAAGCTGCGGGCCTCGAAGCCCTCGAAGGTGATCTCGGTGGGCTCGACCTCGTCGTCGTCGCCGCCGGAGCCCGCCTCGTCGGAGATGATGCCGTCGGGCACCTCGGTGCTCTGGCGCGTGGCGGTGAATGGGCCGCTGCCTTCCATCATGCCGCTGATGGTCCACGTGCCGGTGAGCGTGTCGCCGCTGAGGGTGGCCTCGGTCTTGGAGTTGATCGGCCCCTCGCTGCTGGTGGTCACGAGCTTGCCGGTCGCCTCGTCGAAGGTGACGCTGTCGTAGTCGGAGGTCTCACCCTGGCTCTCGCTGGCGCCGACGAAGCTGCCGTCGTCGAGCTGCTTGAAGTACATCGTGACTTCCATCTCGTCAATGGGCAAGCCCAGGGCCGCAAGCCCAGTGGCCGTGCCGGCCCAGGTGCCCTCGATGGGGCTGAGCTCGGCTTCGGCGTTGTCGCCTTCCTCGTCTGTGGCGCCCTCGCCCTCGTCGGCGGCCTCATCGGCGTCCTCGGAGGTCTCGTCGGACTCCTCGTCGTCGGGCTCGTCCTCTTCCCAGGTCTCTTCGTCAACCTCGATGAGGCGGGGGTTCTCGATCTCCTCGGTCAGCGGCACGGCGATGAGCCGGCCGGCATTGGCGTAGATGAAGCTGGCGCCGACGGTCTCGTACTGCGGGCTGGTGAACTCGCGGTTGGACGTGTAGAAGAGGTACTCGCCGTCGCGGCCGAAGGTCGGCCAGTTATCGCCGAAGTAGCCGCTGGTGACCTGGTGCATCGTGGCTTCATCGGTGTCGTAGATGAAGACGGCAGAGGTAAGCATGTTGCCGTTGGTCTTGGCATACGTCACGTAGCGGCTGTCGGGGCTCCAGCTCACCGAGGGCACGCCGGCCATGGGCTCCTTGTCGAACTGGTTGGCTTCGCCGGACTCGATGTCGATGAGGTACATCTCGCCCGACTTGTCGATCGCCAGCAGGGATTCGCTGTCGGGCGACCAGGCCATCGACATCCAGTACTTGCCGTCCATGTCGGTGAGCTGGCGGGTGTCGCCCTTGCCGTCGCTCTGGGTGACGTGGATGTTGTACTCGCCACTTTCGTCGCTGGCGTAAGCGATCCACCGGCCGCTCGGGCTCCAGGCGGGGTTGCGCTCGGCCCAGCGGCTGGTATCGGTCAGCTGGCGAGGCGGGCCGTTCTCGGCGGGGATGGTCCAGATGTCGCCGCGGGCCTCGACCACGACGCGCTTGCCGGTGGAGCTGATGCCGCCGGCCTGCAGGTGCTCGGCTGCGTCGACCGTTTGGCTGCGGACGGCGGGCGTCGCGCCGGGGATGGTCACGTTGATCTCGCTGACCTCGTTCGCGTCGATGTCGAGCAGGTGGAGCTTTGTGCCAAGGCTGAAGACGATGGCGGCGTTGTCACCGCTGCTGATAGAGGGGAACTTCACGTCGTTGTCGGTGAAGTTGGTCACCTGGGTGCGGTTGCCGCTGGCAACGTCGTAGCGCCAGATGTTGAGGCGGTGGTCGTCGCCGGCGTCGGAGACGTAAAAGACCGAGTCGCCGTGCCACATGGGCAGGCTGTCGGTGCCCTCCCAGTCGGTGATCTGACGGCTCTCGTTGGTGTTGATGTTGAAGAGCCAGACGTCGCTGGCCATGCCGCCGCGATATCGCTTCCACGTACGCGCGTCGCGCTGGACGGGCGTGTAGGCGAGCCACTGGCCGTCGTCGCTGAGCACGCCGTTGGCGCCATAGGGAATGGGCATGCGCTCGGGCAGGCCGCCCTCGGGCGACACGCGGTAGACCTCTTGCTGGCGGCCCAGGCCGGCGGCGCCACCCATAAAGAACATGATGCCCGATTCGTGCCACTGCGTGGGCGACTCGTTGGCAGGATGGTGGGTCACGCGTGTGGGCACGCCGCCATCGATGGGAAGCGTGTAGAGATCGCGATCGCCGTCGTAGTTGCCCTGGAAGACCACGTGCTGGCCATCGGGGCTGAATCGCGGGAATTGCTCCTGGCCCGCGGGGCTCGCGAGCGGCTCGGCCCGGCCGCCGTCTCGCGAGACGAGCCAGAGGTCGTTGCCGTAGGAGAAAACGATGTGCTCATCGCTGACGGCGGGGAAGCGGAGCATGCCGGCGTAGTCGCCGTCCTGCTGCAGCCCGGCCCGCGTGGCCGAGAGCGGTTGGCCGGACGCCGCGACGATGCGGGCCGGCTCGCTGCTGCTGATCTCGGCCGACCCGGCACACGAGACGAGCATGGCCTGCGCGGCCAGGACGGGAAGAACGCTCACACGCATATTCATACAGGACACCTCCAGAACGGCCAGTGTACGGCCGCGGCCGCGTTCGGGCCGAGCCAACGTGGACGCGCCGCCGTGGGCGGCCCTGCAGGGTCTTTCCGGAGGGAGGGGCGAAGATTGCGTCTTCGTCAGGGGCAGCCGGCGTCGAACACGTCTTGGAACGCCAGGAAGTCAAACAGCGTGAAGCTGCCGTCGCCGTCGAGGTCGGCCCGGGGGTCTTCATCCTGGAACAGGTTCTGAAACGCCAAGAAGTCGAACACCGTGGCCACGCCATCGCCATCGAGATCGGCCGGGCAGCAGTCTTCGAGATCGACGATGTAGATCCTGCCATCGAGCCCGTTTGCCGCGCCAAACTCGCCGAGGAAGCTCACTCGACTGGTGCCCCGCTCGATCGCGAAGCGACCCACGGGTCGCGGGTCGAACGGCTCCCGCACGTCGTACACCGCGGGGCCGCCACCGGCTGCAAGCAGCAGGTTGCCTCGTCGTGCCAGTGCCTGAAAGCTGCCGGTTGGCTGATCCACGACGTTCGCAACGAACGGCGATGCGGGATCCTCGAAGTTGATGATCGAGAATCGCTCGCCAACGGTAGCGACCGCTCCGGGACCGACGACCTCCAGGTCGTTGGCAAAACCATCTACCGTGGCTTGACCGAGCACGCTCGGAGCGGTCGGGTCGGCCACGTCGATCGCGAAGACCCGTGCGTCGTCGAACGTGTCTCCACCCTTGGCGTACGCGATACTCCCGTCTAGCGCAATTCGCGTCACGAGCTCGACGTCGACGTCGCTCAACACTTCCAGATTGCCAGGATCAGAAGTGTCATAGATGATGAGGCCCTCGCTCGCGCTCGGTGCGTAGAGCACGCCATCGCGTGCGACGAGATCGAGCACGACTGCAGCAGACGGAGTCTCGTTGATCACGATTGGATTCGAGGAATCCGAGACGTCGACCGCGATGATCGAGAACGAAGAGGTGGCAAAGGACGCCGAAGAGACGTAAAGCGTTTGGCCGTCGATCGCAACGCCGCCCTCGAGATCGTCGATTGCGAGCGTGGCACGCTCGACGGGCTGCTCGGGGTCGGAGAGGTCGAAGATGCGGATACCGGTGTCTCGCGACACCGCGTAGGCCATCTGCCCATCGAAGACGGTCTGGGAAAGCCCCTCGTCGAATTCGGCCACGCCTACCAAAGGCGAACTCGCGGGCTTCCTGATGTCCAAGATCTGGAAGCCCGCCGTGAGTGTTGCGGCGTATACGAGCCCTTCCTCGACGTCGATGGCGCCCAATCGGGCCACCGAGCTGTATTGGCCCAAGAGCCGGGGGTTCGAGGGATCGGACACGTCGACGATGTCGATGCGACCAGCGTCGGTCGCCGCGTACAGCGTGTCGTCCTCGACTCGGACGTCGACAACGGTGAGGTCAGGGATATACGAAGCCACGAGTACCGGGGCCGTGGGTGTGGAGATGTCGAAGATCTCGACGCCGCCGCCAGAGTCCGGGGTCTCCCGGCCATCGGCCACGAAAGCGTGGTTGTCGCCGAGCGCGATCCCACGGGCCAGAGCGGGCGTATCGACGCTCGTAATGAGGGTCGGATTCGCGGGGTCGCTCACGTCGACGACGGACAGCCCCGCCAGCCCATCGGCGATGAACGCGAGTCCGTCGCGGATGAGGACGTCGCGAGCCTCTCCCGGAGTGTCCGCGATGCCAAGCCGCACGGGGCGAGGCAGGTCGAGTTGGATGATGTCGAGCCCGGCAACGCCCGAGGCGACGTACCCCAGATCATCGATGACGTCGACCGCGTACCCGAAACCGGAGCCGAGGTACGAACCGATCTGCGTCGTGTCGCGTGGGTCCTCGATGTCGTAGGCACGGAAGGTGACCGAGCCCGCAGCAAGGTAGAGCGTCGATCCGCGGATCG
Source organism: Phycisphaerales bacterium (assembly GCA_040217175.1). Classification (NCBI taxonomy): domain Bacteria; kingdom Pseudomonadati; phylum Planctomycetota; class Phycisphaerae; order Phycisphaerales; species Phycisphaerales bacterium. Next base: position 1,383,935 of record JAVJNT010000002.1, on the reverse strand, counting down.
TGAACCGCTGCGGAGCGCCGCCGGTCGTGATTCGCGTAATCTCTATCGGGGCCTCCGGGTCGCTTACATCGAGTACCGCGACCTCACCCCGGAATGGTGATGTGCTCACGAACGCCAAACCGCCGTCCCGCTCGACGTGTCGAGACAAGATTGATACGTCGTCGAAGCCCAGGAAGTCCCCGTCCGCGCATGGAATGCCCGTGGATTGGCCGAACGCGACCGTACCCAGAAGGACCGATAGCCCGACGGCAGTACAACTGGTTTGCATCTCAACGCCTCCATGGATTTCTCGGTGCAGACCCGAACGGCACGCTGTTCCCGTCGAGCGGGTCGTAGTACGCAGCACGCAACTGGCTCCACTGCTGCTATGTCATGACTACCGGCGGGGAAACGCGCAAGTTGCACGATCATAATGATTCTTGAGGTCTTCAGGAAATCCCGGTCAGCGTGTGGAGCTGGTCGTCCTGGCCCATGACCATGAGCACGTCGGTCTTCTTGAGAGGCTCGTCCGGGGAGATGACCAGCACCTGCATGCCGCCGCCGACCGAATCGTCCTCACGCTTGACGGCGATGACGTGGACGTGGTGCTTCTTGCGTGCGCCGATGTCGGCCAAGGACTTGCCGACCCAGGGCTTGGGCACGCGCAACTCGATGATGCTGTAGCCTTCGTGGAATTCGATCTGGTTGAGCACGCCCGGACCGAGCAGCCGACCAGCCCAACGGTCTGCTGCCTCGATCTCGGCGAGCACGACGTCGCTGGCGCCGACGCGTCGGAGCACGCGTGCGGTGGTATCGGATCGACCGCGAGCGATGATGCGTGGGATGTCGAGCTGCTTGAGCGTGACGGTGGCGAGCACGGCGGCCTCGAAGTCATCGCCGATGGCGACGACGGCGGCCTTGACCTTGTGGACGCCGCGGGCCTTGAGCGCCTCTTCGTCGGTCACGTCAACGACGATCGCTTGTGCGACGTCCGACGCGATGCGTTCGACGGCGTCGCGATCAAGATCGCACGCGATGACGGCCTGGCCGCTCTTGGCCAATTGCGTCGCGATGCGCTGGCCGAACCGCCCGAGCCCCAGCACGGCGATGGGCCGCTTGTCGTTCGATGGATCGTGTTCCTTGGCCATGCGTGCGTTCCTGTGCGGTATCAGCCGAGCGAGACCGTGTCTCGCGGCAGTTGTGTCCTGGTGAGGGCCCGTTCGATTCCACCGCCCACGCCTTGCACGAGCACGCCGAGGAGCGCGAGCGCGCCGATGCGGCCGAAAAACATCGTGAACGTCATGACGACGCGGCCGAACGGGCTAAGGTCGTCCGTAGCGCCGAGCGAGAGGCCCGTGGTGCTGGCGGCGCTGACGACCTCGAAGAGCAGCGGCTCGAAGGCGATGTCTTCGGTGAGGTCGAGCACGAGCGTGGTGATCGTTACGACGCCCAACAGCCCAGCGGCCACCATGGCGGCCCGCTTCACCAGCGCATCGGGCAGCGTCCGGCCAAAGGCCTCGACGTCGTCTCGGCCGCGAACGGTGGCATAGACGGCGATGACGAGCACCGCGAAGACGGCGGTCTTGATGCCGCCGGCGGTCGAGCCCGGGCTGCCGCCGATGGCCATCAAGATCATCAGCATGAACCGCGAGCCCGGGGACAGTTCCTCCATGGGCATCACGGTAAAGCCCGCGGTGCGCGCGGTCACGGACATGAATGCGGCGTCTGCCGCGACCGAGGCCGTCGCCCCGCCGGTCATGCGGCTCTGGGCGAGGAAGAGCACGCCGAACCCCGCGAGCAGCAGGCAGGTGGTAGTCGCCAGGACGATCTTGCTGTGCGTCGAAAGCCTCGGCTTTTGGCGACCCGGCCTCGGGCGCAGGCGTCGGCGGATGTATGCGGTGACGTCTTCAAGCACGAGGAAGCCGATGCCGCCAGTGACGATGAGCGGCACGATGACGAGGAACGGCGCCGCACCCGTGCGCATGGGGATGAGGCTGTTGCCCGTGATGTCGAATCCAGCGTTGCAGAAGGCCGACACGCTGTGGAAGACGGCTTGCCAGGCGCGGCCGCCAGGCCCATCGCTCAGCGACTCGGGCCATAAGAAGTAGAGCAGCACGGCGCCGAGGGCCTCGATGACGAGCGTGACGAGCACGATGAACCAGGCGAATCGCATGATGCGATGGGCGGGGTACTCGTCGAGCGCGGCGCTCAGCGTCAGGTTCTCTTGGTAGCTCGGGCGTACCCCAAAGAGCAGGGCGAGCGTGGAGCCGAAGATCATGAATCCGAGGCCGCCCAGTTGGATGGCTCCGGCGATGACCGCCTGGCCGAAGAGGGTGAACCCGCTGGCGGTGTCTCGGACGGCCAGGCCCGTGACGCACGTGGCGCTGGTGGCGGTGAAGAGCGCGTCGATCCAGCCAATGGGCTCGTCTGCGGGCGTGGCCGCGGGAAGCTTGAGCAGCAGGGTGCAGACGAGGATGATGGCGGCGAACGAGGCCGGCAGGAGCAGATTCGGGTGGCGGAGCGTGCGTGAGAGCACGCCCGTGAGGCTGATGGCGTAGGCGATGCAGACCGCGACCGCGAGTCCACCGGCGATCGCGGGCAGGCCGACCGCCCAGCCGAGCGTGGCCAGCGCGACGCCCGATTCGATGGCGAGCCCCTTTGCCCGGCGGTACCGGCGGGTCGGGCCGAATCCGGGGAGCGCGAGCAGGCGGACGTCGCCAGCGGCGATCGCAGCGAGCCAGGGTAGGGCGATCTGGGCGGCGACGAGCCAGGACCGAGCAAGCGGAGCATCGGGCACGCCTGCATCGACGGCCAGGGCGGCTGCGCCGAGCATCGACAACGCGACGGCCGCGGCGGACCGCCACGGACCCGGTGCTCGCTGGCTCGGTGATTCGACCTGGCGACGTTCCATGGCGGGCGAGCGGTCCCCGGCGAGGCGAGGACAAGCATACGGCCAGTGTGGTGGCGACTAAAACCCGAGCCGCTACCGTTGGCCATGAAGTCCATCGCCGCCCAGATCCTGATCTTGACCAGCCAGCGGCGGACCCGGCGGAACCTGAAGGTGCTGGGCCGCTTCCTGCTGATCCTGGTCGGCCTGATGGCCGTGCACACGGTGCTGTTCCACCTGATCATGGAGTACGAGCAGCAAGACCACACCATCATCGGCGGGCTCTACTGGGTCATCGTCACGATGAGCACGCTTGGCTTTGGTGACATCACCTTTCAGAGCGACCTTGGTCGGCTCTTCTCGATCATCGTGGTCATCAGCGGCACGATCTTCCTCCTCGCGCTGCTTCCGTTCATGTTCATCCAGTTCTTCTATGCGCCGTGGATGGAAGCGCAGACCGCCGCGCGGACGCCCCGCAAGCTTCCCGAGGACACGAAGGACCACGTGATCCTGACGCATCTGGACGCCGTGACCGAGTCGCTCATCGCCAAGCTCCGGCAGGTAAACCAGGACTACGTCGTGCTCGTGCCAGACGTCGAGAACGCGAGGAAGCTCCACGACCAGGAAGTGCGCGTGATGGTGGGCGACCTGGACGATCCCGAGGCGTTCAAGGCCGCCCGCATCGCGAACGCGGCGATGGTCGTGACGACGCGGACCGATGCGCAGGACACGGCCGTTGCGTTTGCCGTGCGCGCGGTGAACGAAAAGGTGCCGGTTTTTGCCACGGCCGACCTCGGCGCCTCGGTGCCCATCCTGGAAATGGCCGGCGCCACCGGCGTGGTCCGGCTCGACCGGGTGATGGGCCAGGCGCTGGCGCGATGCATCTCGGGCGGCGACGCCGTGACGCACGAGGTCGCCCGGTTCGACAACCTGATCGTGGCCGAGGCCAGCGCGGCTCGCACGCCGCTCATCGGCCGGAGCCTGCGGGAAAACAAGCTGACCGAGCTGGGCGTCAACGTTGTGGGACTGTGGGACCGCGGCGTGTTTCGCCCCGCCCGGCCCGACACGGTGGTGAACGAGCGGACCGTGCTGCTGCTCGCCGGATCGGCCGAGCAGCTCGAGGCATACGACGAACACTTTGCGATCTACAACGTCAGCGGCGATCCGGTCATCGTCATCGGCAACGGGCGGATCGGCCAGGCGACGGCCGAAGCGCTCGAGCTGCGCGACATCGACTACCGAGTGATCGAGCGGTCCGAGCGGCGTGTGACGAACCCGGAGAAGACGATCGTGGGCGACGCCGCCGAGCCGCGGATCCTCGAAGCCGCGGGACTGGCCAAGGCCCCCACCGTCGTCATCACGAGCAACAACGACGACGTGAACCTGTACCTCACGCTGCTCTGCCGCAAGCTGCGGCCCGACATCGAGGTCATCGCCCGATGCACGCTGGACAAGCACGTGGCGGCGCTGCACCGCGCCGGGGCCGACTTCGTGCAGAGCTATGCGAGCACGGGCGCATCGGCCTTCTACAACCTGCTGCACCAGGGGCGGCTGGTGACGGTGGCCCAGGGGCTCGAGGTCTTCGACGCGAAGGTGCCCAAGTCGGTGGTGGGCAAGAAGATCATGGAGAGCGGCCTGCGCGAGGCGACGGGCTGCACGATCGTGGGGTACCGCAACCAGGACGGCCTGACGGCCAACCCGCCGGCGACCACGGTGCTCGAGGCCGGCCACGAGATCGTCCTCATCGGCGACGTGGAAGCGCACGAGGCGTTCCGGCAGAAGTTCGTTGAGGGCTGAGTCGGCCTAGCCGAGCCGGCTCTCGATCGACCGCCACGCCGCGACGACGCAGACGGCAAGCGCGACGACGAGCGCCACGTTGGCCCACCAGCGGTTGGCCAGGGTGCGGCCGACCCAGTCGCGGCGATTCATCAGCAGCAGCAGGGCCAGGGCGAGCAGCGGGATGAACGCCGCGCCGACGATGGCGTAGAGCTTCTGGGCGGTCTCGAACCGGACGAACAGCAGTGCGCACGGCAGCGTAGCCAGCGCGACGAGGAAGCCGCGGTAGGGCAGCGACGTCGTCGAGACGGGCGCCGTCTTAGCGTTGGCGCCCGGCCGCATGGCCCACCAGTCGGCGAACACGTAGGGCACCGCCTGCCACACGCCCAGCACGCTGGAGAAGACCGCGCCGAAGGCGCCGACGAGGAACGCCCAGCGCATGGCCTGCGAGAGGGCCGAGTTGGTCGACGCGCCGATGCGGTCGGCGACCTGCACGATGACGGAGGCGCCGCGGCCCTCCAGCTCTCCGCTGCCCGCCACGCCCGCCGCCAGCACGATCATGCCCACGCCGAAGAGCGCCGTGATCGAGTAGCCCACGGCCAGGTCGATGCGGCAGGTCGCGAGGTCTTCGGGCCTGCCCCGGCCGGCCTCGCGCATCCAGTAGCCGTAGCAGATGATGGTCAGCGTGCCGCCCACGCCGCCGACGAGCGCGATGGTCCAGCCGAGGGCTTCGGCGTCTGGGGGTACGCGTGGGACGAAGCCGCTGGCGAGTTCGAGCAGCGAGGGCTTGGTCATCGCCGCGCTCGCGACGACGACCACGACCATGACGGCGATGCAGGCGGCCATGACGCGCTGGAACAGCTTGAATCCGCCCACCCAGACCATGACGAGGCCGACCATCGAGCAGCCGACGGCGCCCGTCCACGCCGGCAGGTTCGGCACCATCGCGCTGAGGACGGCCCCGCACGCCTTCATGAGCGCGACGGCGACGAAGGGGCTCCACAGCAGCAGGTACGCGCCGAACACGGCCCACACGACGGGGCCGAGCCTCTTGATCGCGCCCTCGAGGATGGTCGTGCCCGTCGCCAGCTGCCACCGCGCGAGCTGCTCGTTCAGCACCAGCTTGGCCATCGCGCCGACGATGACCGCCCACAGGACGGCCAGGCCCAGCTTGCTGCCCGCGAACGCGGCGGTCGCCAGGTCGCCCGCCCCCACGCCCGTCGCGGCGACGAGCACGCCCGGGCCGACGAGCAGCAGGATGCTCCTGGTCGATCGCGGCATGACCGAGGGTACGGCCGCGACCGGGCCCGTGGCCTACGGGCAGCCGGCGTCGAAGGCGTTCTGGAAGGCGAGGAAGTCGAAGATGGTGAGCGAGCCATCGCCGTCGAAGTCGGCGCGGGCGTCGCCGTCCTGGAAGAGGTTCTGGAACGCGAGGAAGTCGAAGATGGTGAGCCGTCCGTCGCCGTCGAGGTCGGCCGGGCAGCCGCAGGCAGGGTTTGCAAAGGTGATGCGGAGCTGACCAGGTTCGCGATGTGCACCTCCGATGGTCGCCAGGTCGTCGACGCCGTCGCCGTTGAGGTCGGCCATGATCATCCGTCGATAAACCGTGCCAACGTCGATCGTCGGGCCGGGGTCGAGCCGGCCGTCGCCGCCTTGGACGAAGAGCTGGGCCTCGAACAACCCGAGGACCACCAGGTCGGTGGCCCCGTCGCGGTTCACGTCGGCCGCGATGAGATCGCTCGGGAGGCGGCTGATCAGCCACGACTCTCGTCCCGTCAAGCTCCCGGCACCATCGTTGTAAAAGATGGTGACGAAGTCGTCGCCATCGCGATTCTTGAACGCCACCGCGAGATCAGGCCAGCCATCGCCGGTGAAATCGCCCGCCACGGCGTCGGCGGGCGACTCGAACTCGACCAGCACCTCGCCGGGCTCGAACGCGCCACCCGGCACGCCGCGCGACAGCGTCACGACATCGTCGCCGGGCGCTACCACGGCGGCGTCGACGGAGCCGTCGCGGTCGAAGTCCGCGTGGGCAAGAGCGCTGCCGCCGCGAGCCGCCTCGAAGAAGCTTGCCGCTTCGAAGGTCGCGTCGCCACGGTTGAGCAGGACGCCCAGGCCGTCGCTGCCGCCGGTGGCGAACAGCAGGTCCAGGTCTTCATCGCCGTCGAGGTCGACGAGCGCCATGTCGTCGGGCCCCCGGACGGTCGGCACGCGACGGGCGACCTCGAACGAGCCGTTGCCGTCGCCGAGCAGGATCGTGACGGGATCGTTGCGATAGCTGGCGACCACGAGATCGATCGCGCCATCGCCGTTGAGGTCTCCCGCCTGGACTGGCCCGGGATCCCGACCCACATGGACGTCGACGCGCTCGTATGACGTGCCATCGCCGTCATTGATCAGTACGCTCAGCACGCCGTCGTCGATGCTCGTGATGGCCAGGTCATCGTCACCATCGCCGTCGAAGTCGGCCGCTGCGATGCCCCCGTCGCCGACGTTGTCCACGACGACCTGGGCCCCGAAGCGGCCGCCGCCCTTGCCGCTAAGCACGCGGGTGTAGCTTGGCTCATCGGACTTGCTTGTCGCAAGGTCTATCTGGCCGTCGCCATCGAAGTCCGCGGCCACCACCCGGTAGGTGCGGTCGCCGACGGCCGAGGCCACCGCCGGACCGAACTGGCCCGCACCGTCGCCAGGCAGCACGAACACGCGGCTGCGGTCGTAGTCGCGAAAGACGAGGTCCAGCAGTCCATCGCCGGTCACATCTATAGCGGGCCCCATGGCACCCGGGGCCCGTAGTTCGACGTCGCGCGCCTCGTCGAACGAGCCCGCGCCGTCGTTGACCAGCCAGCGTATCGGCTCGGTGGCGACGCCCTGCACGAGTAGGTCGACGTCGCCGTCTTGATCGAAGTCTCCGCCGACGAGGAAACCGGCATTCTCGGGCGCCGCCAGGGTCTCGGGCGATCCGAAGACCCCGTCGCCCGCGTTCCGCAACACGAGCACGGCGTCGTTGCGTCCGTCGGGCAGCGCCAGGTCGACGTCGCCGTCGCCGTCCAGGTCGGCCGCCACGAGGTCGCGGCGAACCTGACCGATCCCCGTGAGCGCGCGGGCGCGGATGAGCCGGCCCGTGCCGTCGTTGAGCAGCAGCACGGCCTCGTCGTCGAAGATCGGCGTCGTCACGGCGTCGATGTCGTCATCGCCATCGAAGTCGGCGAGCGCTAGCGAGATGGGTCCGTCCCCGGCCAGCACCGTCGCGTGTTCGGCGAACACGCCCGAGCCGTTGTTGATGTACACCACTACCCCGTCGGCCCGCTGGTCTGCCACCACCAGGTCGACGTCGCCGTCGCCGTCCATGTCGGCCGGCTCGATGGTGTCGGGCAGGCCCCGACCGGGCACGGCCTGGCGGAACGGGAAACCCCCGGTGCCGTCGTTCAAGTAGATCACGATCTCGTTGCCGTAACCGTCGGCGGTCGCCAGGTCCCAATGGCCGTCGCCGTTGAAGTCGGCCGTCGTGACGTCCCATAGCTCGCCGCTCGCCGGCAAGATCTGGTCGGTGAGGAAGAGCTCATCGGGATCGCATATCTGTCCGCATGCAATGGCCGCTGCCGTCAGGACTATCACACCGGCAGCCGTGCTACATCCCGACTGCATCGCTCGCCCTTGCATTGCCTGTCTCCTTGATGTTGGCGTGCAGTGGTATCGACGCGATCGGGACGGCGCGTCCACCGACGCTTGCGCCAGAGCCCGGAGATGCCACGACTCGCAATGATGACTTTGCTCGAACTTTGGGCACGAGAGAAGCCCCGCACGTTCGCGCGGGGCTCGGTCGAAGTAGTTGCCGCGATCCGCTGGCCCGCGGGCTCGGACCGATCAACCCATCACGGGCAGCCCGCGTCGAAGGCGTTGCTGAACGCCAGGAAGTCGAACAGCGTCAGGCTGCCGTCGCCGTCGAAGTCGGCGCGGGGGTCGCCCGAATCGAAGGCGTTGCTGAACGCCAGGAAGTCGAAGAGCGTCAGGCTGCCATCGCCGTCGAAGTCGGCCGGGCAGGCGGCGCCCAGGATGGCGTCGATCGCGTCCAGGTCGTCCTGGTTGACGACCAGGTCGCCCGTGACGTCGGCCGAGAGGTCGAACAGGACGGCCTCGGTGATGTCGTCCCAGTTGGCCTCGCCGTCGTTGGCCGCGGCGATCTGGGCGGCGATGTAGTCGCGGTCGAACGCGTCGACCACGCCGTCGGCGCCGGCGCTGGGCGTCCAGCCCGGGGTGGTCAGGCCGTCGACGTTCGAGACGTCGAAGCGGCTCCAGCCGGACTCGTAGGCGATCGAGCCGTCGCCGATGACGGTGCCGAAGAAGTTGCCGCTCACGCTGGCGTCGTCGACCGCCTCGAAGCCGGCCACGCGGTCGAGGTTGCCGGTGCCGGTGTCCAGTGCCAGGCCGTCGGCGAAGTAGCGGGCGTCCTCGATGTCGAAGTTGCCATCGCCGTTGAAGTCGCCGATGATCTCAAGCACGACGTCGCTGCCGGGCTCGAAGCTCGCGCGATCCTCGAGGGCGCTGATCAGGGCGGGGATGTCGTTGACGTTGCGCATGCCGTCGTCGTTGAAGTCGCCCGACAGGCCGTTGCGGTCCGAGAGCGGGCTGCCATAGAACACGGGGCTGCCGGCCTGGTCGACGTAGTTGCTGCCGCCGGCGACGCCGTCGGTGTAGGTGACGCCGGTCGTGCGGGTGGGCACCAGGCCGGTCGTGCTGACGCTGCCGAACGTGGCCAGGCGGCTATCGCCCAGGACGATGCTGGTCGCGCGGATCTCGTCCTGGAGGTCCTGGTTGAAATCGGGGTTGGGGATCAGGCCGATCGGGTCCTCGTTCTCCTGGACGAAGTCGGTCGCGGCCGAGAGCACGAAGTTGAGGGCCAGGAACTCGGCGGGCGTGAAGTCGGTCGCGGGCGTGCCCATGCCGGCCTCTTCGAACGCCGCGATGCTGGCGGTGATGTTGTTCAGGTAGGCCGCGGCCTGGGCGTTCTGCATGGGCGGCAGGCCGGTGCCGATCTCGCCGCCGAGCGAGGGCGCGACGGCGCGGGGGCTGCCGAGCGTCGTGAAGGTCTCCGGGCCGCCGATGGTGTAGCCGTTGGCGTCGTTGTCCAGCACCTCGTCGATCGTCGGGCGGCTGAACTCCGTGCCGCCGATGAGGTCGTTCTGGACGGCCAGGACGTCGGCGCGGCCGGTGAACAGCCAGCGGCTGGCGCGCTCGGCGCCGGTGTGACCGATGGCCAGGCGGGTGTTGATGACGGTGGCCTCCATCGAGCCCGAGCCGCCCTTGTTGCTGGGCAGGTAGTCGGGACCGATCAGGTTGAACGCGGCGTCGTTGTTCTTGGTTCCGATGTTCTCGCCGCGGCCCCACGAGGGATCGAGGCCGATCGAGTTCTGGAACCCGTTCCGCGTGCCCGAGCCCGAGTCGCGGGTGACGAACACGAGGTTCTCGCCGTTGCTCAGGCGGCCGGTGGCGTTGCCGTAGCGCAGGTCGCTCTGGCGGATCTCCTGCTTGCCAACGCCGTAGTTGACGATCGGGGCGATGGGCACGAAGGCGATCTGCGTGTCGAACACGACGTCGGTATCGGTCGCGGCCGGCGGGTTGGCCGGGTCGAACGGACGCAGGCCGCCCAGGCTCTTGAGGTTGTTGCTCTGGCTGATGGGCGCGCCGGTCTTGTCGGTCGCGAAGATCTGCGCGTTGCCGTAGCCGGCCGAACCGGGCTTGGCGTCGAGGGCGCCAGTTCCGGCCTGCGTGGCGAACCACGAGCTGGGCACGTCGAGGACGGCCAGGTCGATGCGGAAGCCGCCCAACGAGCTGGTGCTCGGGAAGGTGAACGGCGAGACCAGGTAGCTCCCGTCGGTGGCCGACCGGAACGGCGAACCGCCGGGGTTGCCGGCGTTGTAGACGCCCGGCACCGTGCCGACGGCCAGGTCGACCCACTTCTCGCGATTGGCGTAGGCGTTCTCGGCGTTGCCGGAGAACAAGCCCACGCGGGGGTCATCGTCGTCGCGCGTGGTGTCGAAGAGGATCGGGGCCAGCGGACCGTCGGGGTCGTTGGTCAGCACGAACTCGGCAAGGCCGTTGCCCGAACCCGTCGAGCGGTAGGTGACGATCCAGTGCGCGTCGTCGTCATAGCCACCCGAGCCACGCTGGCCACCGGGTGCGAGCTGGTCGATGCCCGGACCGATGCGACGGGCGAAGCCGTCGAGGTCGGGATCGAGGAAGTCGTTGGTCGAAGAGGGCGCCTGGAAGAAGCTCTCGAAGAGCGTGGCGCCCGAGATGTTCACCAGGTAGGGGCCCTGGATGGCCACGTCGGCCGGGGTGGTGCCGGGACTCCCAACGCTGGTGACCGACGTGGTGCCGGCCGGGTTGCTGACGTAGCCCCCGTCGACGCCTTCGGTGCTCAGGGCCCAGTTGGCGCCGTCGTTGGCGTCAAGGAACGGGTTGGTCAGCGCGATCGAGGCAACGCCGTCGTCGGCGGGCCAGGCGCCGCCGTCGTCGTAGGTCACCGCGATGACGGCGGCGCCGAAGTCGCGGCCGGCGTGGCTGGTGATGCTGTCCCACAGGCCGAACGTGTCGCCGCCGTTGTTCAGGGCCTGCCAGTTATCGACGGCGATGAAGTTGATGCCGCTGCCCCAGGTCGCCTCGACCTGCGAGAGGCTCAGGCTCGAGCCGTCGTAGAACACGGCCGTGCCGCCGGCGGGGATGGTGCCGCTGGCGATGTTGGCGGCGGTGACGGGGGCGCCGCCCTCGTCGTCGAAGACCCAGCCGCTGACGTCGATGTCGGTGTCGCCCGTGTTGACGACCTCGAAGAACTCCCAGGCGTTGTCAGGATCGAACGCCGGGTTGTACATGATCTCGGTGATGTTGATGCTCTGCGCGCTGGCGGTAGCCGCAGCGCCGGCCAGGCCGCAGGCGGCCAGCAGGGTCGAAATCCTGGTGCTCTTCTTCATGGAACTTCTCTCCGAAGGATGAACAGGAAGCCTCTTGCTCGGTGGTCCTTCCGCGACGGCTTCGGCCGCGCGGCTCCTCCCTCGCTGGCGGCCGGACCGTGCCCCCAGCGCCCGCATTCCACGGGCAGTGCTTGAACATGGGTCAGCAACGCACGCGGCCGCGGTTTCCCGCGGCCGTGGCAAGTGATCAGTCTTCGAGACGGACGTCGATGTTCTTGCCCGTCAGGCTGTAGAACTGGTCGCCCCACAATCGCTTGCGGATCGTCTCACGAACGTCCAAGAGGTCGACGTGCCCGTCGGCGAACACGAAGTTGGCCTTGCCGCCGTGCTTGCGGCTCACGGCGTTGAGGTTCGTTCGCGGATCTTCGATGAGGCCCGGCGTGCGCTCGGCCTCGTCGTCGTCGATGATGTCGCGCTCCGGATCGGGATACGTGAACCGGGCCTCGGACCTCGAGCTCCCCGGAGCTTCGCGGTAGACGTCCTGCCCCGCGCTGAGCCCGAGGAACGGCGTGATCGGCCGGTGGCTCTTGATGACACCCGGCGTGCTGCCGTAGAGGCTGTTCCAGTTCGCGCCTTCCTGGAACTCGGTCGCCAGGATCGTGGCACTGGTGCTATTGATCCAATCGGGATTTACCAGGCGGTTGCGGCGGGGCGTCGCCGTCGAGAACTTGTTCCGCGGGAAGATCGCCGAGTTTCCGGCAAAGGCCATCCGCTTCAGTTGGCGATCCTCTGGCTCGGGCGGGAGGGAGTCTCGCGTTCCGCCGAGGTCGTTGCGCTGCTCGGGCTCCCAGTCGTCGTAACGACGACCCGGATTCGTCGCCGGTGCGCCGCCGTTGAGCGCCGCGGGCGACGCGAAGGCGTCCTGCGGCAGGTTGCCGCTCTCGAAGAGGGCCCACGACCAGTGGATGTAGCCATTGGCAGGCACGGGATTGGTATCGAGTTGGTCTTCGACGTCCCAGTCCTCGCCGTCGCGGTCGTTGCCGTAGACGTACGCGGGCGGGTACGTCCTGTTGTCGACCGTGTAGGTGACCACGCCCTGTCCAACGCCCCTCAACTGGGCGGCGGCCTTGATCTGCTGGGCAGCCGCACGCGCCTTGCCGAGGCTCGGGAGCAGAATGCCGATGAGCAGCGCGATGATGGCGATGACCACGAGCAGTTCGATGAGGGTGAAACCGGCCTTGCGATCCGAGCCCGCCCGGGCTCGTCGGGTGCGTCGATTCGTCCGATCCATGGGCGTCGTCCCCCGAATGTGCGTGACTTGAAGAAGCGATCCACCCGCCCACCGGTGGACGAGGAACGGCTTGTGCCACAATGGTCCCGGCTGCGCGGGGGTTCGCAAGACCAGGCCAAGATGCGCAAGAAGTGCGGCTTCGGGATTGTGATGTTGCTCTTCATGCAGCGCACACAAATCAGCCCGCCGGAAACCAGTGCGGGCGATTTGTTCAGATATGTTGAGTGCGGGCTCGTGTGATGGCTTGCAAAGACTTAGCGCAACATCCACGCGTCGACGAGGACTGTTCCGCGTTCCTTGCCGTGCCTGGAGCCGAGAGCCGTGCTACGGGCAGCCGGCATCGAATGCGTTCTGGAACGCCAGGAAGTCGAAGATCGTGAGCTCGCCGTCGCAGTCGAAGTCGGCCCACGTGCTGCCGCTGGCGAACAGGTTCTGGAACTCCAGGAAATCGAAGATCGTCAGCTCGCCATCCAGATCAAGATCGGCCCGGCAGTCTGGCTTGCCGCCGTCGTCGTCTGGCGGCAAACGATTGACGTCGTCCATCGTCGCGGGGTTGAAGTTCGAGCGGCCGCGGCCAACGCGGAATACCGGACCGGTGCGTTCGCCGGCCAGCGGCCGGTCGACCGCCTGCCAGTCGCCCATGCTGTCGCGCTCGAACGCGTGAACGATGCTGTCGTCGACCGCGTAGAGCACGCCATCGTCTCCGAGTTGCAGGGAATGCGGATCGGTCACGCCCGGGAGCTTGGAACTCGAAGCCACGATGAGTCGCCCGGTGACGTCACGCGTCAACTCTGAGACGCCGCCGGTATCGGACACGAGGATCGTGACCTTGCTGGCGCCACCATCAGGCTCCGAGTTGATCGCGATCGAGGCATGGGGCGAGAGCTCGACCTCGGAGGGGATCGCCGAGCTCTCAAGCAACACCAGGCCCTCACTGACCCGCATCAGGCGACGGCGGGCTCGCGACAGAAAGTACAGTTCTCGGGTCTCGTCGTCGTAGGTCATGGCGTCGACGGGGAAGGGCAGGGCAAGGTTGCCCGTCGGCAACAGCCCGCCGCCGAGCTGGGGCGTGTATCGCACCAGGTCGCTCGCGCCCGCGACGAACACCGAACCGTCGAGGCTGCTGGCGACGCCACGCGGCGACGCCACGGGGCCGACGGCGGTCATCTGGCCGCTGATCACGTCGAGCGTGTGGAGCGTGCCGGCGCCCGTGCGCTCCGAGCGCGTGAGCACGAACGCCTCGATGGGCGTGAGGCCCTGGTCCATCGCGATGACGGTGGTGAACGCGGGCGTCGGATCGGCGTCGAACACGCGTCGGCCGGGCTCGTCCGTGAAGGGGAGGGGCACGCGTGCGTCGACGTCCTGGGTGATGGGGTCGGTCATCAGGCCGAACGCCGGCATGATGTACAAGAACCCGTCGAGGAAGCCACGAGTGGTCGAGGTCAGCTGATAGATCGGCCTCGAGAAGTACTGGCTCTCGCTATCGTACTTGAACCGCCAGTTGGACTCGTACTCGAACATCGTGAACGTCGTAGCGAAGTCGCTCTGGTCGAACAGCCACCGGTCGTTCCCGGGATCGCGGAAGAGCATCCGCATGTCGTCGGGACCATCACACAGGTTCGAGCCGCCCCACATGGTGACCACGTGCCCGCCGTCGCGCTCATAGCGATTGACATCGAGCTCGTCGTACCACCCGATGATGGGCATCACCAGCGTGCCCAAGCGCATGTGGTTGGCCATCTGCAACGGGTTGACGCCGATCTCGCCGAAGGCCTGGTAGCTGCCCACGAGCAGCCCATCGCCGTTGCGCGCATAGGCCTCTGTCGTCAGCCGCCAGCCTCGGACTCCCGTGCCGTCTTCGGGGTCGGTGCCCATGAAGAGGCCCATGGTCGTGAGCTGGGTGTTGACGTAGTCGTACTGGCTCTGGCTCTGCCAGTCTCGCGGCCCGCCGAACACGGCGGGCTGGCCGTGGTTGCTGATGTATGCCAGCGCGTTGGCCGTGGCCGTCGGCACGCAATACGCACTTCCGTCGTTGGGCAGCACGCTGCGTCGCTGGTCGAAGTCGGGCATGCCAAGGCGATAGACGCTGCACTGCGCATGCACGCTGCTCGAAAGTCCGGCCGCACCGAGGACGGCGGCCACGACGGTCATGGATCGGTTCAGCATAATGGTGAATCCCCTTCGTTGGTCGCGGCATCGCGACGCATCTGGGTAGTACAACGTAGAGCCCGCCGCCTGCTCACGCGGAGCCGCAAGATTTCTTCAAACGCTCGGGTCCACACGCGGCGAGCCAGGTTTCGAGCTCACGACCCGCACCCGGCGGCGAAGTCGTTCTGGAACGCCAGGAAGTCGAAGATCGTGAGCTCGCCGTCGTAGTCGAAGTCGGCCCACGTGCTGCCGCTGGAGAACAGGTTCTGGAACTCCAGGAAGTCGAAGATCGTCAGCTCGCCATCCAGATCAAGATCGGCCCGGCAATCCTCCTCGCCTACCGCAGGCGCCAGTGGCAGGAGGTTGATGTCGTCGAGCTCGGGCGTGTGGTTGGTTCGGCCTCGGCCAATGCGGAAGACGGGGCCGCTTGGCTCACCATCGAGCGGCGTATCAGCGGCCACCCACGCGCCGCGCGCTCCGGGCTCGAATGCTCGGATGACGCCGTCGTCGACCACGTGCAGGAAACCGAAGTCGTCGAATTGCACGGCCGTCGGGCTGTCGACGCCGGGCAGCGTGGGCTGGCCGTCGATGGACGGACGACCCGCGCCGTCGCGCGTCAGTCTGGTCAGCGTGGTCGAGCCGGTAGAGGCGAGCCACTCGCTGCCGTCGATGGGGTTGACGGTGACCGAGCCGTCGCCCATCAGGGGCGCGCCGGTCGGCACCTGGTCGTTGCGAAGGATGATCAGGTCCTTATCCAGCAGGAACAAGCGGCGGTCGGCGACGCTCAGGACCAGCAGCTCGTCGGTGCCATCGTTGTAGAACATCGAGTCGGGCGTGGCGGGCAGGTCGACCGAGTCGGTCAGCGCGATCGCGCCATCGTCGGTCAACTCGTAGCGGCGGATGCTCGAATCGGTTGCGACGTACGCGCTGCCGTCGCGGCCGACGACCAGGTCGATGGCCGAGGGGAACGAGTCGACGGCCTCGACGTCGCCGTCGAGGAAGTGCACCTTCGACAGCGTCGCAAACCCGCGGTCGGGCTGCGAGAGCACGAAGCCCTCGGTAGGCAGCACGCCCTGGGCCATGGCGATCAGCCGGTCGCCGCCTGGCCACGGCCGCGTGCGGAAGCGCTTGGGCCCGGGCTCGTCGGTCGTGCCCTGCGGGATGCTGAGGTCGATGTCCTGCGTGACTGGGTCGGTCGTCAGCCCGTGCGCCGGAAGGACCACGGCCATGCCGTCCAGAAAGCCGTCGTTCGAGCCGTACGCGTCGATCTTGTACATCTCGCGAGGAAAGAAGATGCCTTCGTCGCCACGCTTGAAGCGCCATGCCGCCGAGCGGCTGAACTGGCTGAAGGTCGTGGCAAACGTGCTCTGCTGGGACAGCGAGTCGCTGCTGCTCGGGTCGCGGAAGCCCAGCACCATGTCGCGCGGGTCGCCGCAGGTTCCGAAAGCCGCCCACATAGTGACCATGTGCCCGCCGTCTCGGAACCAGAAGCCAGAACCCGCGTTCTCGTACCAGCCGATGACCGGCAGGATGATTCCGCCGATACGCATGTGGTCGGCCATCTGGATCGGGCTGAGGCCCGCGAAGCCGCCGGTGGTGTAGCTCATAGCGAGGAAGCCACCCTGGCCGCTCAGGGCAGCCAGCGTCCCAGACCGCCAGTTCGATATCGTGGTGCCATCGTCCGGATCGGTGAACATCGTCACGCCGAGGATCGCCAGCACCGCGCTGACGTCGTCGTAGTGCGTCTGGCTCTGCCAATTCCGTGGGCCGTCGAGCAATCCGGGATGGCCGTGGTTCGTGATGTATGCCAGTGCGTTGGCCGTTGCCGTTGGAAAGCAGTACATGCGGCCGTCATTGGGCAGCGCGCTGCGTCGCTGGTCGAAGTCGGGCATGCCCAGGCGGTAGACGGTGCACTGAGCATGGACGCTCGCGGCGACGCCGGCGACACCGAGCGCAGCGGCCGCCATTGCGGTCTTGGATCGAGTCTTCATGATGGCGGATCCCCTCCGGCTGTTGCGACACTGCGACGTACTTGCGTATTAGAACGCAATTTTGACCGGCGGATCACGCCGAGACAGAAAAACTTGTTCGATTACCCAGATTCACACGCCCGAGGCTGATCACTGGCCAGCAGCTACTCGCACCTTGCATCGAACTCGTTCTGGAACATCAGGAAGTCAAAGATCGTCAGCTCGCCGTCGCCGTCGAAGTCGGCGGCCAGGTCGCCGTCCTGGAACAGGTTCTGGAAGCCCAGGAAGTCGAAGATCGTCAGGCTCCCGTCGCCATCGATGTCGGCGCGGCAGGCGCCGCCGCACGCCCAGATGGCGATGTTCCGGGCCTCGTCGAACCCGGCGAAGCTGAACCCACCGGTCACCACCAGCGCGTTGCCCACGCCCGGTAAGTCGTACGCCACGGCGGCGGCCACGCCCGGCACGGACCCGCCCGACACGCCGTCGCCGACGGTTTGCCAAGAGCCGCCATCCCAGGACGCCAGGCCGAACACGGCCTCAATCCCCGAGAGGATGAAGCTGCCCCCGGCGTAGAGCCGCTCGCCGTCGCCGACGTCCTCAACGACCAGCGTCGTGACGGTGTTGTCGAAGCCGTCGCCGACGTTCTCGAACTCGCGGCCGTCCCACCGCACGATCGAGTCGGCATCGAGTCGTCCGGCGAAGAGGAAGTTGCCGCCGACGACGAGCTCGTCGCCATCGCCGAAGTCGTAGATCGCCAGCGAGTTGCCGCGCGGGCTCGCGCCGCCGCCAAGGCCGCCGCCGACTTCCTCGAATCCGGACCCGTTCCAGCGGGCGAGGTTGCCATTGCCACCGCCCGGCACCGTGAATCGGCCTGCGATGTAGAGCGACGGTCCCGACCCGTCGTCGTAGATCATGAAGTCGTTGACCGAGCCGAGGACGCCGTCGCCGAAGCCGCGCCACGCGTTGCCGTCCCATGCGGCCACGCCCGGGCTCGTCACGGCCCCGCCACCGGCCGTCGAGAACGTGCCGCCGACGAACAGCAGTTCCTCGCCCTCGAACTCGAGCACGCGCAGCCCGAGCACCTGTCCATCGACGCCGCCGTTGAGCGCATCCCAGAAGCCGCCCTCGGGCGAGACTTCGAATCGCGCGATGCCGCTCACCGGCTCGCCGTCGGCGAACGCGAAGCCGCCGCCGGCTACAAAGTCTCCGCGGAACGTGGTCGCCACGTTGCTGCCCAAAACGCTCCCGCTCGCGCTGGTCAGGCCCGAGGTGCCGAACGTGCGCCAGCCGTCCGTTGGGTTCCAGCGAGCGTTGCCGTTGGCAGGCACGCCGCCGACCGATGAGAAACGCCCGCTGATGACGACCTCGGAACCGTCGCCGAGATCAGCAACGGCCAGCCCCTTGCGCAGGCTCGCCACGTCGACGCCCGGCTGCCCGATGCTTCGGTCCCAGTCGGCCGTGCACTGGGCACGAACCGTCGACGCGGTGCACGCCACGACCGCCAGGCACCACGTACCCGCCATGAGCATCCTGAGCATCGCGCAACCCTCCACGCCGCCCGACGCCGCGGGCAGGCCATGAACGGCTACCGCCGATTCGGCGGGTTCGTTTCATCGCCCTTGAGCGGACGGCCGAGAACCCGCTAGGCCCGGGCGACGGGCTCGTGCTGGGGCTTGGCCTCGACCTGAGAAGAGGTTTCGGCTTGCTCCTCGCTCGCCGGGGGCGCGGCCTGCGGCGAACGCGCCGGCTTTCGGCCGATGGCGATCACGCTGAGGCCCGGCAGGCTGTCAATCTTCTCGACGATCTTGGCGATGGGCAGCAGCCGGTGGAACAGCTTCATCTGGCCCGGCGTGAACTGCTTGCGCCCCAGCTTGCCGCTGGCCCACCAGCCAAGCACGCCAAGGCGGTTGAACTGCTGCGTATGCACGACCTCGAACCCGGCGGCCTTGAGGCGTTCGCTCAGCGTTGCCCGCGTGTAACGGCGGAAGTGGCCGAGGCGACGATCATACTCGGTGAACAGCCAATCGTGCGCCGGCGCGAGCACCACCACCGTGCCGCCCGGCTGGAGGACGTCGTGATAGCTCTTGAGCACCGCCTCGTCGTCGCCCACGTGTTCGACGACGTTCATCGCGATGACCGTGTCGGGCCGTTCGAGCGCAACGGGAGCAACGTCGTCGGCAAGGGACGGGTCGAGTTGCGAGGCGGTGACGTTCTCGAGGTGCGCGTACCGCCTGTCGGCAATCTCGGCGTAGTAGGGATCGAGATCGGTGCAGATCAGCCGCTCACGATCGAGCAACTGCTCGGTGAAGTTACCGATGCCACAGCCGGCCTCGAGTACTCGAGACCCGACGTGCGACTCGAACTGCGACAGCAGCCAGCGGTTATAGCCCCGGGCCCGCCGAACGCTCTCGAGCATGTAGTACCCGTCGTGCGTAGTAAAGCGCTTGTCGAAGAATCGGAACTTGAAGAGCAACCAGAGGGCCTGGACGCCGTCCTTCCAGGTGATGTTCTTGCCTTCGGCGTAGCTCCTGCCGTGGTAGCTGATCGAGACCTCGTAGATGCGGGCGTTCCACTGCGCGAGCCGGGTCGTCAGCTCGGGCTCGATGCCGAACCGGTCGCTCTTGAGCGGAATCCGCTTGAGGATGTCCGTCCTCACCGCCTTGTAGCACGTCTCCATGTCGGTCAGGTTGATGTCGTTCAGCATGTTGGTGACGGTGGTCAGGAACCGATTCGCCACGCTGTGCCAGAACAACAAGACCCGACGCTGCTCGCTCGCGGCAAATCGTGACCCGAAGACCGCGTCGGCGTTGCCTTCCAGGATCGGACGGAGCATCCGCGGATAGTCGGCCGGGTCGTACTCGAGATCGCTGTCCTGGACGATCGCGATGTCTCCCGTGCACTCGTCGATCGCCCGCCGGATGGCGGCGCCCTTGCCGTAGTTTCGATGCTGGTGGAACACGCGGATGCGCTGGTCGCCCTCCGCGAGTTCTGCGAGGATCTCCCGCGACCGATCCTTGCTCCCGTCATCGACCGCGATTAGCTCAAGGTCAAGCCCCAATTCGGCGATCGGGGCGGCGAGCACCCGCGACACGATCGTGCGGAGCGTGCGCGCCTCGTTGTACACGGGCATCAGCACGCTGAGCTTTCGGTATTGCCGATCCGTCTCGGACGTGCTCGCGCTGTGGGTCACCATTGCCTCCGTCTTGCACCAGGCCCTGCACCGCCAATCGGCCCCAGGCCGCCGCCGTCGCCACAAACCCGCTCACCCACGCCGGGAGACCTTCGCCCACGCGTCCTTTAGCGTCACCGTGCGGTTGAACACGGGCGACTCGGGCGTCGACGTTCGGTCGAGGCAGAAGTAGCCCAGCCGCTCGAACTGGAACCGCTCGACGCCGTCGGGGAACGCCCCCGTGCCAGCGTTCCGCTCCTGCTCGGTGGTCGGCCAGTGCGGCTCGAGCATGGCCTCCTCGACGACGCGGAGCGAATCGGGATTGACGTTCTGCAGGAAGCTCCAGTCCTCGCCGGCGTCCTTGGGCCGTCGATCGGGCTGCTCGACGGTGAACAGCCGATCGAACAGGTTGACGCGGACCGGCACCGCGTGCGTCGCGCTCACCCAGTGCAGCGTGCCCTTGACCTTCCGGACGTTGCCCTCGGCGTCGGGCGGCGGCGAATCTCCGTCTCGCGTCTGGGGGTCGTAGGTGCAAACGAGCTCGACGACCTCGTCGCCTTCCTTCACGACGTCGACGCAGGTGATCCAGTAGCCGTAGCGCAGCCGGACCTCGCGCCCCGGGGCGAGCCGGAAGAACTTCTTGGGCGCGTCTTCCATGAAGTCGTCGCGCTCGATGTAGAGCGTCTGCGTGAAGGGCACGCGCCGCCCGCCTGCGTCCGGATTCTCGGGGTTGTTTGTTGCGTCCATCCACTCGGTCCGGTCGGCATCGCCGTGGTCGGCCCAGTTCTTGATGGTGACCTTGAGCGGGTCGAGCACGCACATCCGCCGGGGGGCGCGCTCGTTGAGGTCGTCGCGGATGGCGTTCTCGAGGCGGCCGATGTCGATGAGGGCGTTGAACTTGGTCACGCCGCCTTCGTCGCAGAAGCTGCGGATCGCCCGCGCCGTCACACCGCGCCGCCGCATCGCGCTGATGGTCGGCATGCGAGGATCGTCCCAGCCCTCGACGTGGCCCTGCTCGACGAGCTCGCGGAGCCGGCGCTTGCTCGTTACGGTGTAGCTCGGGCTCCACCGCGCGAACTCGATCTGCCGGGGGTGCAGGATGGGCTCGGGGTTGTCGGCGTTAATGGCGTCGATGAACCAGTCGTACAGCGGCCGATGGTCCTCGAACTCCAGCGTGCAGATCGAGTGCGTCACGCCCTCGAACGCGTCCTCGAGCCCGTGGGCCCAGTCGTACATCGGGTAGATGTGCCACGTGCTGCCGGTGCGATGGTGCGGCTTGTTCACCACGCGGTACATCACCGGATCGCGCAGGTTGATGTTGGGCGAGGCCATGTCGATCTTCGCGCGGAGAACGCGCGTGCCGTCGCCGAACTCGCCACGCTTCATCTTCTCGAACAGGTCGAGGTTCTCTTCCACCGGCCGATCGCGGAACGGGCTCGGCTTGCCGGGCTGGGTCAGCGTGCCCCGATTCACGCGAATCTGCTCGGCCGACTGCTCGTCGACGTAGGCCAGCCCCTTCCGGATGAGGTTCTGCGCGAGCTCGTACATGCGGTCGAAGTAGTCGCTGGCAAACACCACGCCCGCGGTCGCGTCGTCGTCGTTCGCCCCCGGCCAGCGGAACCCCAGCCAGCGGACGTCGTGCACGATGGCGTCGACGTACTCCTGTTCTTCCTTGGCCGGGTTGGTGTCATCGAAGCGCAGGTTGCAGGCCCCGCCGTAGGCCGCCGCGACCGAGAAGTTCAGGCAGATGCTCTTCGCGTGCCCCACGTGCAGGTACCCGTTGGGCTCGGGCGGAAACCGCGTCTTGACGACGCCCGAGTCGCCCGGCTGCCCGAACCGCCCGGCCTGCACGTCGGCATCGATGATCTCCTCGATGAAGTGCTTCGGTCGAGCGGGCGATTCGGGATGGGAAGGAGCGGCCTCGGGGTTCATGGCCAAAGCGTATGGCTGGCGGGCCGCTCGCTCCGAGCTCGGCCCGGCGACTCACCCCTCCGGAGATGCCGAGCCAGCCGCCTCCATGGCCTTCGCGAGAACGTCCAGGTCGATCGCGACCGAAGCCTCCGGGTGATTCAGCACCACGCCCTTGACGCGGCCCTCGCTCTGCTCGATGGCCTGCTTGGCACGCTCGGCGAGCTGGGCCGGCGTTGCCTCGATCATCTTGAGACCCTCGTGCTGCTGGCACGCCCGCACGGCCATGGCCGCGTCGCTGAAGGCCCAGAGCCAGAGATCATCGCCTTCCTTCACGAAGGCGAAGCTGTCGTCCTTGACGCCCACGTAGATCTTCTCGAGGCCCGCGATGATCTCGTGCACCATCAGGAAGGCCGCAGGGTGCCTCGTGTTGCGGGCGTGGTCGACCGCGCAGTGGATGGCCCCGGCCGGCAGCACACCACGCTCGCTCCTGAAGAACGCGCACAGGTCGGGCAGCCGATGCCCGAAGCCGCCCGACTTGCCGGGCATGGGGTTCACGATGAAGCCGTCGATCCGCCCGCGGAAGCCGCAGACGTAGGCAAGGGCCGCCTCCGGGGGCATGCTGAGGTTGGCCAGTTCCTCACCCTCGAGCAGGCCGCGCGTGCGCTCCTGCGAGCTGAATATCGGCAGCAGCGTGCGATCACCGTCCTTGAACATCTGGACCCGGATCTCGGCGCTCTTCTGCTCGATGGTCTGCCTGGCGTCCTCGGCGGTCGTCAGGAAGATCCACGCCGGCAGGTTGCAGAAGAGCTTCCAGAACTCGCGCTCTGCCGCCTCGTCCTTCGGGTTCGCGACCAGCGAATCGATCAGCTCCTGCAGCCGAGTGTCGTCGACCGGCGTCTTCGCGTTCTCTTCGCCCATGGCGTTCTCCTCGCTGTGGGCAACTTCGATGCGCCCGTCGTTTCCGTCTCAGCCCTCGGCGATGACCGATGCCATCGCCGTCGTCTTCGTGTGCGTCAGCGAGAGGTGCCACCACTTGACGCCCATCGCCCTGGCCATCTCTTGAGCCTTGCCGTGCAAGACCAGCGTCGGCTTGCCGCTCGCCTCGCGAGCAACCTCGATGTTGGTCCACCCCGCGCCCTCGGCCCAGCCGGTGCCGAGCGCCTTGAACACGGCCTCCTTGGCGGCGAATCGAGCCGCGAGCCGCTCGAATCGTCGCGGCCCCTTCCCGGCGTACTCGCGCTCGGCCTCGGTGAACACACGCTCGAGAAAGCGCTCATCGAATCGCTCGACCGACCGCTTGATGCGCGACACCTCGGTCAGGTCGACGCCGTGACCCAGGATCATTTCGACGCGGCCTTGCTCTTGGCGGCGTCCTTCTTCGCAGGCTTCTTGTCGGCCTTGGAATCACTCTTGGGCTTCGACTCGGGCTTGGCGTCGCTCTTTGAGTCGGCGTCCGGCTTGTCGGCCTTCTGCGCCTTGGTGTAGCTCTCGCTGCGATAGTCGGTCTCGTAGAAGCCCGAGCCCTTGAACAAGAGCGCCGCTCCCGTGCCGATCAAGCGCTCCAGCGCCTTCTTGCCGCACTCGGGGCAGGTGCGCTTGACCTTGTCGCTCATGCTCTGGAAGAGCTCGAACTCGTGGTCGCAGGCGTTGCAGCGGTAGTCGTAGGTTGGCATGGGATTGATTTCGGGGTCCGCAGCAGCGGGCTCACTCTTCGCTTGGCGTGACCGCGACCTTCGCCGGTCGCAGCACGCGGTCGCCCATCGCGTAGCCGGCCTGGAACACCTGGGACACGCAGCCCGGGCCGACGCCCTCGGCGGCCTGCTGCATCACGGCCTCGTGATGCCCGGGGTTGAACTCGTCGCCCACGGCCGGCTGGATGGGCAGCACGCCCTGGCGTGCCATGGCCTTCATCGCCTCGGCCCGGATCGTCTCGATCGCCTTGAAGAGCTGGTCGACGGTCAGGCTCGCGGGATCTTGCGAGAGCGCGAGATCGAAGCTGTCGAGCGCGCCGAGCATCGACTCGCACACGTCGCGCACGCCCCGGGCCCGCGCCTCGACCTCGTTCGTCGACGCCCGGCGCTGGAAGTTCTGGAAGTCCGCCAGCGAATGCTTCCACCGGCTCTCCATCTCGGCGAGCTCGCCCGAGAGCTTCTCAAAGAACGCGTACGCGTCGTCGGCGTCGAGGTTGCCCGACTCGTCGCGGATGACGTCATCGAAGCTCGCCGGCGGACCGTCGTTGTCCTGGTCGCGATCAACTGTCTCGTGTTCGGCCATCGCTCACTTTCCTCGCACTCAGAACAGGTCCCGGATCTTCTTGAGGAAGCCGTGGCTCTCGGGCATCACGCTCTGGTCTTCGGTCTCGGCAAACTCGCGGAGCAGCTTCTCCTGCTTCTCGCTGAGCTTCTTGGGGATCTCCACGCGCGTGACGAGCACCATGTCGCCGCGCCGCCCGCTGCGCAGGTTGGGCAGCCCCTCGCCGTGCAGGCGGAACAGCGTGCCGTGCTGGGTCGCCTTGGGCACGTTCTGCTTGACCTTGCCCGTCAGCGTGGGCACGTCCATCTCGGTGCCCAACGCCGCTTGGGTGAAGCCGATGGGCATCTCCATGAGCAGGTGGTCGCCGTCGCGCTTGAACATCGGGTGCTCGTCAACACGGACCACGACGTGTAGGTCGCCCCGCACGCCCGCCCCGCTCGGCGATGCCTCGGGCGGCGGTGGCTCGCCCTCGCCCTGCACCCGAACGGCCTGGCCTTTATGAATGCCGGCCGGGATCTTCACGCTCAGCACGCGCTTGCGCGGCACGCGGCCCTTGCCCTTGCAGCTCGGGCAGTGCTCCTTGATGATCGTGCCGCGGCCGCGGCAGCTCGGGCAGGCCGTCACCATGCGGAACATGCCGCCCATGCCGGCCTGCTGCACCTTGCCCTGACCTTCGCACGTCGGGCAGGTCTGCGGATCGCTGCCCGGCTTCGCGCCGCTGCCCGTGCACGCATCGCACACGTCCAGCCGCGTGAACTCGACGTCGCGCTCCGTGCCGGTCAGCACGTCCTTGAGCTCGATCTCGACCTCAGTCTCCAGGTCGTACCCGCGCGCCACGCGCTGGCGACCGCCGCGGCCGCCGCCCATGCCGCCGAAGCCCCCGCCGCCGAAGATGTCGCTGAACATCGAGAAGATGTCCTCGACGTTCATGTGGCTGAAGTCGTGGGCCGCCCCGCCCTGGCCGCGCAGGCCCTCGTGCCCGTACTGGTCGTAGCGGGCCTTCTTGCCAGCGTCGCCCAGAACCTCGTACGCCTCGGCCGCCTCCTTGAACTTGGTCTCCGCCTCGGCATCGTCCGGGTTGCGATCCGGGTGATACTTCAGCGCTAGCCGGCGATACGCTCGCTTGATGTCGTCCTCGGACGCATCACGCTCGAGGCCGAGAATCTCGTAGTAGTCGCGGGTGGTGGGCATGGTCTCCTTCAGGAGTGATTGAACCACAGAGGCGCAGAGGCGCAGAGAGGAAAGACTGGGGATCGAGAATGAGAGGGGAGCGAAATCACGTCAGGACTCTCCTGATGATGCCGTCGCGGAGGTAGGGAGCGTTGAAGTTCAGGATGAGGCCCGTCGAGAATCCCGAGAGCTTGAGATACGTCAAGAGTTGGGCCTCGTGAATTGGCATGAGTTTCTCGATTGCCTTCAACTCCACGATCACGCGATTTTCCACGACCAGGTCCATCCGAAATCCAGCCTCGATCCGACGGCCCTTAAACACGACTGGCAGGGGCACCTGACTCTTGAAGCGAATCCCTCGATCCTCCATCTCGGCCATGAGGCAAGCCTCGTACACTGACTCGAGCAAGCCCGGCCCCAAGGCCCTGTGCACCTCGATCGCCGCCCCGATGATCTTCCGGATCAGCGGATCCTTCTCTCCCTCTTCCCTCCAACTCTCCCCCACATCTTTCCCCCTCTGTGACTCTGCGCCTCTGTGGTGAGAACTCTCTCCTCCGGCCTCTTACGACACCGCCCCCACCACCGGCTCGGTCTCGTCCTTCAGCTCGGTCACCAGCACCTCCGTCGTCAGCATCAAGCCGGCAACGGAAGCCGCGTTGATCAGCGCCGTCCTCGGCACGAGCGCCGCGTCGATGATGCCGGCCTTCACCAGGTCGAGGTACTCGCCCGTCGAGGCATCGAAGCCCTCGTTGGCCTTGCCCTCGCGCACGTTCTCGACGACGAGGTCGCCGTCGAAGCCGGCGTTCTCGGCGATCTGACGCACGCAGCTCTCGACCGCGTCATAGACGATGTCGTAGCCGATCTGCTCGTCGCCCTTGGCCTTCTTGCGGGCCGCCTCGATGGCGTCCTGGGTGCGCAAGAGCGCGACGCCGCCGCCGGCCACGTAGCCCTCCTTGGCCGCGCCGCGGGTCGCCGCGAGCGCGTCCTCGACGAGGTCCTTGCGCTGCTTCATCTCGACCTCGCTCGAGCCGCCGACGTGGATGATGCATACGCCGCCGGTGAGCTTGGCGTGGCGCTCCATCAGCTTCTCGCGGTCGTACTCGCTGGTCGAGGCCTCGTGCTGGGCCTTGATCTGCTCGGCCCGGGCAGTGATGTCCTTCTTCTTGCCCGCGCCCTCGATGATCGTGGTGTCGTCCTTGGTGATGACGACCTTCTTGGCCTTGCCAAGCTCATTGAGCTCGATCGACTCGAGGCTGCGGCCCAGGTCCTCGGCGAAGAACGTGCCGCCGGTCAGGATGCCGATGTCCTGCAGCATCGCCTTGCGACGATCACCGAAACCCGGCGCCTTGACGGCCGCGATCTTCAGCGAGCCGCGCAGGCGGTTGATCACCAGCGTCGCCAGCGCCTCGTTCTCCATGTCCTCAGCGATGATCAGCAGCGGCTTGCCGGCCGACACGGCCTTGTTCAAGAGCGGCAGCAGGTCGGTCAGGTTGGCGATCTTCTTCTCGTGGATGAGGATCAGGCAGTCCTCGAGCACGCACTCGGCGCTCTTGGGGTCGGTCATGAAGTAGGGCGACATGTAGCCCTTGTCGAACTGCATGCCCTCGACGAACTCGAGCTCGGTCTCGTTGCCGCGGCCTTCCTCGACCTCGACCACGCCCTCGGCCCCGACCTTGCTGATGGCCTCGGCGATGAGCTCGCCGACCGACGCGTCGTGGTTGGCCGACACGGTCGCCACCTTGCGGTAGTCGTCCTTGCCCTTGCACTTGACGGCGAAGCCCTCGATGGCGTCGCTCGCAGCCTGGGCCGCGTTGTTCACGCCGCGCTGCACCTGCACGGCGTTAGCGCCGGCGGCCACGTGCTTGAGCCCGGCGTTGAAGATCGCCTGGGCTAGCACCGTCGCGGTCGTCGTGCCGTCGCCGGCCTTGTCGTTGGTCTTCTTGGCCACTTGATGGACCATCTTCGCGCCCATCGACGCGAACGGCTCGGGAAGCTCGACCTCGCGAGCCACGCTCACACCGTCCTTGGTCACCTGCGGATTGCCGAAGCTCTTCTGGATGACCACGTTCCGACCGGCCGGGCCCATCGTGCACTTGACGGCGTTGGCCAGGCGGTCGACACCCTGCTTCATCTCCTGCAGGGCGGCATCATCGAACATGACTTGCTTGTGGGACACGCGTGCGCTCCTCCGGCCGGGCCGGTCAGTATCGTTTCAGGTTTCAGAAGAAGGGCCGACGGGCATCAGCGATCGAGAACGCCGAGAAGCTCGCTCTCGCGCAGGATCAGGTGCTCGTCGCCCTTCACCTCGACCTCGGTCCCGGCGTACTTGCCGTACACCACGGTGTCGCCCTTCTTCACGGTGGGCTTGGCACGCTCGCCGTTATCCAGGCGACGGCCCGGCCCGACGGCGATGACCTTGCCGGTCATGGGCCGCTCCTTGCTCGTCTCGGGCAGGTAGATGCCAGACTCGGTCTTGGTCTCCTGCGGCGCGGGGCGAACGACGATTCTGTCATCGAGAGGCTTGACGTTCATTGCTTCTGTGCTCCTGAGCTCGGTCGCTCGTGATCTTCTTGCTTTCGTTGGCAAACGCGGGGCGGCTGCTCGTCTAGAAGCCCATGCCACCCATTCCAGGCATGCCACCCATGCCGCCCATGCCCATGCCACCCATGCCGCCCATTCCACCCATGCCGTCCATGTCAGGGGCGCCGCCGGCGTCGTCGTCGGCGCCGGGCTTCTCGGTGATCAGGCAGTCGGCCGCGAGCAGCACGCTCGCAACGCTCGCGGCGTTCTGCAGGGCCGAGCGATCGACCTTCGCGGGCGTCATCACGCCGGCCTTCACCAGGTCCTCGTAGGTGTCGGTGAGCGCGTTGTAGCCGAAGTTGGTCTTCGGGTCGCTCTCGATCTGCTCCTGGATGCGGGCGACCACGACGGTGCCCTTGACACCGGCGTTGTCGGCGATGGTCTTGGTCGGCACGGTCAGGGCGTCGCGCACCATGTGCATGCCCGAGGCTACGTCGTACTTCGCGTGGCCTACCTCGTCGGCCGACACGTCGCGCTCCTTGCCGAACACGGCCTTCCACTCCTTGAGCTTCTCGATGGCCGCGACGGCGTGGATGAAGCTGGTGCCGCCGCCGGGCACGATGCCCTCGGCGACCGCCGCGCGGGTGGCGTGCAGCGCGTCCTCGACGCGGGCCTTGCGCTCCTTCATCTCGGCCTCGCTCGCGGCGCCCACCTTGATCTGAGCCACGCCGCCGGCGAGCTTCGCCAGCCGCTCCTGCAGCTTCTCGCGGTCGTAGTCGCTGGTCGACTCCTCGATCTCCCGGCGGATCTGGCCGATGCGGCTCTGGATGTCGCTGGTTTTGCCGGCACCCTCGATGATCGTCGTGTTGTCCGCGTCGATCTCGACCTTCTTGGCCATGCCCAGGTCGCCGAGCGTGACCTTCTCCAGGTCCATGCCCAGGTCCTTCATCACGGCCGTCGCGCCCGTCAGCACGGCGATGTCGTTCAGCATGGCCTTGCGGCGGTCGCCATAGCCCGGAGCCTTGACGGCGGCGACCTGCAACGTGCCGCGCAGCTTGTTGATGACCAGCGTCGATAGCGCCTCGCCCGTAATGTCTTCGGCGATGATGAGCAGCGGCTTCTTGGCGCTCATCACCTTCTCGAGCACGGGCACGAGCTTCTGCACGTTGTCGATCTTGTCCTCGTGGATCAGCACGAGCGCCTTGTCGAACTCGACGCGCATCGCGTCGGCGTCGGTCACGAAGTTGGCCGACAAGTAACCGCGGTCAAACTGCATGCCCTCGACGACCGTGACCTCGGTCTCCAGGCCGCGGCCCTCTTCGACGGTGATCACGCCGTCCTTGCCCACCTTCTCGAAGGCGTCGGCCATGATCTTGCCGATCTCGGCGTCGTTGTTGGCGCTGATGGTGGCGACGTTCTGGATGTCGGCCTTGCCCTTGATCGGGGTGGCCAGATCATCGATCGCGCCGGTGGCCGCCTCCACGGCCAGACGCATGCCGCGGACCAGAGCGTTGGCGTCCACGCCCGCGGCCACGTACTTCAGGCCCTGGCGGAAGAGGGCCTCGGCCAGCACGGTGGCGGTGGTCGTGCCGTCGCCGGCGTCGTCGCTGGTCTTGCTGGCGGCTTCCTTCACCAGCCGGGCGCCCATGTCCTCGGCCGGGTCGCGAAGCTCGATCTCCTCCGCAACGGACACGCCGTCCTTGGTCACGGTCGGCCCGCCCCAGGACTTGTCGAGCACCGCGTTGCGGCCTTTGGGCCCCAGGGTGCTCTTGACCGCGCGGGCCAGCTTCTCCACGCCGGCGAGCAGGGCCTGGCGTGCGTCGGTGTCGAAGGTCAGCTCTTTGACGGCCATGGGTCGCAGTCTCCAGTAGATCAGGGGTCGTCGGTCGGAATCAAACAGCCCGCCGCCGAGGCGGTCGGAACCATCTCCGAGGCTCACCCTTACAAGGGGCGCGCCAACCCCGACGGCGCGCCAGATCACGGCTGGAGCCTCGCCCGCCCTGCCCACCACCGGCCTTCGGCGCACCGGACCGCCAAAGTGGCACCCCGGGGTGGGCCTGCCCCGACGGTCGTGCAAGGGTGCCGAGCGGAAAGACCGCCCTCAACCGGCCTATCCTCGGCCCATGCTGCTCGGCGTGACCGATCCTGTAGCCTACCTGCCCTTGGCGATCATCTTGATGGCCGTGGTGGGCTTTTCGGTGATGAACCTGGTGCTCACGCGCATCCTCGGCCCGAATCGGGCCGGTGAGACCAAGGCCCTGTCGTATGAGAGCGGCATGGAGCCCGTGGGCACGGCCCGCAAGCGGTTCAACGTGCGGTTCTACCTGATCGCCATGGTGTTCCTGGTGTTCGACGTCGAGGTCGTGTTCCTGTATCCATGGGCCACGACGTTCGCCAACCTCGAGCTCGGCTCCGAAGACCGCCTCTGGTGGCTGGTCCGCATCCTCTTCTTCCTCTTCACGACGGTGGTCGCCTTCCTGTACGGCCTCCGCAAGGGCGTCTTCCGCTTCGACTGATCGCCCACCTTCGCGAGTCCGCAGAATCCGCCCAACTTGCCTTCAGTGCCGCCCCGTCCTGGTCGATAGACCTCGATGAGCGACTCCGTCTTGGCGTGATGGTCACCCAAGTCGGTGCCTGGCAGGGGTTTGCATCATGGGCATCAGCTTGCTGCACCGGCGTGAACGCACGATCCTCGGATTCGTCGCCGCGTCGGTTGGCATCGTGGCCGTGGTTATCGGGGCTTATTCCTGGCTCTACATCGACGCCGCAGGTCGCCCCGAGACGGTCCAGGCCTGGGTCGAACTCGGTGCCATTGGCGCAGGAGCCATCCTCGGCTTGGTCTTGATGGGCCGCTGGGTGCGCGGCCGCATGCTCTCGATGAGCGCCCTCCGCGAGGCGGTCCTCGCGTCCGAAAACCACAAGGCGGCTCCGAGCGAACTGCGGCTGGCCGATCGCTTCGGCCCCGAGGCCGGCGCCTGGAACGCCCTCGTCGACCGCCTCCAGGAAGGACCTGCTCGCAAGACCGCCGGCCACGAGCCAGGAATCGCGGCCGCGACCGGCGACGGCCAGCTTGCGACCTCGGTTTGCTCGGCACTCTGGCAGGGCGTGCTGGTGGTCGGCCCGGGACTGGACATCCGATTCGCCAACACGGCAGCGGTCATGCTGCTGGGCGTCGATCTCGCCGAGCTCCAGCACAAGCCGCTCACCGACGTGCTCGACGTTTCGGCGCTGGTGAATGCTCCGGGAGGGCACGGCCTGCGTCGGGGGACCATCGAGCTCGATCGCACGATCGGTGAAGCGACGTCCCACCTCCGCATTACGGTGCGCGACGGCCAAGGCATGGACGGCCACGTCGTCGTGATCGAGGACATCACCCAGCTCAACGCGGCCGAGGAGGCGCGGGCCAACTTCATTGCCCACGCCACCCACGAGCTGCGCACGCCGCTGACCAACATGCGTCTGTATGCCGAGACGGCGCTGGGCGACGATTGCGACGAGGCGATGCTGGGCACGTGCCTGAACGTCATCAACCAAGAGGTTCGCCGGCTCGAGCGCGTCGTCTCCGACATGCTCAGCGTGAGCGAGATGGAAGCCGGGGCGCTGTCGATCCAGGAGGGCGAAGTACGGCTTGATCAGCTCTTCGAAGAGCTGCGTCTCGAGTTCGAGAACCAGGCCAAGGGCAAGGGCGTCACGCTGAAGTTCACGCTGCCGCCCAAGCTGCCCGTCGTGCGCGGCGACCGCGACAAGCTGCTCCAGGCCTACCACAACGTGCTGGGCAACGCCATCAAGTACACGCCGGAGGGCGGCGTCGTCACCTTGTCAGCCGACTGGGGCGACGAGGGGCTGGACGTTTCCGTACGCGATACGGGCGTGGGCATCGCCGAGGCCGACCGCCAGCGCATCTTCGAGCGGTTCTACCGCACCGACGACGTACGGGCCTCGGGCACCCAGGGCACGGGCCTGGGCCTCACGCTCGCCAAGGAAATCATGCTGGGCCACGAGGGCGGCATCGACGTCGACTCCGAGCCGGGCAAGGGCAGCGTCTTCACGATGTTCATTCCCGGTGGTCGGCTCGTCGCTTGAAGGGAGCGGAACGATGCGCATCGATGAGCAGGTGCGGGGGGCCGTCACCTTCGTCAGGCCCGATGGGGCCATCACGCAGCAGGACTCGGCCGTGTTCCGCACGAAGCTGCTCGACGCGGCCACGCGATCGATGGGCCGCTGCGTCGTCGACGCTACCGCCGTCCCCTTCATGGACAGCGCCGCGCTCGAGTCGCTCCTCGACGCGACCGACCAGCTCGGTGCCGCCGGCCGCGTGCTGAAGCTCTGCGGCTTGCACGAGACCGTGCGGGAGTGCCTCGAGCTGACGGGCATCGCCGGACGCTTCGACATCTATGCCGACGGCGTGTCGGCTGCGAGGAGCTTCCTGTGAGTTCCGCCAGCGACGAACGACCGACCCACGACCAGGCCGCCACGCCGCCACCGGTCGCCCGCATCGGCGACGTGCTGGTCGACCGCGGCGTCATCACCGAGGACCAGCTCGGCGCCGCGCTGCAGCGCCAGCAGGCCGAAGGCACGCTGCTGGGCGAGATCCTCGTTGAAGAGGGCATCATCTCGCCCGCCACGCTCGTCCACACGCTGGGCCAGCACCTGGACCTGCCCTCGTGCGTGCTCCGGCACGGGCTGGTCGACCCCGAGTTGCTCAAGCTCGTGACCGCCGACGTCGCCCACGAGCTGGGCGTCATGCCGATGTTCCGCATCCGCGACGAGATGACCGTGGCGATGGCCGAGCCGCAGTCGCTGCCCACGATCGATCGCCTGAGCGCGATCACCGAGTGCCGCATCAGGCCCGTGCTGGCGCTTCGCGCCAACATCGATGAATTCATCGACAAGTACGCCCAGAGTCAGGCGAACCTGACGGCCTTCCTGTCGCAGCTCCGCGAGTCGGACGTCGAGGTCTTCGACAAGGAGAACGTCGACGAGGAAGAGGCCGAGGGCGACCTCGCCAAGATCATCGCCGGCAGCCCCATCGTCAACCTCGTGAACATGGCGGTGCTGACGGCCATCCGCGACCGAGCCAGCGACATCCACATCGAGCCCAGCCACAAGGGCACGCGCATCCGCTACCGCATCGACGGCACGCTGCGCGACCTCATGCGCCCGCCGCAGGGCATGCACTCGGCCATCGCGTCGCGCGTGAAGATCCTGGCCAAGCTCGACATCGCCGAGAAGCGCATGCCCCAGGAGGGCCGGATCCGGATCATGGCCGAGGGCCGCGAGGTGTCCTTGCGTGTCTCCAGCATCCCCACGCTGCTGGGCGAGAAGCTGGTGATCCGCATCCTGGACCGCGACAACCTGAACTCGAGCCTGGCCGATCTGGGCATCCGCCCCGAGCTGATGATGACCATCACGCGGATGCTGCGCAAGCCCTACGGGCTCATGCTCGTGACCGGGCCGACGGGCAGCGGCAAGTCAACGACGCTCTACTCGGCGCTCGAACTGCTCAGCAGCCCCGAGCGCAACATCGTGACCGTCGAAGACCCGGTCGAGTACCAGCTCGACCTGATCAACCAGATCCAGGTGCAGGACGCCATCGGCCTGAGCTTCGCCAAGGCCCTTCGCAGCATCCTGCGTCAGGACCCCGACGTCATCATGGTCGGCGAGATCCGCGACCAGGACACCGCCCGCGTCGCCACGCAGGCAGCCATCACCGGGCACGTCGTGCTCGCAACGCTGCACACCAACGACGCGCCCGGCGCCGTCGAGCGATTGCTGGACATGGGCATCGAGCCGTATCTCCTCAGCGGTGCGCTCAACGGCGTCATCGCCCAGCGGCTGGCCCGGACGATCTGCCAGCACTGCGCGACGCGCTACTACCCAGACGAGACGCTGCTGGCCGAGGCGGGCATCGAGGACGAGCAGCGAGCGCCCTTCCGCCGCGGCCTGGGCTGCCAGCACTGCCACGACACGGGCTTCCAGGGTCGGCTGGGCGTCTATGAGGTCATGGAGGTCACGCCGCCGATCCGTCGCCTCGTACATGCGGGCGCGTCGTCGATGGAGCTCCGCGAGGCGTTCTTCAAGGGCGGCGGCAAGTCGTTGCGCGAGGAGGCCGTGCTCGTCGCCAAGCGCGGCTCGACCAGCCTCGAAGAAGCGCTCCGTGTCACGCGGAGCGACGACGATCTTGACGACGCCAAGCCCGCGGAGGCAGCGGCATGAAGTGGCGATACGTCGGCTACGAGACCAGCGGCGCGCCCAAGCGCGGTACGATCGAGGCCGCCGACGAGTCCGCGGCACGCGACAAGCTTCGGGCGCGCGGCATCATCGTCCTGGAGATCAATCCCGACAAGGGCGTTGGCCAGGCGCGCCGTCGCATCAAGGGACCCAAGGGCAAGCTGGCCGACATCTCGCAGTTCATGCGGCACCTTTCGGTGCTCATTGCCTCGGGCACGCCGCTGTCCGAGGGCGTCGAGGCGATGGCCCAGCAGACGCGCGACGAGAAGTTTCGCAAGGTGCTGAAGCGTGTGCAGGCCGAGATCGAGTCGGGCACGCCCCTCTCGGACGCGATGACCGCCCACCCGGGCTACTTCGACGACGTGAGCAGAGCCATGGTGGCGGCCGGCGAGACGAGCGGCAAGCTGGGCGACATGCTCGAACGCGTGTCGGCGCTCATGCGCCAGAAGCTGGCGATGCGCCGTGCGATCGTCGGTGCGATGATCTACCCCTGCATCCTCATCGGCATCGGTTTCATCGTGGTGCTCGTGATGCTCATCATGGTGTTCCCGCGGTTCGAGTCGATGTTCGAGTCGCTGGAGACGGCGATCCCGCCCAGCACGCAGTTCTTCCTCTGGCTCAGCACCATGCTCCGCGAGTACTGGTGGGCGTGGCTGGCCTCCATCGTGCCGGCAGCGCTGCTGGCGCGGTTTGCCCTGCTGCAGCCCGCGACGGCCAGGCTCATCGATCGCACGCTGCTGCGGACGCCCAAGCTTGGCGACATCTCGCGATCGATCGCGAGCGCCCGTCTGGCACGGATGGTCTCGCTGCTGCTCGAGAGCCACCTGCCACTGCTCGACGTGCTGTCGCTGTGCGCGGGTTCGATGCGTAGTCCCGAGTACGCCGCGCTGCTCCGTCAGGCTCACGACGCCGCCGAGGTCGGCCAGCCGATCAGCACCGTGTTCGAGGAAGCAAGCCTGTTGCACGGGCTCGTTCGCGAGGGCGTGCGCACGGGCGAGCGGACCGGTCGTATGGGCATGATGCTGGGCAACGTTGCCGACTTCCTTGAGGAAGAGAACGAAGCAACGCTGAAGGCGCTCAGCGCCATCATCGAGCCGCTCCTCCTCGTCACGCTGGGCATCGTCGTCGGTGGCATCGCCACGAGCATGTTCCTGCCGCTGTTCGACCTTACCGCGTCGGCTGGAGCATCATAAAGGGAAGACCGTCATGAGCAGCGTACGGACCGGCATCGATATCTCTCCCGACGCGATTACGGCGGCCCAGGTGCGGCTGAACCGCAGCGGCTGGACGCTCCTGCACGGCGTGCGGATGGCTCGCCGATCGGGGGACGGTGCCGTCACCCCGGCCGAGGCGGTGGAACTCGAATCGCTGCTCTTCCGGCATGGCTTCAAGTCGGCGCCCTGCGTGATCAATGCCCCGGCCGAGGCGCTGAAGACCACCACGATGGAGCTTCCGCCCGCGACATCGGGAGCGCCGATCGATCAGCTTGCCAATGCCGAGTTCGTCCAGCGTACGAAGCTGGAGCCCGGTACCTTCGAGCTCTCGTACTGGGGGCTGCCAACGCCCGGGCCGGCGGTCCAGGTCATGGCCGTTGGCTGCGAGATCGCACCGACCGACGAGGTGATTGGCGCACTCGAATCAGCCGGGCTGCGCGTCGCGGGCGTCGACGATCCGTCGCGCGCGTTGGGCCGCGTGCTTGCTGCCGCACCGACGGCCGCCACCGTTCGGGTCGGGGCACGGCTGGAATCCTGGGGCGTTCGCATCGTCGTGCTGCACCACAGCACCCTGTTGTATGCGCGCACGCCGGCGGGATTACGGCTGGATGGATCGCAGGGCGACGCCGAGGTCGGACGGCGCCTGGCGACCGAGATCGACGCCTGCATCGCGTTCGCACGCCACCGCTCGCGCTCGCATGCGCCGGCAGCCATCAGCGTGCTGGGGGCCGGGGGTGAGCAGGCCGGCATCATGGACGTCCTTGCAAGCCGCTACCAGAACGCAGTGGCCCAGCCCATCGATGGGAACGGACAGGCCGTCGGCGGTCGTTTCGCGGCTGCGATCGGCCTCGCGTTGCTGGAGGACCTGGCATGACCGGCACGAACCTGCTCCCGCGCCACCGAGCCACCGCCCGCCGATTGCAGCGATGCATCTCGGCGTGGGCGTTGGCGTTGTGCTCGCTGTCGATCCTGGTTGGCGGCGGTGTACTCGCCGCCTTCGCGACGCGCGCCCGGCCGCCGGCGATGCCCGCGGGCCTCACGCAGCGGGCCGAGACGATCGAGGCGAGCCTGGCCGACCTCCGCGCCCGGGTTCGCACGCTGGAGGGCGCCGAACACGCCCGGTCTCGTGCCTCGGCATCGCTTCGCTGGGGCTCGCTGCTGGACGTCATCGTCGGCAATGCGGGCGAGGGAATTCGCCTTCGTTCCATCAACGTTCAGCCCCGGCCTGGCGGCGTCCCGTCCTGGTCGCTCTCGATCACGGGAGACGCGAACTCGAGGGCTACCGCGGCCGAGTTGGCGGCCCGGCTCGACGAGACGGGCCTGTTCGAGAGCGTCCGGCACGGCATGACGCCGTTGCGCAGCACGAGCGGGCGTCCGGAATTCTCCATCGACTGCGTGATCGCGCCCAAGGCCGCCGAGAAAGACACGCCATGACCGATTTCGAGCCAGTTCAATCCATGCATACCAAGGTCCTGCCCGTGCACGTCCACGCCGTCGGCGTCGCGGGCGTGCTCGCGCTCGGGGGGCTCGCATACGCGTTCGGGGTCATGCCATCGCTGCAAGCCGAGGCGCAGGCACGGTCCCAGCACGAGGCAATCGCGCGGGCCGGTGAACGCGTACGCGCCGCCAAGGCAGCGTTGGCCACCGCCGAGGCGAGGCTCGGGTCGCTCCGAGAAGCCGGTAGCGCCGAGCCCATCCCCAGCGAGAAGCTCGTCGGCCACCTCACCGAGGTAGCCACCGGGTTCGGCCTGACGATTCTTGGCGCTGATCGCTCCGGCACCGAGCGTGTAGACGGGCTGGCGCGCACGCAGCTGACGGTCAATGCCATGGGCTCGTTCTCGGACATCGACGCGTTCGTGTCGCAGTTCCAGGACCATCTCCCGACGGCCGAGATCGAGGGATTCGCGATCGTGCCATCACCCACCGACGCCGAACGCCTTGCGTTGATGGCCACCGTACTGGTACATGCGCCCCAACCGTCAGCGACGGACGCCGCCACGACCACGCCGGCCGGTTCGGCTCCATCTGCCGCCGCTCCGGATCGATAGGTCCAAGGCCATGGCATTAAACAAGGAACGAAAAGTACTGCTGGGTCTGCTGGGTTCGGCGGGCTTGATCCTGGCGATCGACCAGTTCCTGCTGGGTTCGCCGAGCGGCGCGCAGGCGAGTACGGGACAACAAGCCGGACCGACCGGGGTCGCGACCACTTCGCCAGCTGCGTCCGATACGACCACTTCGCCGAGTGCTTCCCCGAGCGCGCTCGCATCCGACGTGGCGGTGCAGTGGAACGATCGGCTCGACGCTGCCATCGGCGATTTGCCTGCGGCAACGGGCTCGAACCCGTTCGCGGACCGATCGTCGGCAGTGGAAGGGCGTACCGAGCCCGGTCTGCTGAGCGTCGACGAGTTCATCGGGTTGCACCAGCTCTCCACGATCGTTCAGGGCGCCGAGTCCAGCGTTGCCATGGTCAATCGCACGCCGGTG